>SHXL01000108.1 GCA_009693345.1 Betaproteobacteria bacterium
GCACCTGCGCGAGATACATCGCCGCGAACTTGCCAGCGCCGATGAGTCCCACGCGGAGGGGTTTGCCTTGGTTTTCCCGCTCAAGAAGCTTGGCGTAGAGGTTCATTGAACCGGTCCTTCCAGGGCAGCGCAACCTCGTATTCCTTCAACAGGCAATCGTCCGGCAGGCACTGGATGGGCGTGAAATCGCGGTGCGCGATGTAGTCCGGACGCTTGAAGCGGCGGATATGGTTCGACACTGCGCACAGCGACAGGTACACGCTCACCCGGTTCCAGGGCGACAGGTTCGAGCTCGAGGCATGCACCAGGCAGCTGTGGAACAGCAGCATCGAACCCGGCGCCCCCTTCGGCGCGACGATGCCGCCGCGGTCGACCAGTTTCTTTATCGTTTCATCCGAAATAACCCAAAGCGGATAGCTCGTGGTGCTCGTATCGTGGCCGGCGTCGAGCACCCCCAGCTTGTGGCTGCCCGGGATGAACATCAGCGGCCCGTTGAACTCGTTCACCTCGTCGAGGAAGATCGCCACGTTCATGGCGCGCGCCTCGGGCATCTGGTCGTCGTTCCTCCAGGTGCCGTAGTCCTGGTGCCACTGCCAGACGTCGCCGTCGAAGGCCTGCTTGCCGTTGATCTTGAACTGGTGCATGTAGAGGTCTTCGCCGATCAGCTGCCGCACCGGCTCGACCATGCGCGGATGCCGGGCCAGCCGGGCGAACGGGGCGCTATAAAGGTGCGCGGCAAAATTGGTGCGCACCACGTCGCCCGTCCTCTCGCGAACGTTCTCGGGCCGGCGCTGGGCGTAGAGCGCAGGCACCTCGTCCTGCAGGACCTTGACCTCATCCGGCCTGAACAGGCCGGGGAAAAACAGGTAGCCGTCGCGCTCGAAACTTTCGATCTGGCTTTGCGTGAGTTTCATGGATGATCTCCCGGGGCCCATGTATCCATGTATTATAGATTCTCCAAAGGAGGGCAATACCCATGCGATTCAACCGTTACTTGGCGATCGTGCTCGCCACCGCAGCCCTGGCCGCCGCTCCCGTGCACGCCGTGACGCTCAAATGGGCAGCGCAGAACGACGTCATCACGCTCGACCCGCATTCCCAGAACCACGCCACCACCAACGGCATCATGCAGCATGTCTACGAAGGACTGGTGCGCTTCGACAGGAAGTTCAAGGTCGAACCGTCACTCGCCACCAGCTGGCAGTTCGTGACGCCGACGCAGGTGCGATTCAATCTGCGCAAGAACATCAAGTTCCACGATGGCAACCCGTTCACGGCGGATGACGTGGTGTTCTCCTATGGCCGCATCATGCAGCCCCAGGGCACCATGCAGATCTATGTGCAGGGCGTGAAGGAAGTCAAAAAGATCGACGATCACACCGTGGACCTGATCCTGTCGGGCCCCAATCCGGTGCTGCTGCCCAATCTGGTCGACTTCCGCATCATGAGCCGCGCCTGGTCGGCGAAGAACAGGTCCGAGAACGTGCAGGATTTCAAGGGCAAGGAGGACACCTACGCTTCGCGCAACACCAACGGCACCGGGCCCTACCTCCTCAAGCTCTGGGAACCTGACAAGCGCATCGTGATGCAGGCAAATCCGGCGTGGTGGGACAAGATCGAGGGCAATGTGACGGAGGTGATCTATACGCCGATCAAGTCCGACCAGACCCGGGTTGCCGCGCTGCTGGCCGGCGACGTGGACCTGCTTACCGACCTGCCCACGCAGGACGTGGTGCGCCTGAGCAAGGATGCGAAGCTCAAAGTCCTCGAGGGCGCGGAAAACCGGACCATCTTCATCGGCATGGACCAATTCAGCAACGAGCTGAAGTTCTCGGACGTCAAGGGCAAGAACCCCTTCAAGGACGTCCGGGTGCGCCGCGCGCTGAACATGGCGGTGGACCGCGAGGCGATCCGCCGGGTCACCATGCGCGGCCTTTCGATTCCCGCCGCGATCATGGTTGCGCCGAGCGTGCACGGCTGGTCGGCCGATCTCGACAAGGTGTCGCCGGTGAACGTCGATGGGGCGAAGAAGCTGCTCGCCGAAGCCGGCTATCCGAGCGGATTTTCCTTCCAGCTCGATTGCCCGAACAACCGCTATGTCAACGACGAGGAAATCTGCCAGGCGCTGGTAGGCATGTGGTCGCGAATCGGCCTGAAGGTGCGCCTGCTCGCGCAGTCGATGCCGATCTTCATCGCCAAGATCCAGAACTTCGACCACGACGCCTACATGCTGGGCTGGGGCGTGTCGAATTTCGACACCAACTATTCGCTGTTCTCGCTGGTGCATTCCAAGACCACGGGCGCGGCCGGCAGCTTCAACCTGGGCCGCATCAACGACACCAAGCTCGACGCGCTCATTCAGGCGATCAACATCGAAAGCGACGTGAAGAAGCGCGACGGGATGCTGCGCGAAGGCCTGACGATCACGCGCGACCAGTACTACTATGTGCCGCTGCACCACCAACTGCGGCCGTGGGCGATGAAGACGAACGTGACCACGGTCTACAAGTCCGACGACCGACCGGAAGCGCGCTACGCGAGGGTCAACTAGCTACTTAGCCGGGACCCGGAAGAATACTTCGTCGTTCTTGACCATCCCGAGCTCGTAGCGGGCGCGCTCTTCGATCGCGTCGTGGCCCTGCTTCAGGTCCTTGACCTCGGCGGCGAGAGCGCCGTTTCTCGTTTCGAGGCGCGCGTTCTTCTGCTGCTGCGCGTCCAGCTGGCGGTCCACTTCCCAGACGCGCAGCCAGCCGCCCTTGCCCAGCCAGAGCGGATACTGGATGGCGAGGATGAGCGCGACAAGGACGCCAGAGAGGATTTTCATCTCAGTTGGAGAAACGCCTCCCGGCCCGGATAGCTCACCGAATCGCCCAGGTCTTCCTCGATGCGCAGCAGCTGGTTGTATTTCGAGGTGCGGTCGGAGCGCGACAGCGCGCCGGTCTTGATCTGCAGGGCATTCGTGCCGACCGCGATGTCGGCGATGGTGGTGTCCTCGGTTTCGCCGGAGCGGTGCGATATCACGGTGCCGTACCCGGAGCGCTTCGCCAGCTCGATGGCAGCGAAGGTTTCCGACAGCGTCCCGATCTGGTTCACCTTGATCAGGATCGCGTTCGCCGCGCCCTGCCGCACGCCCTCGCGCAGCAGCCTGGTGTTGGTGACGAAGACATCGTCGCCCACGATCTGCACTTTCTTCCCGAGGCGCGCGGTGAGCAGCTTCCAGCCCGCCCAGTCTGCCTCCGCCATCCCGTCCTCGATCGACACGATCGGATACTTGTCGGCGAGCCCCGCGAGATAATCACACAGTTCGTTTGACGTATAGCTTTTTCCTTCAGATTTAAAAACATAACGACCATCCTGATAAAACTCGCTGGCAGCGCAGTCCAAAGCGAGCAGCACGTCCTTGCCGGCGGTGTAGCCGGCCTTGTCCACGGCCTCGAGGATCAATTCGATCGCCGCCGCATGCGTCGGCAGGTTGGGTGCGAAACCGCCCTCGTCACCGACTGATGTGGGCATTCCTTTGGAATTTATTATTTTTTTCAAGGAAGAAAAAACTTCAGCCCCGCAGCGCAACGCCTCGCGGAACGAGCTCATTCCGACCGGCACGATCATGAATTCCTGCATGTCGAGATTGTTGTTGGCGTGCGGGCGGCCGTTGACCACGTTCATCAGGGGCACCGGCATCTGCATCGGGCCCGCGCCGCCGAAATAGCGGTACAGAGGCAGGCCGGATTCCTCGGCCGCGGCCTTGGCCGCCGCCATCGACACCGCGAGGATGGCGTTGGCGCCGAGGCGTGACTTGTTTTCGGTGCCATCCAACTCACACAACGTTTGGTCGATGAACGCCTGCTCTGAGGCGTCCAGGCCGACAATCGCCTCCGATATTTCGGTGTTGACCGATTCCACCGCTCTCAGCACGCCCTTGCCGCCGTAGCGCTTCGCGTCGCCGTCGCGCAATTCGATCGCTTCCCGGCTGCCGGTCGAGGCGCCCGAAGGCACCGCGGCGCGCCCCATGGCGCCGGACTCGAGCAGGACATCCGCTTCGACGGTCGGATTGCCGCGAGAGTCGAGAATTTCCCTCGCAACGATATCGACGATAGAGCTCATGACTTGTCCTTTTTCACCAGGTTTTCTGCGAAACCACTCTTTTTTACCACGCGGTCGAGTTCGACCAGCGTTTCCAACAGGCGTTGCATGTGCTGCAGCGGCCAGGCATTGGGCCCGTCCGACAGTGCCTTGTCCGGATTCGGGTGCGTTTCCATGAACAACCCGGAAATGCCGGTGGCCACCGCGGCGCGCGCCAGCACCGGGATGAATTCACGCTGGCCGCCGGAGCTGGTGCCCTGACCGCCCGGCAATTGCACCGAATGCGTGGCGTCGAAGACGACCGGGCAATCCGTGTCGCGCATGATCGCGAGCGAGCGCATGTCGGAAACGAGATTGCCGTAGCCGAACGAAAAACCGCGCTCGCAGACGAGAATATTTTCTTTTTTAGAGGACTCTCTCGCTTTATCAACAACGTTCTTCATTTCCTGCGGCGACAGGAACTGACCTTTCTTGATGTTCACCGGCTTTCCCGCCGAGGCGACCGCGTGAATGAAATCCGTCTGCCGGCACAGGAATGCCGGCGTCTGCAGCACGTCCACTACCGCAGCCACCGGTTCGACCTCATTCTTCTCATGCACGTCCGTCAGCAGCGGCACCCCAAGCTGGCGCTTGACCTCGGCGAGGATCTTCAATCCCTTGTCCATGCCCAGGCCGCGGAACGACTTGCCGGAACTCCGGTTGGCCTTGTCGTAGGAAGACTTGAAGATGAACGGCACGCCGAGCCGGGAGGTGATCTCCTTCAGGCGCCCCGCCGTCTCGATCTGCAGTTCCAGCGACTCCACCACGCAGGGGCCGGCAATGAGAAACAGCGGCCTGTCGAGGCCGGCCTCGAAACCGCACAGCTTCATGCGGCAACGACGGAAAGCTTTCCGTCAGGGGACGCGCGCTTCGCACCCGAGCGGTAGCGGATGGCGGCATCGACGAAGGCCTTGAACAACGGGTGACCGGCTCGCGGCGTCGAAGTGAATTCCGGGTGGAACTGGACGCCGAAGAAGAACGGGTGGCCCGGCAACTCCATCATTTCAGGCAGTTTTTCTCTCGGCGTGCGCGCCGAGACCTTGTAGCCCCGGGCCTCCAGCTGCGGCACGTAGACATTGTTCACTTCGTAGCGATGGCGATGCCGCTCATTCACTTCCGCGCCATAGACCGAATAGGCAAGCGTTCCCGCCTCGACCGGGCATTTCTGCGCGCCAAGGCGCATGGTGCCGCCAAGATCCGAATTTTCAGTCCGGCGCTCGATGCGGCCGGTGCGGTCCAGCCACTCGGTGATCAGGGCCACCACGGGGTGCGGCGTTTCCGGATCGAACTCCGTGCTGTTGGCGCCGTCCAGCCCGCAGACGTTGCGCGCGAACTCGATCGTGGCGAGCTGCATGCCAAGGCAGATGCCGAGGTAGGGAACGCCGTTCTCGCGCGCGTAGCGGATGGCGCGGATCTTGCCCTCGGTGCCGCGCTTGCCGAAACCGCCAGGCACGAGGATGGCGTCCATTTTCGCCAGGGCGGCGATGCCATCGCGCTCGATATCCTCCGAGTCCACGTAATGGATCTTCACCTTGCTGCGCGTGTGTATCCCCGCGTGGGCCAGCGACTCGTTCAGGGATTTGTAGGAATCCTGCAGGTCCACGTATTTGCCGACAAAGGCGATGTCCACCTCGTGCTCGGGATTCGCCAGCGAGTGGACCAGGTTTTTCCAAGCCGACAGATCGGCCGCCTTCGCCAGGATATGCAGCTTGTGGCAGACGATTTCGTCGAGCATCTGCTCGTGCAGTATCATCGGGATCTTGTAGATCGAATCCACGTCCCAGGCCGATATAACGGCTTCCTTCTGCACGTTGCAGAACAGGGCGATCTTGCGCCGGTCGTCTTCGGGCAGCGGCCGGTCGGTGCGGCACAGCACCACGTCGGCCTGGATGCCGATTTCGCGCAACTCCTTGACCGAGTGCTGCGTCGGCTTGGTCTTGATCTCCCTTGCCGAGACGATATACGGCACCAGGGTCAGGTGGATGTAGCAGACGTTGTCGCGCCCCAGTTCCAGGCCCATCTGCCGGATCGCCTCGAGAAAGGGCAGCGACTCGATGTCGCCGACCGTGCCGCCGATTTCGACGATGGCGACGTCCGCGTCGGCCGCCCCGCGCTTGATGTTGAGCTTGATTTCGTCGGTGATGTGCGGGATCACCTGCACCGTGCCGCCGAGGTAGTCGCCGCGCCGTTCCTTCTTAATCACCGACTCGTAGACCTGGCCGGTGGTGAAGTTGTTCCAGCGGTGCATCTTCGAGGACTGGAAGCGCTCGTAGTGACCGAGGTCGAGATCGGTCTCGGCGCCGTCCTCCGTGACAAACACCTCGCCGTGCTGGAACGGCGACATCGTGCCTGGATCCACATTGATGTAGGGATCCAGCTTGATGTTGGTGACCCGGATGCCCCGCGATTCGAGGATCGCGGCTAGAGAAGCGGCGGCGATACCCTTTCCAAGACTGGAAACGACACCACCGGTTACGAAGACATATCTCGTCATTGACGCCGAGCAGGGCGTAAAAGTGGGAGTTTACACGCCTTCAACCCGTAGCTCAAACGCGATGACCAATTACCGGATGACGCACTCCAGCTCGCCCGCCCGCCCGACACCGCCACCGCCGCCCATGGTGGCGACGATGGCCTGCGGCGGCAGCGTCTCGCGGATGCCCTGGCTCGCCGGGATCGTCACGGGAACCACGGTGGACGAAGCCACGTAGCCGAACTGGCCAAGCGAGAATTCCAGCGCGCCTGCCGCCGTGGTGACCACGATCCTGCCGTCGGCGACGTCCACGTGCAGGCCGTTGGCCGGCGGGCTTCCGGTGGGCGATGGAACACTGGCGCAATCGTTGTTGCAGACCAGGGCACCGAAATGGGTGCCGCGGATGCCGATCGTCGCCGTGGGCGTGTTGTAGCTCGCGCGGCCCGGATTGCGCCGCCCGAGCAGCCCGGTGACGCTGCGCATTCCTCCTTTCAGCAGCGACACGACAAAACTGTCGCGGTCGGGATTGCCGTCCTCGAAGCGGAAGGCATCGATCTTGATCTGGGTGCCGGGGCGCATCACCACTTCGCTGCCATCCGTGAATTTCACCCGCGCATAACTGTTGTCCGCGGTCACCAGCTCGTCACCTTCAATGACCTCCGAGCGGATCGACAGGATCCGCGAGACGCCGTCTGCCCCTCGCGCGACCACCGCGCCCGAGAGGTTCGTGATCTGGCCCGTAAGCGCGAGCGCCGCCTGCGGCAGCGCCATCAGCGCGAGAATTGCGAGATTAACCGCAGCGCGGAACACGCCGTTTCCTCGCGCCCGAGCCGTCATCCACCGGGGCTGAGCTTGTGCTTGTGCCAGTGTTGTCCGTCCCGCCCGCGGTTCCGGATTGCGGTGCGGAATCCGGATCGGACGCCGGCGGCGGCGGTGGCGGTGGCGGTGCCGCCCTGCAGGTTGACCCCGCCCGTGGAATTGAAAATGATGTTCACGCCGGTGGTGTCGTTGCCGATTGCTACCGAGGCATCGGTGCCGCTGCCGGCCGTAAGCTGGGTGAGACCGCTGACGGTCAGCGTCGCCGAGGCCTGGCCGCCAATGTACGCACCCGACTCGAGCCCGGTGCCTCCCAGGAGCGCAATGCTGGCGGCGGAGACATTCTGCGTGGCGAGATTCCCCTGGATGGTCGTCTCGTTGCCCAGGTTCGCGATGCCGCCGGTGCCGCCACCCTGCAGCAGAATGACCGGCGCGTTGGTGATACCGGCGAAACCCTGGATGGTCTGTGTGCCGCCGTTCTGTGTTTTGATCTGCGCCGCGTTGCCGTAGCCGCCGCTGCCGTCGGTGAGCTGCAGCGTACCGCCAGTGGGGAAACTGACGGTCTGGCTCGTGCCGAAGTTCAGGATGTGGGCCTGATTGCTGTTGCCCGTGCCGCCTTGCACAGAGAGCGTGCCGCCGCCGGTGACGTTGATGGTTTGCGCCGAGCCGGCGCCGTTCTGCCAGATTTCGGCGACGTTCCCCGTCGTGCCGGCGCCGTTGCTTCCGGCCGTGAGCTGGATTGCCGCGGCGGTAATCGACTGGCCGGCGTTGCTTTGCAGCGAAGCGAATTTGTGGTCGCCACCCAAGCCACCGGTGAGCGAGAGCGTGGCGCCGGCCGATACCGTCTGCAGGCCTCCGGTTGACCGGATCACGGCGTCCACGAACGACACGCCGGCGCCACCCGCGTTCATGGTGACATTGTTTCCCGCCGCGATCGTCTGCGCCCCGCCCGTCGACTGGATGACTGCCCCGCCTGAATTACCGGTGACGATCACATCGCCCGTCATGTTCACGTTCATGCTCGCGCCTTGCGGGCGGCGTCAAGGAGATGTTGGAAGTCGTAGCGTACCTGGTCAGCCGCGTTCGCGAAGAGCGGATGAAGAAATAGCAAGCTACGCCGGCAGGGCAACCTGGAAATCGCAGCCCGTCTTGGCGCGCACCTGATCCAGCGTCACGCCGGGATGCAGTTCCTTCAGCGCCAGGCCGATCGCAGGCACCACTTCGAACACGCAGAGATCGGTGACGATCATGTTGACCACGCCCTTGCCGGTGATCGGCAGGTTGCAGTGATGCAGGATCTTCGGGCTGCCGTCCTTGGCGTTGTGTTCCATCAGCACGATAACGCGCCCCACGCCCGCCACCAGGTCCATGGCGCCGCCGGGCCCCTTCACCATCGCACCGGGAACCATCCAGTTGGCGAGGTCGCCGTTCTCCGCGACCTCCAGGCCGCCCAGGATCGACAGGTCGATGTGTCCGCCGCGGATCATGGCGAAGGAATCGGCGCTGGAAAAGAAACTGGAGCCCGGAATCGTAGTGATGGTCTGCTTGCCCGCGTTGATGAGGTCGGGATCGACCTGGTCCTCCGCCGGGAACGGGCCGATGCCGAGCAGCCCGTTCTCCGACTGCAGGGTGACGTTCACGCCCTGCGGGATGTAGTTCGCCACCAGCGTCGGAATGCCGATGCCGAGATTCACGTAGTTGCCGTCGCGCAATTCCTTCGCGGCGCGCTGCGCCATCAGCGTGCGCACGGGCGATTCCTTCTTCGACGCGCTGGCCCCGGCGACGGTGCGAAATTCGATCCGCTTCTGGTAGCTCTGGCCTTGCACGATGCGGTCCACGTAGACCCCGGGCGTGTGGACCTGCTCCGGGTCCAGCGCACCGACGTCG
>SHXL01000109.1 GCA_009693345.1 Betaproteobacteria bacterium
GCGAATACAACGAGGTGAGGCCCCACAGTTCGCTTGGCTACAGGCCACCGGCGCCGGCGGCCTGTAGCCCTCGGCCCCTCATGCTCGCGCAACCGCAGATGGTGCAGTAAAGTAACAATGGCCCTGGTACAAAAGATCGGTCAGGTCAGTTCCACTCGCGGCCAATCGCCACCACCGCGGTCGGAAAGACCAGCATGGCGAGGTGGTCTAGCAGGTGCCCCAGATTAAGGAACGGAACGAGCCAGCGATTTTTTATCGCCCGCACGATACTCCATTTGCAGGCCGCGAGCTGTGGCAGTTTCGCAAGTAAAATCATCGGCATGCTAGAAACAACGGCGCTCGCCTGCGAGCGCGGCGGGATGCGCCTGTTCTCCGACTTGGGCGTCGCGCTGCAAGCCGGCGGGCTGCTGCGGGTACGCGGCAACAACGGTAGCGGCAAGACCACGCTGTTGCGCACGCTCGCCGGGCTGACGCGGCCGGCAGCCGGATCGGTACGCTGGCGCGGCGAACCGATCGGCGACGATTTCCGAAGGGAGATGCTGTTCCTCGGGCACGCCGCCGCGGTGAAGGATGAAATGACGGTCTCGGAGAATCTGGAATTTTCTTCCCGGATTTCCTGTCTGGATGTTGCTGAATCGAAAATCAGGGACGCCCTCGAATGCCTCGGCATTGTCCGCCTCGCGGACCTGCCGGCGCGGTACCTGTCGCAGGGCCAGCGCAAGCGCGCCGCCCTCGCCCGTCTCGCGCTGTCCGCGAGCGTGCCGCTCTGGCTTCTCGATGAACCTTTCTCCGCGCTGGATGACGAGGCGATCGCGCGCGTCAGCGCGCTGTGCGCTGCGCACCTGGCCGCGGGCGGCATGGTGGTCCTGACCTCGCACCAGGACATCCCGATCGCGGCAGCGGATGCGCGCGCCATTGAGATGCGGGGCTGACGCGCGATGCTGCAGGCCTACGCATTCATCGTCCGCCGGGAGCTGCGCCTCGCGCTGCGCCGCAAGGGCGACGTGCTGAACGTGCTCGTGTTCTTCATCGTGGTGGCGAGCCTTTTCCCCCTCGGCGTAGGACCGGAACCCGGCCAACTGCGCGCGATGGCTGCGGGCGTGGTCTGGATCGCCGCGCTGCTCGCCGCAGTACTGTCGCTGCCGCGCCTGTTCGCGGCGGACCATGCCGATGGCACGCTGGAGCAGATGCTGGTGTCGCCGCAGCCGCTCCTCGTCATCGTGCTTTCGAAGGCCAGCGCGCACTGGTTGCTGACCGGCCTGCCGCTTGCGCTCACGGCGCCGCTGATCGGCCTGCAGTACGACCTGCCGACTGACGCGCTGGGCGTGCTGCTTGCTTCGCTGCTCATCGGCACCCCGGTGCTGAGCCTGCTCGGCTCTGCGGGGGCAGCACTGACGCTTGGCGTGCACGGTGGCGGCGCACTGCTCGGCCTGCTGGTGCTGCCGCTATTCGTTCCGGTGCTGGTGTTCGGCGCCGGCGCGGTGACTTCCACCTTGATCGGGATCAATCCGTCGGCGCACCTGTCGCTGCTTGGCGCATTTCTTGCGGTATCCTCGCTTATCGGTCCATGGGCTGCCTGCGCGGCCCTCCGGGTCGCCCTCGATTGATGGCTTCTCGGTTATTACAATTCGCCACCCCACAGGCTTTTTTCCCGCTCGCGGGAAAACTGGTGCCGTGGTTCTCGGTCCTGGCAGGCGCGCTCGCGCTCGCCGGTCTGTATGTCGCGTTCCTGGTCGCCCCCACCGACCACCAGCAGGGCGAGTCGTACCGGATCATCTTCATCCACGTGCCGGCGGCCTGGATGTCGATGTTCCTCTATGTGGTGATGGCCGGCTGGGCCGGGCTCGGACTGGCGCTGAACACCCGGCTGTCGGGCATGATGTCCTCGGCGATCGCGCCGACCGGCGCGATGTTCACCTTTGTCGCCCTTTGGAGCGGCGCGCTCTGGGGCAGGCCCACCTGGGGCGCGTACTGGGTGTGGGACGCGCGCCTGACATCGGAACTGGTGCTGCTGTTCCTTTACCTGGGCTTCATCGCACTCAAGAGTGCGATTCCCGATCCGGTGCGCGCCGACCGTGCCGGCGCGATCCTCGCGCTGGTCGGGGTGGTCAATGTGCCGATCATCTACTTTTCGGTGCAGTGGTGGAATACGCTGCACCAGGGCGCGTCCGTGAGCCTGACGCGCGCGCCCTCGATGGCCGCCGCGATGCTCCTCGGCATGCTGCTGATGGCGCTCGCGGCCTGGATGTACAGCATCGCAACCGCGCTTTCCCGCGTGCGCTCGATCATTCTCGAACGCGAGCGCGATGCCGAATGGGTGCGGATGCAGAGGTCGGCGGCATGAATTGGGGAAGCCTAAATGAATTCATCGCCATGGGCGGATACGGCTACTACGTGTGGGGTTCGTATGGCGTTGCTGCTCTTTGCATTGCCCTTGAAGTTTGGACACTGAGAAGATGAAACCCAGACACCAACGCATGCTCGCTATCGTCGCGGGGGTCACGCTGATCGCGGTCGCCGCCGCGCTGGTGCTGAACGCCTTCCAGGGCAACGTCGTGTTCTTTTTCAGCCCGAGCCAGATCGCGGCAAAGGAAGCGCCGCTGGACCGGACCTTCCGCGTCGGCGGCATGGTCGAATCGGGGAGCCTGAAACGGCGCGCCGACGGACTCACGGTGGAATTCATCGTCACCGACACCGCGAAGAGCATCCCGGTGGTGTACACCGGCATCCTTCCGGACCTGTTCAAGGAGGGCAAAGGCGTGGTGGCGCAGGGCAAGCTCGGGCCCGATGGCGCGTTCCACGCCAGCGAAGTGCTCGCCAAGCACGACGAAAACTACATGCCGCCCGAGGCCGCGCACGCGCTGTCGAAGGCGGAGGCGGATAAAGCGGCGAAAAGCGTCGTGCCGCCAGGGGGTAACCGATGATTCCGGAACTCGGCCAGTTCGCACTCATTGTCGCGCTGGCCATCGCGCTCGCGCAGGCCGCCCTGTCTCTCACCGGGGCGGCGCGCGGAACCCCCGGCTTCATGGCGGTCGCCCGCCCTGCGGCACAAGGCCTGTTCGTCTTCGTCGCGTTCGCTTTCGGTTGCCTCGCCTGGTCGTTCTACAGCAATGACTTTTCGGTGCTCAATGTGGCGACCAACTCCAATTCCAGGCTGCCGACGGCCTATCGCATTGCGGCGACCTGGGGCAGCCACGAAGGCTCGCTCCTGTTGTGGGTCCTGATGCTCTCGGTCTGGATGCTGGCGGTCTCGGTGTTCAGCCGCAGCCTGCCGGAGGACATGGTGGCGCGCATCCTCGGCGTCATGGGCCTCGTCGCGGTCGGATTCCTTTCCTTCATGCTGTTCACCTCCAACCCGTTCGAACGCCTGCTTCCCGCGGCGGCGGAGGGCCACGACCTCAACCCCCTGCTGCAGGACCCCGGAATGGTGTTCCACCCGCCGATGCTCTACATGGGCTACGTCGGGTTTTCGGTCGCCTTCGCGTTTGCGATCGCGGCGCTGCTCGACGGGCGCCTCGACGCGAGCTGGGCGCGGTGGTCGCGGCCCTGGACCACGGCCGCGTGGATCTTCCTCACCATCGGCATCGCGCTCGGCAGCTTCTGGGCGTACTACGAACTCGGCTGGGGCGGTTGGTGGTTCTGGGACCCGGTGGAAAACGCCTCGTTCATGCCCTGGCTGATCGGCACGGCCTTGATCCACTCACTCGCGGTGACCGAGAAGCGCGGCGCGTTCAAGGCCTGGACCGTGCTGCTCGCGATCATCGCGTTTTCCTTGAGCCTGCTCGGCACCTTCCTCGTGCGCTCGGGCGTACTCACCTCGGTGCATGCCTTCGCCACCGACCCCAAGCGCGGCATCTTCATCCTCTGCTTCCTCGCCGTGGTGATCGGGGGCTCGCTTTCGCTGTACGCGTGGCGCGCGAACCGCGTCGCACCGGGCGCGCGCTTCGAACTGCTGTCGCGCGAATCCATGCTGCTCGCCAACAGCGTGCTGCTGCTGGTCGCCTGCGGCGCGGTAATGCTCGGCACGCTGTATCCCCTGTTCCTCGATGCACTCGGCCTGGGCAAGATTTCAGTCGGGCCGCCCTACTTTGATTCGGTGTTCATGCCGCTGATGGCGCCGGCAATCCTGCTCGCCGGGATCGGGCCGCTGATGGCCTGGCGCAAGGGCGATGCGGCGCAACTGGTGCGGCGGCTGCGCTGGATCGCGATCGTCGCGCTGCTCGGCGCACTTTTCGTGCCGCTGGCGTTCGGACGCTGGGCTGCGCTCACCAGCACCGGCCTGCTGCTCGCGTTCTGGATTCTTGCAGGTACCTTGACTTCTTTAATTATCAGAATTAGATCAAGAACAAAAATCACTAGCGCCTTCCTCGGCATGCTGCTCGCGCACGCTGGCGTCGGGGTATTCGTCATCGGCATCACCCTGGTCAAGAGCTACGAGTCCGAGCGCGACTTGCGCATGGCGCCCGGAGAAACCGCCGAGCTCGGCGGCTACAGCTTCCGCTTCGAGGGCGTGCGCGAGGTGAGCGGCCCGAACTATGCCGCGACGCGCGGCACGATCTTCGTTCAGCGCGATGGCGCAACCATCGCTCGCCTCGAGCCGGAAAAGCGCGTTTATCTCGTGCAACGCAACCCCATGACCGAAGCCGCGATCGATGCCGGCATCTCGCGCGATGTCTATGTCGCGCTGGGAGAAGCGGTAGGGGGCGATGCATGGACGGTGCGCATCCACATCAAGCCTTTCATCCGCTGGATCTGGATCGGGTGTCTGATGATGGCCTTTGGCGGCCTGCTCGCCGCGATCGACCGGCGCTACCGGAATGCCGCGCGCCGGCCTGAGGACGCATCCGCCGCCGACGCGACCCTTATCCGGAGCGGCACGGCTTGAAGCGCTTCCTGTGGCCGCTCGCGATTTTCATCATCCTGGTCGGCTTCCTCGTCGTCGGGCTGAAGCTTGATCCGCGCGAGGTCCCCTCGCCGCTGGTGGGCAAGCCCGCGCCCGCGTTCGAGCTTCCGATCTTGCACCAGCCGGACAAGCGCTTCGTCCCCGGCGACATGCGCGGCAAGGTGTGGCTGCTCAACGTCTGGGCCTCGTGGTGCGTGTCCTGCCGCGAGGAGCATCCCGTGCTGCTGGATCTCGCGAAGCGCGGCGTAATGCCCATCCTCGGCCTGAATTACAAGGACAAGCGCGACGATGCCAACGCCTGGCTGAAGCAGTTCGGCAATCCCTACGAACTCTCGGCGGTCGACGCCGACGGGCGCATCGGCATCGACTACGGGGTCTACGGCGTGCCCGAGACCTACTTGATCGACGCCGAAGGGGTGATCCGCTACAAGCAGATCGGCCCGATCACCCCGGCAGTGCTCGAGCAGAAGATCCTGCCGCTCGTGATGTCGCTGAAGAAATGAAAGTTCTGCTGTTTTTGGCTTTTTTTCTTTTTTCGATTTCGGGAAATGCGAATCCCGAAACTGAAGAGCGCATTCGTCGCCTCTCGGAAAAACTGCGCTGCCTGGTTTGCCAGAACCAGACGCTCGCCGACTCGAACGCCGAACTCGCCTCGGATCTTCGCCGGCAGCTGCGCGAGCAGGTCGCCGCGGGACACAGCGACGACGAGATTCTCGATTTCCTGGTGCAGCGCTACGGCGACTTCGTCCTGTACGACCCCCCCTTCAAGGCCACTACCCTGCTGCTGTGGCTCGGGCCCTTCGTCCTCCTTGCCGCGGCAGCGCTGGTGCTCGTCACGACGCTGAGGCGCCGGCGCCGCGCGCCCGAGGAGCCGGCGCTGGGTCAGGACGACAAGCGCCTGGTCGAGCGCGTGCTCGGACCGGCGACTCCGTCCGGCAAACCGGACGGGGGCGCGCGATGACGCTGTTCTGGGCGATCGCCGCCGCGCTGACCGTGGCGGCCCTGCTGTTCCTGCTGCCGCCGCTCGTCCGCCGGCGCACTACCGCACCGGACGCGCGCGTCGCCGCCAACGCCGCCATTTACCGGGAGCAGCTCGAGGAACTCGCCGCCGAATTGCAGCATGGCGCCCTCACGAAAGAGGAATTCGAGCGCGCCGGCCGCGAGGTCGAGCGCCGCATCGTCTCGGAGTACAGCGGACCGGCCGCCCCGCAGCCCGCAGGGTGGCGGCGAAACACGGCGGCGGCGCTCGCGGTCGGCCTGCTGCTGCCGCTTGCCGTCGTGCTCGGCTACCTTCAGCTCGGCAACCCCGGCGCGATCGGCAGTGCCGCGGTGGAGATTGGCCATACCATCAGTCCCGAACAGATGGAGTCCCTGGTGGAACGCCTCGCGGCCCGGCTGCGGCAGACGCCCGACGATGCGGAAGGATGGATGCTCCTTGGCCGTTCGCTCATCGTGCTGCAAAAATACGATGGCGCCGCCGCGGCCTACGCGCGCGCTTCGGCGCTCTCGCCGAAGGACGCCGGATTGCTTGCCGATTACGCCGATACCCTTGCCATGGCGCCCGGTCGCAGTCTCGAGGGAGAGCCATTCGCGATCGTCAAACGCGCGCTGGAGATCGACCCGCAGCATGTCAAATCTCTCGCGCTCGCGGGAACCGCCGAGTTCGATCGCCGCAGCTACGCCGCGGCGATCGGCTACTGGGAACGGATCCTCAAGGTCGTACCGCCGGAATCCGAATTCGCTCGATCGGTGGCCGGTAGCATCGAGGAAGCCCGCACGCTTGGCGGCGATTCACTGGCGCAAAAGAAAGCCTCGACTGTTAAGGCAAAGCAGTCTCTGCAAGGCGTGGTAAGCATCGAACCGTCGCTCGCCGCAAGGCTTTCGCCCGGCGACACGGTCTTCGTCCTTGCCCGCCCCGTGAGCGGATCGCGCATGCCGCTCGCGGTGGCGCGAACCACGGTCGCGGCGCTTCCCTACCGTTTCACGCTGGACGACAGCATGGCGATGGCGCCCGGCGCCACAATCTCGAGCCATGCCAAAGTCGTGGTCGCGGCGCGGGTATCCAAGTCGGGCAATGCGATCAGCCAGAAGGGCGACATCGAGGGCACCAGCGCACCGGTCGCGCCGGGCGCAAGCGGCGTGAACGTCGTGCTGTCGCGCATCGTCGACTGACCCCGGGAGGGGAAACAGGGCCCCTCCCCCGTTTACAATCACGCCATGAACGGCGTGACCGGCGTTGTACTTGCGGGCGGCCAGGGGCGCCGCATGGGCGGCGTGGACAAGGGCTTGCAGCTGCTGCATGGCAAGCCAATGGTCGCGCATGTACTCGCGCGCCTTGCGCCCCAGGTCGCCGAAATCATCGTCAATGCCAACCAGAATATCGAGGCCTACGAAGGCTTCGGCCACCGCGTGGTGCCGGACGCCATCGGCGGCTTTGCCGGCCCGCTGGCGGGCTTGCACGCGGGCCTTTGCGCCGCCAGCCGCCCTCTCGTTCTCACGGTTCCCTGCGATTCGCCCTTTCTGCCGCCGGATCTTTTCTCCAGGATGCAACAGGAACTCCGTGATAATGACCTTGCGGTCGCGAAAACGGGAGACCAGCCGCATCCGGTGTTTTCACTGGTGCGTGTTTCGGTCCGTGATCATCTTTCAAGGTTCCTGTCGGCTGGCGGCAGAAAAATCGATGCCTGGTACTCGACGCTGAAAGTAATCGAAGTTCCGTTCGACGACGAAGCCGACGCCTTCCGCAATATCAACACGCGGGAAGAGCTGAAAAGCGCATGAGCGCCGAGCGCGTACCTTCACGCACGATCGCGCAGGTGGTGAGTTGCCTCGACGGCTACGACCCGGGAGCGCTGCGCGTCGACAAGGCGGGCGCGGCGATCCGTGCCTGCCTGACCCCGGTAACGGAGACCGAGACCGTCGCCATCCGCGATTCCCTGGGGCGGGTGCTGGCGCAGGAGATTGTGCCGCGGATCAATGTCCCGGGGCATGACAATTCGGCGATGGATGGCTACGCGGTCCGTTTTTCCGATTTGCAATCAACGGATGAAAAAAAAGAAACGAGCCTTCGTCAAATCGGCACCGCTTTCGCCGGCAAGGTCTTTCAGGGGAAAGTTCTAGCCGGAGAGTGCGTGCGCGTGATGACGGGCGCGGTCATGCCGCAGGGCGCGGATTGCGTGGTGGTGCAGGAAGTCTGCCGAGCCGACGGGGACTGGATCACGGTGCCCGCGGCCCAGAAGGCGGGCCAGAACGTGCGCGCCGCGGGCGAGGACCTGAAGGCGGGCGTGGCGGTGCTGCACCCGGGGCAGCCGGTGCGCGCCGCGGAGCTCGGGCTGATCGCCTCGCTCGGCATTGCGGAAGTAAAGGTCATGCGCAGGCTGCGGGTCGCGTTCTTCTCCACCGGCGACGAGCTCGTGTCGATCGGCACGCCGCTCGCGCAAGGCCAGGTCTACGACTCCAACCGTTACACGCTGCACGGCATGCTCTCGGGCCTCGGGGTGGAAATCATCGACATGGGCGTGGTGCGCGACGAGCCGCAGAAGCTGGAGGCGGCGTTTGCGGCGGCGGCGAAAGCGGACGCCATCATCACCACCGGCGGCGTTTCGGTCGGCGAGGCCGATTTTGTCAAACAGCTGATGGCGAGACTGGGGGAAGTGCTGTTCTGGAAAATCGCCATGCGCCCCGGCCGGCCGATGGCCTTCGGCAAGATCGGCAAAGCCTATCTATTCGGCCTGCCGGGCAATCCGGTCGCGGTAATGGTGACGTTCCACCAGTTCGTCCGCAATGCCTTGCTGGCGCTTGCAGGGCGGACGGATGCTTTCGAGATTCCCCTGCTGCAAGCCGCCACCGCGACCGCCATCCGCAAAGTCGAGGGCAGAACCGAGTACCAGCGCGGCGTACTGTTCGCCCAGAACGGCGGCTGGAAAGTCCGCACCACCGGCCAGCAGGGCTCGGGGGTGCTGCGCTCCATGTCGGAGGCGAATTGCTACATCGTGCTCGAGCACGAGCGCGGCAGGGTGGAGGCCGGTGAAATGGTGAGCGTGCAACTGCTGGACGCGCTGGGGTGAATTCGCTGCCATGAATCCCATCCATCCCGATCTGGCGCTACTGGCCCGGGTTGCGAAAACATTCGGCAGGACGTTTCGCACCACAGGCAAGGTGAACGAACCCGGACTGGCTGCGGTGCTGCGCGATGCCGTCGGCAAGCGCTCCGGCTGGCTCAGGCGGGAACACCCCGTCGGCGACCCGGCGCGCTACATGCGCCATCTCCTGTACGTGGATCCCGACGACGATTT
>SHXL01000110.1 GCA_009693345.1 Betaproteobacteria bacterium
GAGCGCGGCGAAGTTTCGGGCGCCGCCCTCGCGCGCGACGCGCTCGCCGCCTACCTGGGGCTCGAACCGCGCGCCCGCGAGGAATTCTTCGACATCCTGGCGCGTGATTTCTCTCCCTCCCCGGAGGCGATCGGCAAGGCCGCGGATGTCTACCGCTACGATTCGACGCCGGAAAACCTGATCCGCCTGCAGGAGACGATCGAAACGGCGCGCCAGGAGCTGTTCCGCCGCCTCAACACGGCACCGGGCGGAACCGGGACGCTCGTCCAGATGCGCCGGCGGCTGTTGCGCGGCCTGAAGAAGCACCCGGACTGGCGCGCCGTCGACGCCGACCTGCTGCACCTGTTCCGCTCCTGGTTCAACCGCGGCTTCCTGCGGCTCGAGCGCATCGACTGGCGCACCTCGGCGCTGGTACTGGAAAAGCTGATCAAGTATGAAGCGGTCCACGCAGTCCAGGGTTGGGGCGACCTGCGCCGGCGCCTCGAGTCGGACCGCCGCTGTTTCGGGTTTTTTCACCCTCAGCTACCCGACGAGCCGCTGATCTTCATCGAGGTCGCGCTGACGCGCGGCATCAGCGCGCAAGTGCAGCCGCTGCTTGCCATCGAGACGCCCGTGGCGGCGGCCGCGCAAGCCGATTGCGCGATCTTCTATTCGTTCACCAACTGCCAGGAGGGCCTGCGCGGCATCTCGTTCGGCAACCTGCTCGTCAAGCAGGTGGCCGAAGAACTGAAGCGCGAGTTCCCCCACCTGCGCACGTTCGCGACGCTGTCGCCGATTCCCGACTTCCGCAACTGGCTGGCGCAGGCGGAGACGCGCGTTGCGCTGTCGATGGGGCCCGATGCGGAGCAGCGCATCGCGCTGCTCGCGGCGATCGACAAACCCGGCTGGCATTCCGCCGAGGTGCCCGAGGCGCTGCAGAAGCTCCTCACGCGGCTTTGCGCCTGGTACCTGATGCGCGCCAAGCAGGGCGCCGAACCGCTCGACCCGGTGGCGCGCTTCCACCTGGGCAACGGCGCGGCGCTGGAGCGCCTCAACTGGCTCGGCGACACCTCCGATTCGGGCATGGCGCGCTCGGCGGGCATGATGGTGAACTACATCTATCGCCTGGACGATGTGGAGCGCAACCACGAGCGCTACTTCGCCGACCACGCAGTCGTGGCCTCGCGCGCGGTGGAAAAGCTGGCGCGCAAGTCCCCGCTCGCCGCGCCCGCCGAAAAGCAGTCCGAGGCCTAGCGTGTTCCCGGAGATCGACGCCGCCGGCACCCGGCAGAAACTCGCCGAGAACGTGATGCACTTCGCGCGCCTGCTGCGCGCCGCGGGCCTGCGGCTGGGGCCCGACCGCGTGGTGGACTGCGTCAAGGCCCTCGAACTCACCGACTGCAACCGGCGCGACGACTGGTACTGGACGATGTCGGCGGTTTTCCTCTCGAAAGAAGAGCAGCGCCCCATCTTCGACCAGGCGTTCCGCATCTTCTGGCGCGATCCGAAGCTGGTGGAAAAGATGATGAACGCGCTCCTGCCCAAGACCTACGGCCGCGCCGGCAAGCCCGAGCAGGAGCAGAGCCAGCGGCTCTCCGACGCCCTGTTCAACCAGAAGAAGGCGGAGGAGGAGCTGCAGGAGCAGAAGATCGAACTGGATGCGCGGCTCACGTTCTCCTCGCACGAAGTGCTGCAGCGCATGGACTTCGACACCATGTCTTCCGCCGAGCTCGCCGAGGCGAAGAAGATGCTGCGCGAGCTGCGCCTGCCGCTGCCGTTGATTCGCACCAGAAGAAACAAGATAAACACGAATGGAAAACAGATAAATCTGCGCGCCACCCTGCGCGAGTCCCTGCGCGAGGGCGGCGATGTGATCCCGCTGGTGCGCGAATCGCCGACCCGAATCCATCCGCCGCTGGTGGTGCTGTGCGACATCTCGGGTTCGATGAATCCCTACGCGCGCATGTTCCTGCATTTCCTGCACGCGATCACCAACGACCGGGACCGCGTCTCGGTGTTCGTGTTCGGCACCCGGCTGACCAACATCACGCGCCAGCTGCGCCATCGCGACGTCGACGTGGCGATGGCGCGGGTCGCGGACGCGATCAAGGACTGGTCGGGCGGCACGCGCATCGGCTGGAGCCTGCGCGAATTCAACTGGCGCTGGGGGCGGCGCGTGCTGGGCCAGAACGCCTGCCTGCTGCTGGTGTCCGACGGCCTGGACCGCGAGGCGGGCGAAGGCCTGTCGGAGGAGATGCAGCGGCTGCACAAGTCCTGCAAGCAGCTGATCTGGCTCAATCCGCTGCTGCGCTACGAAAAGTTCGAGGCGCGCCCGGCGGGCGTGCGCGCGATGCTGCCGCACGTGGACCGGTTCCTGCCGGTGCATAATCTGAAAAGTCTCATCGACCTCTCGCGCGCGCTTACCGAACAGGCGCCGCGCGCCGCACTGGAGAAACGCGCATGGAAATGACGGGCGAGCAGCTGATCCAAGCATCGCAGGCCGACACCTGGGCCGCGCTGAACGACCCGGAAATGCTCAAGGCATGCGTGCCGGGCTGCGAGTCGATCGAACGCGTGAGCGACACTGAGTACGTGGTGCAGATGACGGCGCGCGTCGGGCCGGTGAGCGCCAAGTTCAAGGGCAGGCTGAACCTCTCGAACATGAACCCGCCGCATTCCTACTCGATTGCATTCGAGGGCCAGGGCGGCGTGGCCGGATTTGCGAAAGGCGGCGCCGACGTCAGCCTCGTAGCCGATGGCCATGCGACGAAACTCGCCTACAAGGTAAAAGCGAACGTCGGCGGAAAACTCGCGCAGATCGGCTCCAGGCTGGTGGATGCCGCCGCCAACAAGGTGGCAAACGATTTCTTCGTCACTTTCAACGAAAAGGTCGGCAAGCCGGCGCACGCGGCGGGGAAAGATCATCACGACGAGCATCATCCGGAGCCGGTCCCGCGCGACCCCGACCTGCCCCGGATCTCCGAGGCGTCGCTGTCGTTCTTCGCCGCCGGTGCGCTGGTCGTCTTCGTCATAGCCCTGATTACCCTTCTTTAGACGGAAAGCGTCAATAGTTCCTCGCTGACAGTTTCTTACAAACCGTACTCTGGGCCCATCGCCTCGCATCAGGGAGAAGCGGAATGGGCGCAGTTCCAGTGTCTTTGCACCAGAAAACCACGGTCGGTTTTACGCCGGCGACGCAACGCCGCCAGGCAGTCCTCCTTGGCACCGAGTTGCGTGGCCTGGCACGGATGTCCGAAGCGCTCGACGCCAGCCTGGTGATCCTGCTGGCGAACGAGTTCTTCGCCTTCGCTGCCGACATCGTGACGGCGCACAACGGCGAGGCGATCACCTCGCAGCACGAAATGCTCCTGTCCGCCTTCACCCGCGGCAACGCCATCCAGGCGTCGCAGCAGGCGGTCTGCGCGGCGCAGCGCATTCAATCCGATTTTCCCAAGCTTGCAGAGAGATGGCGCAATGCCTACGGCTTGCGCAGTGCCGTCGCGCAAGGCCTGCACCTGGGCGAAGCCTTGCTCGGCATCGCGGGACCGCGCGGCCTGGAGCGCCGCGTGGCGTTCGGCGACAGCGTCAGCCTCGCGCAGGCGATGGTGAATCGCGCCCGCGCCGGTGAATTCGTAATGTCCGAGGCGGTGATGGGCGCGCTGTCGGTCGAGAATCTCAACCTCGATGCCGAGCCGCTGCCGCAGCTCGAGCTGCCGCGCCGCTCGCCGATCCGGATCTACGGCGTGCTGGTCGCCGGACGGCTGGATTTTACGTAGAAACTGCGTCCCTGATCGCTTGAGCAAGCTGCTCCGGCGGATAGGCGCCGGAGAGGCCCGATTTCTTGTCGAAGATGAAAGTAGGCACGCCGCTGATGCCCAGATCGCGCACGCGCTCCTCTTTCTCCTTTACGGTTTTTCCTTCCTTTTCGCCCGGCCAACCGGTCACCCCGGCGCCATCGGCAATCGACCTGAGTACCGCCTCGTCCCCGATGTCCTGCGCCTCCTCGAAATAGGCGCGGAACAGCATGTCCACCACCTGCCCGCCCTTGCCTTGCTTCTGCGCGAGGTCGATCAGCTGGTGCGCGGCGACCGTGTTGGGCGTGCGCTTCATGCGGTCGAAGGCAAACGCAATCCCCTCGCCCGCGCCTTCCTGCGCCACCCGCGCATCCAGCGTGTGCCCCTTTTCCACGGAACCGAATTTCGCGCGCCGGTAGTCGGCGCGCGCCACGCCGCCGGCGGGCATGTCGGGGTTGAGCTGGAACGGCAGCCACTCGATGCGGACCTCGACTTCACCGTTCAGGGACGCGAGCGCCTTTTCCAGCCGCCGCTTGCCGATGTAGCACCACGGGCAGATGACATCGGAGGCAATTTCTATCAACAGGGGTTTGGGCATCGTCAGTTTCCGGCAATGGTCATGTTGTCCACCAGGATCGAGCCGCAGCGGTAGGCGCCGCGCACCAGCGTATCGCTGCCCACGGCGCTGATGCCACGGTACATGTCCTTGAGGTTGCCGGCCACCGTGACCTCCTCCACCGGGAATGCGATTTCGCCATACTCCACCCAATAGCCCGCGGCGCCCCGCGAATAGTCGCCGGTGAGCACGTTGGTGCCGTGGCCGAGCATCTCCGTGATGAGGAATCCGCGCCCCATGCGCTTCAGCATGCCCTCGAGATCCGGCCCGTTGGAGGCAACCGCCAGGTTGTGGTTGCCGCCCGCGCTGCCGGTGCTGCGCATCCCCAGCTTGCGCGCCGAATAGCTGGCGAGAAAATAGCCTTTCAGCACACCTTCCTCAACCACCGCACGCGGGTGCGTCGCCACGCCTTCCTCGTCGAACGGCGCGCTGGCGAGCGCGCGCGGCTCGTGCGGGCGCTCCTCGATCGTGATGCCCCTGGAAAATACCTGCTTGCCGAGCGCATCGAGCAGGAACGAAGATTTCCGGTAGAGGCTGCCGCCGCTTGCCGCCGAGACGAACGACCCGATCAATCCCGCCGCGACCGGCGCCTCGAACAGCACCGGCGACTGGCGGGTGGCGATCTTGCGCGCACCCAGCCGCGCCAGCGCGCGCCGGCCGGCGTAGCGGCCGAGCGCCTCGGGATCGGCGAGCCCGCCCGGCAGGCGCGAGGAACTGTACCAGTCGTCGCGCTGCATCAGGCCGCGGTCCTCGGCGATCACCGAGAGGGAGATCGAATGCCGTGACCTCGGAAAGCCATGCATGAACCCCAGACTGTTCGCGAACACGAACTGTCCCTGCTGCGCCGAAACGCTCGCCCCCTCGGAATTCTTGATCTTCGGCGACAGCGCGAAGGCTGCGCGCTCGGCGCGGCGCGCGATGCAGATCGCCTCCTCGGTGCCGAGGTTCCACGGATGGTAGAGATCCAGGTCCAGATTGGCCAGATCGGGCGCTCGCGCCAGTTCTTCGGGCTCCGGCGGACCCGCGCAGTCGTCCACCGCAGTCTTGCGCGCGATCGCCGCCGCGGCCTCGACAGCGCTGGTCAGCGCTACCGTGGAGAAGTCCGAAGTGCTGGCGTGCCCGCGGCGCGCCTTGGGACGGTCGCCGAAATATACCGTGATGCCGATGCCCTTGTCGAGGTTGTGCTCGATTGTTTCCGGCTCGTCCTTGCGCACTGTGACCGACAGCCCCCGGCCTTCGGAAACTTCGCATTCGCAAGCGGAGGCGCCGGCGCGCTTTGCCGCATCGAGGACGAGCTGCGCGAACTCCCTGAGCTGCGAGGGGGTATACGTAAAGCGATTTGCTTTCGACATGGCGCGCTATCATAGCAAGCGATGGAAGCCGAATTCGTCAGCAGAACAAAGAAAAAAGAGCAGGTGGAGGAATTGCAGAAACTGGGCGCGGCATTGATCGCGCTGCCTCCGGTCACGCTGGACGCGCTCGGCCTTCCCGCGGAACTTCTCGCGGCGGTGCGCGACGCGCAGCGCTTCACGAGCCATGGGGCGCTGCGCCGCCAGGTGCAGTTCATCGGCAAGGTGATGCGCAAGATCGACCCCGGGCCCGTGCGTGCGGCCGTTGCCGCGATTGCCGGCAGTTCGGCCGCGGCGCGCGCGGGCCAGAAACGCCTGGAACAATGGCGCGAGCGGCTGATCGCCGACGATGCGGCACTGACGGCGTTCGCCGGCGAACACGCCGGCGCCGACCTGCAGGGCATGCGCACGCTTATCCGCAACGCCCGCAAGGAGATTGCCGAAGGCAAGCCGCCCCGGGCGCAGCGCGAACTGTTCAGGGTGTTGAGGGATTTTTCTCATGATTGAACTTGCACCCCTGATGCATGTGGAAGTCACCCTCGAACCCGTTCGGGATCTCGGCGAGACGCCGCTCGGACGCCGCCGGATCATCGGCATCACTGGCGGAAAATTTTCCGGGCCGCGCCTTTGCGGCCGGATCCTGCCCGGCGGCGCCGACTGGCAGCTGATCCGCTCCGACAGCGTGGCCTTTCTCGATGCGCGCTACACGCTCGAGACCGACGACGGCGCACAGATCTACGTCAACAACAAAGGCTACCGGCACGATCCGAAAGAGGTGATCGAACGTGTGGCGAGCGGCGAGGACGTGGACCCCGCGCTCTACTACATGCGCGCCACGCCCTGGTTCGAGACCTCGGCGCCGCGCTACGCGTGGCTGAACCGGACGGTCTGCGTCGCCACCGGCGCGCGCCGCCCCGCGGCGTTGGAACTCGATTTTTTCGAAGTGAAATGAGCGAACTGCTCAAGGTGGGGCTGGTATCGGCGAGCGACCGCGCTTCCGGCGGCGTCTACAAGGACGAAGGCATTCCGGCACTCAAGGATTGGCTCGCTGCAGTCATTGTTTCGCCGGCTCTGCATTTTGAAGAACGGTTGATCCCGGACGACCGGAAGACAATTGAAAAAACGCTGATGGAACTCGTCGACGAAAAAGGCTGCCACCTGGTGCTCACCACCGGCGGCACCGGTCCCGCGCCGCGCGACGTGACGCCCGAGGCGACCTTAGCGATCGCGGACAAGGTGATGCCCGGCTTCGGCGAGCAGATGCGCGCCGTGAGCCTGAGGTACGTGCCGACCGCGATCCTTTCCCGGCAGGTGGCGGTAATTCGCAAGCAGGCGCTGATCATCAATCTGCCGGGCCAGCCCAAGGCGATCAAGGAAACGCTGGACGGGGTGTTCGCCGCAGTGCCTTACTGCATCGACCTGATTGGCGGCCCCTACATCAAAACTGACTCGGGGGTCATCAAGGCGTTCCGGCCGAAGGGCGCACTCCGACTGTAAGACGGATCGGAAAATCTATCCGCCCCTGGCCGCTCTGCTCCGCACGATTTGTCCAATTCCCTGCTCCCTGGGCTCGGTAGACGGCGCATAATGGCGCCTATGTCGTCCCACGAGCCGCTAACCGGGCGGCCGTAAAATCGCGGCATGGCACAAGTTCTTGAAGTGATTGAAATAGAAACCGGTCCGAAGCCGTCAGCCGCGGTCATCTGGCTGCACGGCCTGGGCGCCGACGGCCACGACTTCGAGCCCATCGTGCCGGAGCTTGGGATACCCGCATCGAAGCCGATACGTTTCGTCTTTCCGAATGCGCCGCTGCGCCCGGTGACGATCAACATGGGCATGCGCATGCGCGCCTGGTACGACATCCTGCAAATGGGCGGCGGCCCCGAGGATGAAGCAGGGATTCGCGCTTCCCAGGGTTTGTTGGAAGAATTGATATTGAAGGAAATGAAAAAAGGCATCCCCCACAACAAGATCGTGCTCGCCGGGTTTTCGCAGGGCGGCGCGATCGTGCTGCAGACCGCCCTGCGGCAGCGCCGGCAACTGGCCGGCGTGATGGCGCTTTCGACCTATTTGCCTCTGGCAAGAACCCTGGAAAAGGAACGCACACCCGAAAACGGCGCCCTGCCCGTCTTCATGGCGCACGGGAAGTACGACGACATGATCGGCATGGACCGCGCGCTGCAAACGCGCGACGCGCTGCTGGCGCTGGGCTATGCGGTGGAATGGCACGAATACCCGATGCCGCACTCGGTGTGCCCGCAGGAGATCGCGGACATCGCGGCCTTCCTGCTCAGGATTCTCTGATCATCTCTCTGAACCGGGAAATTTCGTAATCCTCGCCGCGCTCGACCAGTGCCTGCGGCAGGTAGATGTGGTGGCGCGAACCGTACGCGATCTCCAGGTTCTGCGCCGGCGCGAACACGCCCGGCTTGAGCACGATGCGCGCGTCGGCCGCATCGCCGCTTTTCAGGAGCACGCCCAGTTCCGTGACCGATGCGACACCCGCGACCGCGAAACGCGAGAGCGCCGGCGTCTTGGACAATGTCTCGATGCCGACGCGCGCCTGCTGGGCATCAAGCTTGTTGACCCTGCGGACCATTCCCAGCACCCCCAGTTGCTGCCGCCCTCGGGCTGCAGCGCGACCAACGCACCCACGCGCAGCCAGTCACCCTTCAACTGCGGCACCACGGCGCCGAACCCGCCGGCACTCACGTTTTCGACGATCCAGCTCTCCGAACTCTTGTTTTCGAAGTCGAGCGAGTCGCTGCCGCCGAGCACCGCGACAACGTCATTGAAGCCGTAGGTGACCGAGAGCCGCGACTTGACCGCGTGGCGCTGCGCCTTGCGCTCGGGCGCCTGCGGCGACCAGTTCAGGTGCAGGTGGCGCATCACGTCGAGCGCGACGTGCGGCTCGTAGCTGCCGCCCAGGTTGACCTCGGGCGGAATCTTGCCCCCGACCATGACGCGCTCGGCCAGGTCGTGCACCTCGGCCAGCGCCGCGCCGGCGCCGTAGCAGCGCAACCCCGGCGTTGGCTGCGGCGGACGCGACAGGCGTGCGGGCGGCAGCGCCTGTGCGAGATCCGACCAGAACACCAGGCCCGGCGCGGGCGCATTGGCGAGCACGAAGCGCGGCGCACATTCCGCGATCAGGCGCTCGGCCAGTTCGACCTCCAGCGGCAGCAAGCCGTCGGGCGCGCTGGCGCTGAACATGGCGCCCTTCAGGAATTCGAGTTGCGGCGTGGAACTACCGGCCGCCCCGGGATAGACCGCCACGCTGGAATGCGCAAGCTGCTTCGCCTCGGCGTAGGCGTAGACGCTGTTGAACACGCCCCAGCTCGCCAGGTCGATCG
>SHXL01000111.1 GCA_009693345.1 Betaproteobacteria bacterium
CGCGGCGCGATATCCGCGCGCAGCTCGGCCGCCTCGAGGCCGCCGGCGCGCAGGCGTTCTATCACGCGGTGGACGTGCGCGACGGCGCGACGCTCGCGCAATTCAAGCAGCGATTGAATGCTGCGGCGCGCGGATATCGCGCCGCGCGAGCACCGCGCGGTACTCCGCCTCCACCGCTTTGGGCGAGCCGGCGCCATTCTTCCTGTCGAGCAAGGCCTTCTTGATGCCGGCTTCCGTCTGCAGGTCCTGCAGCCAGGCCGGCTCGCTTTCGCCCAGCTCGCTGCGGCCCAGCAGCACCAGCTTCGGATGGAAGGCGCGCGCAAGCGCCAATGCGGCATCGCCGGTGACGCCGCGAGCGCCGCCGGAGACGATGACCACATCGCCCGCCGCGAGCGGTGGTTGCACGCCGGCGCGCTCGATGGTTGAAACGGCGACTTCGAGTGCCACGCGGCCACGCGCCGAAATGCCTACTTCGACGGGGCCGGCCCGGAAGATCTCTGCAACAATCTGGCCGGCGGCCGCAGCGGCGTCGGTGAATTCGGGATCAAGGTCGAGCGCCTTGCAATGGACTTCCGGCCATTCGTGGCGCGCAGTCTTCGCAAGTCCGGCGAGACCGCCGCTGACCGGGTCGCATTTGGCCTTCAGATCGCCGAAGCAGAACGCGCCGTCGAGCCGGGAAACCGTGGCGAGAATCGCGGCGCCCGCGCCGCCGGCCCTGCGCAGCGCTGGTCCGGCCCGTTGAATGAGCCGGAATGCGTTCCTGATGAACGCGTCGTCGCTGCCGCCGGCAGGCGCGAGGACAACGAGCGCGGCGGGCGCCGCCGCGCCCTTGCCTAGAAATCGCTGGAAGTCGCCGCGATGCACGCGCAGGCGCAGCGCGCGCAGGCGTTCCTCGATGCGCGCGCCAAGTTCGGAGCCATCGTCGGCCAGCCAGACCTGCGCGCCGGCGGGCAGGCTGATCGCCTCCCGGCGGTCATCGCCGGACAGCGCGACCGGGCGGATGATTTGCCGAAGCACCTCGGGCTGCGAAGCTTCAACCGGAAATGGTTGTTCTACCTGCACAGCAGCGGGAGCCGCGACCGGCACCGCTTGCGCGGGCTGGCCGGCGAGGAAATCGACGACCTGCTGCAAGGTCTGCAGGGAGCCAAGATGTTCTGGCTTGATCTCGGGCGAACCTGGCAGCTTGCCGCGAAGCGCAGCCATGATTTCGACGCGCTTGATGGAGTCGATCCCCAAGTCCGAGTCCATGCCCATGCCGAGATTCAGCATCTCGACCGGGTAGCCGGTTTTTTCCGACACCACGGCGAGCAGGGCCTCACTGATGTGAGATCCCAAAACCTGGGTTCCCG
The DNA here is from genome assembly GCA_009693345.1 of Betaproteobacteria bacterium. Taxonomy (GTDB): domain Bacteria; phylum Pseudomonadota; class Gammaproteobacteria; order Burkholderiales; family SG8-39; genus RBG-16-66-20. The sequence goes on from SHXL01000111.1 coordinate 1,350, forward strand.
TTTTCACGGGAACGACCGCAGGTTGTGCGTTGGTCGGCGCGCCGCCGGCGAGGAAGGCGACAACCTGTTCCAACGTCTGCAGCGTACCGAGGTGCTCGGGCTTGATTTCCGGCGCCTCGGGCAGTCGCGCGCGCAGCGCGGCCATGATCTCGACCCGCTTGATGGAGTCGATCCCCAGGTCCGAGTCCATCCCCATGCCCAGGGTGAGCATCTCGACGGGATAGCCGGTCTTGTCGCACACGACTTCGAGGACGGCGCTTTCGTAGCGGTTGCGGTCGCTTGCGGCAGGCTGCGGCGCAGGCGCCGGAGCGCGTACCGATTCAGGAACCACCACGACCGGCGCGATCGGTGTGATCGAAAGAGCTGCCGCGACAGCCTGCGGCAACGCCGCTCCGCTGCGCAATTCAAGCAGCGATTGAATGCTGCGGCGCGCGGATTCCTGGCCTTCGAGAAACTGCCTGTGCAGCTGCGCGGTCTGCTCCTGCAGGCGCTGCAGCGCGAGGATGCCGTCCTGTACAGCGCGCGAGGCAACTGGGGTTGGCTCTGTCTTTGCAGAAATTCTATTTTCAATAACTGCGGGAACAGGTGGGCGCGGTGTGCTGGGCGCGCGGTAGTTGGCGCCGGAAAGCGGAACCGTGAGAGCCGGCTTGCCGGCATTCGCTTCCAGCGCAGGCGGCGCGTTTTCCCATTTCTGCAGATTGACCTCGTGTCCCAGCGATGCGAGACGGGCCAGCGCCAGCGCGAGGTCGAAGGTGCCGGAGCGTTTGCCCCTGGAAGAGTCGAGCGCGATGGTCTCCACGTCCCGGCCGGGCAGGATGGATTGCACCAGGTCGGAGAGCACATGGCCGGGGCCGACTTCGATGAAGGTCCGCACGTCGTCCGCGTGCATGGTCTGGATCTGCTCCATGAAATTCACCGGGCGCACGATCTGGCTGGCGAGCACTTCGCGCGCCTTCTCCGCGCTTTTCGGGTATTCGCGGCCGGTGGCGTTGGCGTAGACGGGCATCCGGCCCTTGTCGAAGGCGACGGCGTCAAGCGCCTCGGCGAATGGTGCGCGGGCATCGGCCACCAGCGGGCTGTGGAACGCGGCCGACACTTGCAGCATGCGGCTGCGAATGGCGCGCTTGGTGAGCTTGTCCAGCGCCCGTTTGATCTGCTCGACGGGACCAGAGAGGACATACTGCTTGGGCGAGTTGCGATTCGCGACGACGAGCTGGCTGCCGTCTTCGCGCAGGAATTCCAGCACCGCTTCCTCGTTCACCTGCACCGCGAGCATCGCGCCCCGGTTGCCTTCGCCATGCTTGCCGGCCATCAGGCGGCCACGCAGGTTGGAAAGTTGATGCAGCGCCGCCGGGGCGATGCGCCCCGCGCCGCACAGCGCGAGCAGTTCGCCGTAGCTGTGGCCGCAGGCGGCGTCCGCGCCGACGCCGAAATAATCCAGCACGCTGAACGCGCCCATACTCACCGCGCCGAGCGCGGGCTGCGCGATGTCCGTCGCCTTGAGGGCTTCTTCCTGCTGTTGGCGCGCTTCCTCGGAAAAAACCGGATGCGGATAGATGAAATCGCTGAGCCGTTGTGAACTCTTCCTGCCCGGCTCTCGTGCAAAAATTTGATCGGCCTCGGCTAGCGCCTCCATCATTCCCGGAAACTGGCAGGCAAGGTCGCGCAGCATCCCGGCGTACTGCGAGCCCTGCCCGGGAAACAGCGCGCCCAGCTTGCCGTGGCGCGTGCCCGAACCGAAGGCGATGCCTGCCGGTGCCGTCCACGAAGCCCTGCCCGGATTCTTCTCCAGCATCTTCAGCGCGGTTTCCTTCAGGCCCGCGCGGTCCATGCCCACACGGTCGGACTCCCCGGTGACGATGATGAGCAGGCGCAATTCCGCGTTGCGCCGGAACTGCACGCGCGACTGCCGTGCCTCGCGCCGGAAATCCAGCCACGCGGAATCCGTCCGGTGCGCGCTCAGTTGCGCGATCAGCTCGGAAAGCCGGTCGCCCGAGAACGCGAGAATCTCGACGTCGCCCTCCCAGTCCACTTCGGGCTTCGCGGCATCGTGCTCTTCGAGCACGCAGTGGAAGTTCGTGCCGCCGAAACCGAGGGCGCTGACGCCCGCGCGGCGGGGGTGTCCCGCGGCCGGCAGCCACGGACGCTTGCTGGTGTTGAGGTAGAACGGCGAGCGGCCCGGCGCTGCGTCGTCGAGCGGCCGCGTGATCTTGATGGTGGGCGGCAGGACTTTCTGGTGCAGCGCCATCGCCGCCTTGATGACGCCTGCCACGCCGGCCGCCGCCTTGGTGTGGCCGATCTGCGATTTGACGGAGCCGAGCGCGCACCAGGGCTCCGCCGCTTGAGCATCTGTCCCATGCCGCGGCTGGAACACCTCGATCAGCGAGGACAGTTCCGTCGCGTCGCCGACTTTGGTGCCGGTGCCGTGCGCTTCGACCAGGCCGATGGTTTGCGGCGCCGTTCCGGCGTCCTCGTAGGCGCGCTGCAACGCGAGCTTCTGGCCGCCGGCGCGCGGCGCGTATATCGCGCTGCTGCGTCCGTCGCTGGAGGAACCGATGCCCTTGATCACCGCGTAAATGCGGTCGCCGTCGCGCTCGGCATCCGCCAGCCGCTTGAGAACCAGCAAACCGAGGCCTTCGCCAAGCACCGTGCCGTCGCAGTCGCGGTCGAAGGGCTTCGCATCGCCCGTCGGCGAGAGCGCCGGGGTTTTGCTGAAGCACATGTACATGAAAATATCGTTGAACGTATCCACGCCGCCGGTGATGACCATGTCGGAGCGGCCCGCCGACAGTTCGAGGCCGGCGAGGTGGATCGCCGCCAGCGAGCTCGCGCAGGCGGCATCGACGACGCAATTCGTGCCACCGAGGTCGAGGCGGTTGGCAATGCGGCCGGCCGCGACATTGCCGAGCAATCCTGGAAAGGAGTTCTCCTGCCAGCCGACGTAGGAATCCGAAATGCGCTGCACGACGTCGTCGGCGACCGCGCTGTCGACGCCCGCGTCCTTGAGCGCCCTGCGCCAGATCGGATGGCCGAGCCGGGCGCCAAGCGGGATGACGAGCTCGAGCGCGCCTGTAACGCCGAGGATGACGCTGGTGCGTTCGCGATCGAAAGTGCGGCCGGCGGGTTTCCCTCCGGTGCCGCCGGCGGCGTAGCCGGCATCGGCCAGCGCGCGGTGCGCGGCGACCATGCTGAGAAGTTGCGACGTGTCCGTTGCCTCGATGTCCTTCGGCGCCATGCCGAATTCCATCGGGTTGAAATTCACCGGCGACAGGAAGCCGCCGCTCCGCGCGTAGGTGCGATCCGGGGATTTCGGATCGGCGTCGAAATAATCGGCGGCGTTCCAGTGCGAACCGGCGGGAACGGGCGTAATCGCATTGACGCCGTTCTTGATATTCGCCCAATAGGCCTGCAAGTCGTCGGCCTTGGGAAACAGGCAGCTGATGCCGACAATCGCGATGGGACTCGTCTTGTTGCTCATGGCTTGCTCGTCATGCCTTCAAAAAGCTGGCGTAGCTGCGTCGCTGCGCCATTCATCAGAGCCTCGGCGACCACCACCACGCGGCGATTCTCGGGCTTCTCGAGGAACGTGCCGCGCGCCCATTCGTTGAAGGCGCCCATCGCCGGCCCGCACCAGACCTGATAGTCCATCATGCGCGACGGTTCGCCCGCGTTTGCCCAGCGCGAACTCAAACCGAGGTAGCTGCGGAACACCAGCGCCATCCGGTGCTTCGGATCGCGTTCCGCACGTTCGACCTGCCCCGGGTCCCGTGTTACGAAAAAATCCCTTGTGCTGCGCCAGGCATCTTCGAGCGTGGTACGAAGAAGTTGCTTTTCAATGAAGGCCTTATCCGCTTCCGGCAAGGCTTCCATACCCGCATTTGCCCGGTACAGATCATACAGCTTGGCAGCGCGCATTGGGAACATCGTCCCCCGCTTGAGCACCTGCACCCGGACCCCCATTTCGAACATGTCCGCTGCCGGCGCCATGGCGATATCGGCCTGCTCCGCCTGTGCCAGCATCTTGCGCACGGCGTCCGAGCTCCCCGACTCGATACAGGCCTGGTTCACCGAGCCGGTCAGGACATAGGCAGCTCCCATTGCGAATGCCGCCGCCAGTCCCGCCGGCGTCGACAATCCGCCCGCTGCGCCTACGCGCAACGTCTGTTCGTAGCCGAAATTCCCCTGCATCCGGTCGCGCAGCACGAGCAGGGTCGGCAGGAGCGTCACCAGCGGGCGATTGTCCGTATGCCCGCCTGAATCCGCTTCCGCGGTGAGGTCCTGGGCCATCGGGATGCTCGCCGCAAGCGAGGCCTGTTCGCCCGTAATTTCCCCTTTGCGGACGAGTTCGTCGAGGAACTCTTTCGGTGGCGGAGAAAAAAACTGCGTAGCGACTTCGACGCGCGAGACTTTGGCCATGATGCGGTTGGGCGTGACGATGCGGCCCTCGGCGTCGCGCTTGATGCCGCGAACGCGATAGCGCACTACCGGCAGCGTGAGCCGCAGGTAGGCGGAGGCCTCGACAAGACGGATTCCCCGCCGCAGGTAGAGATCCACCACCCCCGCTTCGAGATCCGGTTCGTTCGGGCTGTGGATGAGATTGAATCCATAGGGCGCGCCCGGATGCGTGCAGGCGAGCTCATCGATCGCCGCTTCGATCCGCTCCAGGCCCAGGCCGGCGGCACCGAAAAAGGCGAGCATCCCGGCGCCGGCCATTTCCCCGACCAGTCGCGTCGAGGCAATGCCATTGGCCATCGCGCCCGCGACATAGGCATAGCGCAGCCGATGGTCCCGGCGGAACGATTCGTCCCCCAGGTTTTCCGGCTTCAGCGCCGGAACGCCGCCGTTGCCCATGTTCATTCCGCGGCCCGCGCGGCCCCACCGGCGATCAACTGCTCGATCGCGCTCTCGGCGAGCCCGGCTTCGCGCAGCACTTCGCGCGTGTGCTCGCCCAGGCGTGGCGCGTGGCGGCGGTATTCGGGCGCCGACTCGGACCATTCCGAGGGGACAGCCGTCGTACGGATGCGGCCCTCCGTCGGATGCTCGATGCTGCGGAAGTAGCCGATGGCCGCGAGGTGCGGGTCCTCGACGATGTCGGCGAGGCTGTTCATGCGCTGTACCGGGATGTCGGCCTGCTCCAGCGCGGCGATCCATTCGGCGGTGCTGCGCTTCGCCATCTCCGCGGCGACCAGGGCGTAGGCGCCCTCGAAATCGCGGCTGCGCGCTTCCTGCGTCGCGAAGCGGGGGTCGGACAGCAGGTCCGGCCTTCCGATCAGCTCGAAAAACGCGCGCCATTGTTTGTCGTTGTAGATGAGGACGCAGACGTGGCCGTCCGTTGTCTGGTAGGGCCGGCGCTCCTTCGAGAGCATGCGCGCGTAGCCAGGTTCCCCGAGCTGCGGGTCGTAGGTATAGCCGCCCATGTGTTCGCCCATCACCGTCTGCAGCATGCTCTCGAACATCGGCACGTCGATGCGCTGGCCGCCGCCGGATTTTTCCCGGCGGTAAAGCGCGGCGCACACGACATTGACGATGTGCAGGCCGACGGAGCGGTCGGCAATCGTCGCGGGAACGTAGCGCGGCGACTCGGCGCCCGCCTGCCTCGATAGCCAGGGCAGGCCGACGGCGCCCTGGATGAGGTCGTCGTAGGCAGCCCTGGCGGCATACGGGCCGCGCTGGGAATAGCCAAAAGCGCCGACATAGATGAGGCGCGGATTCACTGCACGCACGTCGTCGTAGGAGAGCCTCAGCCGCGCCATCGCCTGCGGCCGGATGTTGTAGACCAGCACGTCCGCATCCTTCGCGATCGCGAGGCAGGCCGCGCGAGCGCCCTCCTGCTTGAGATCCAGCACCACCGAGCGCTTGTTGCGGTTGGCGTTCATGAAGATGTGCCCCATGCCCTTGGAGCGCATCGGCGCGTTGTGGCGCATCACGTCGCCCTCGGGCGACTCGACCTTGATCACGTCGGCGCCGTAGTCCGCGAGAATCTGGGTTGCGAACGACCCCATCACCACCGAAGTGAGATCGAGGATTCGGACGCCATCGAGCGGTCCAGCCATGTCAATTACTCGGGCTGGATGCCCGCCAGCTTGACGAGCTTCGCCCAATGCGCGATCTCGCTCTGGATGAACTTTGCGAGCTGCTCCGGATTCATCGGCGCGACATCGGTTCCGATGAGCGCGAATTTGTCGACGATTTCTTTTTTCTTTACTGCTTTCAGGGTATTTTCAGAAAGTAAATTCACAATTTCCTTCGGCGTGCCCGCCGGCGCCATGAGCGCGAACCAGGCGATCAGCTCGTAGCCCTGCAACTCCTCGGCGACCGCCGGAACATCAGGCGCGAGCGGGGTGCGCGTGGCGGAGGTCACGGCGAGCCCTTTCAGTTTGCCGCCCTTCGCTTGCGCCAGCGCGTTGCCCAGGTCGACGAACGTGAACGACAGCGTGCCGCCAAGCACGTCGGTGACGGTTTGCGGGATGCCTTTGTAGGGAACTTCCACCACGTCCAGCTTGCCCATCGACTTCAGCATCGCCAGGGAAACCTGCGAACCTGCCGAGCCGTAACCCGAGGAGAGTTTGCCGGGCTTGGAGCGCGCGTCGGCGAGCAAATCCCTGAAGGTCCGGATCGGGGAATCGGACTTGAGCATCAGCATGAAGGACGTGGTGCCGATGCGCGCCACCGGCGAGAAATCCTTCACCGGGTCGTAGGAGAGCTTCTTGAACAGGCTCACGTTCGCGGCCTGCGGCGTGTTGGTGGTGAGGAGCAGCGTGTAGCCGTCAGGCGCCGCCTTCGCCACCTCGGCGGCGGCGATCGCCCCCTGCGCGCCGGGCTTGTTCTCCACCACGAAAGGCTGCTTGAGTTCTTCCTGCAGCTGCTGCCCGGTGAGCCGCGCCACCTGGTCGGTCGCGCTGCCGGCGGGGAAGGGGACGACCAGCTTTACGAGTTTCGAGGGGTAATTTTGTGCACTTACCTGGGAAGCAAGAACGAACCCGAGGAAAAACAAGAATAATTTCACGAAAACCTCCTAGGAATTCAGCTTCGCGATGAGCTCGCGCGTCTTTGCGGGGTCGGACTGGCGCAGCACGCGCTGCGCCAGCGGCTGCGCCTCGGCGAGATTGGTGCGCAGCACGCGCTCCTTGATGACGAGGAGCTGCTGCGAGTGCATCGAGAAATTGCGCAGGCCAAAGCCCAGCAGCAGGCGCGTAAGCGCGGGGTCGCCCGCCATTTCGCCGCATACCGCGATCGGCGTGCCGCCGCGGTTGGCAGCCTGGATGGTGTGCGCGATTAGGTTCAGCACCGCCGGGTGCAGCGGATCGTAAAGATGGGCGACCGCGTCGTCGGTCCGGTCGATCGCGAGCGTGTACTGGATCAGGTCGTTGGTGCCGATGGACAGGAAATCCAGCCGCCGCATGAACATCGGCAGCGCCAGCGCCGCCGCCGGCACCTCGATCATGCCGCCGACTTCGACCGCGCTGTCGTAGGCCACGCGCTTGTCATCCAGCTGCTGCTTGGCCTGCTTGAGCATGTTCAGGGCCTGCTCGATCTCATGCGCGTGCGCGAGCATCGGCAGCAGGATCTTGACGCGCCCGAACTTCGAAGCGCGCAGGATCGCGCGCAGCTGCGCGAGAAAGAGTTGGGGCTCGGCGAGGCAGTAGCGGATGGCG
>SHXL01000112.1 GCA_009693345.1 Betaproteobacteria bacterium
AGAGATCTGCAACGCGCTCCTCGAGACTGCGCGCGCCGAACTCGTGAAGGCCCGGGCGGAGCCCGGGGGCGCCGGCATCGAGGCCGAGTTCGTCTCCGTCGCCGGGGCGCTCGAAATTCCGCTTGCGCTGCAGTGGCTGGCGCAGTCGGGCCGTTTCGAGGCGCTCGTCGCGATCGGCGCCGTGACCCGCGGCGACACTTACCACTTCGAGGTGGTCGCGAACGAATCGGCGCGCGGCATCATGGAGGTGGCACTCGAATGCGGCATGCCGGTCGCCAACGGCGTCCTTACCACGGACAACGTGGCGCAGGCGCTCGCGCGCAAGGACAAGGGGGCCGAGGCAGTGCGCGTCGCGCTGGAAATGGCGCGACTGCGGCAGGAACTGGCGGCGAAGTGGCGCTGAAGGACCGCGGCACGGCTGCCAGGACGACGGCACGGCGGCGGTCGCGCGCGATCTCGCTGCAGGCGCTCTATGCCTGGAAACTCGCGGGCGGCGATCCGCTGGCGCAAGCGACGACGCTCGAGGGCTGGGTGCGCTGCGACCAGAAATTCGCCGGGGAGCTGATCGCGGAAATCGTCGAGAAGAACGATGTTCTGGAAAAACGCATCGCGCCCCACCTCGACCGCAGCCTCGCGTCGCTCTCTCCGGTGGAGCGCGTGATCCTGCTGATCGGCGCCTACGAGCTTATGGCGCGCTCCGAAACGCCGTTCAAGGTAGTGTTGAACGAGGCGATCGAATTGGGCCGCAGCTTCGGCGGCACCGACGGCCACAAGTTCGTCAACGGCGTGCTGGAGAAGCTGGCGCTCGAGCTGCGTGCCGGGGAAGTCGCGCGCGTCCGGCAGGCGGTCTGAGTTTGTCGTCCGAATTCGACCTGATCCGCAGGTATTTCGAACAACCGGCACGCGACGTGCGTCCGGGCGACCGCCGCGCGCGGCGGGTTTCGCTCGGCATCGGCGACGACGCCGCGCTGCTGCGGCCGAGCGCGGGCATGGAACTCGCGGTATCCACCGACCTGCTGCTCGAAGGCCGGCATTTCCGCGCCGGCGCGGATGCGCGCAAACTCGGCCACAAGGCGCTCGCGGTCAACCTCTCCGACATGGCGGCGATGGGCGCCGCGCCGCGCTGGGCAACGCTCGCGCTGGCGCTGCCGGCGGTGGACGAGGCATGGCTGGGCGAATTCACCAAGGGGTTCTTCGCGCTCGCGGCGCGATTCGGCGTCGAGCTCATCGGCGGCGACACGACGCGCGCGGCCGCGCCGGGCCCCGCGCCTGGCTCCATCGTGATCTGCGTCACCATCCTGGGCGAGGTGCCGACGGGCCTCGCGCTGTTCCGGGCGGGCGCCCGGCTCGGCGACGACGTCTGGGTCTCGGGCGAGCTCGGTGGCGCCGCGCTCGCCCTGGCGCAGCCGGGCAGCGCGGCTGCGGCCAGGCGCCTGGACGAACCCGAGCCGCGGGTGGAGCTGGGCGAGCGGCTGCGGGGTTTCGCCAGCGCCGCAATCGACGTCTCGGACGGTTTCGCACAGGACCTCGGGCATATTCTGGAGAGGTCCGGTGCCGGAGCGGTTGTCGAATACGAATTGCTTCCGCGATCCGCCGACGTCAAGGAAATTCAGGATGAGAAACTCCAGGCTCGGCTGGTGCTGTGCGGCGGCGACGACTACGAACTCGTGTTTACCGCTCCCCAGGCGAACCGCGCCGAGCTGGCCGCTCTGGCCTCCGACCTCAAGCTTGCGCTGTCCCGCGTAGGCAGCGTACAGAGCGGCGAAGCCAGGTTGCAGGTGCTCGATGCCCGCGGCAGGCCGATGCCTGTCGGGCGCGGCTTCGACCATTTCGCGCCGTGATCATCGCGCGGCCGACAGCGCAGTTCGCCTTCAGCCATCCGGCGCACTTCATTGCGCTCGGCTTCGGTGCTGGCCTATTCCCCTGGGCGCCGGGCACCGCCGGCACCTTGGCGGCGTTCCCCCTGTGGTGGGCGATCGGCGGCGGCTACGAGCCGCTCGCGCTGCTGGCGGTTCTCGTGCTGCTTTTCGGCGTCGGCATCTGGGCCTGCGAACTTACCGGGCGCCATCTCGGTGTCGCCGACCATGGCGCCATGTGCTGGGACGAGATCGTCGCGTTCCTGCTGATCCTCGCCATCGTGCCGCAGGATCCGTGGTGGCAGGCGGCGGCATTCTTTCTTTTCCGCGCCTTCGACGTGGTGAAGCCGCCGCCGATCCGCCAGCTGGAAATGCGCTTCAAGGGCGGTTTCGGCGTGATGTTCGACGACCTGCTCGCCGCCGGGTATACGCTGCTGGTTCTGGCAGTGGCCAAGCGATTTTTTCTATGATTCTGAATGTTCTTTCCCGGAAAATGGGAAAGGCGCTGAAGAAAAAGGGCGAAACCCTTACGACCGCCGAGTCCTGTACCGGCGGGTGGGTGGCGCAGGCAGTGACGTCGGTGGCTGGCTCGTCGGAATGGTTCGAGCGCGGCTACGTCACTTACTCGAACGCAGCCAAACGCGAAGCACTCGGCGTCAGCCGACGAACGCTGGAGCGCCACGGCGCGGTCAGCGAGCAGGCCGCGCGCGAGATGGCGCGCGGCGCCTTGAAGCGGAGCAAGGGCACGATGGCGGTGTCGGTAACCGGCATCGCCGGGCCGGGCGGCGGCGCGCCGGGCAAGCCGGTCGGCACGGTGTGTTTCGCCTGGGCGCAGGGGCGCAAGATTTCAAGTGAAACTAAGCGTTTCGGGGGTGGTCGTACTAGAGTTCGCCGTCAATCCGTGATTCACGCCCTGCGGGGAATACTGAAGCGGCTATGAGTTCGACTGCAATCGTCCGTCCCGCCGCGGTGGCCGGTGCGTTCTACCCCGGCAGCGCGCCACAGCTGTCCCTGGAGATCGGCGAGCTGCTCGACGGCGTCGACAATTTCAAGCCGAAGCTCGGCTTTCCCAAGGCGCTGATCGTGCCGCATGCCGGGTACATGTATTCCGGGCCGGTCGCCGCGCGCGCCTACGACGAGCTCGCCGCGGCGCGCGGCATCGTCAAGCGCGTGGTGCTGATCGGGCCTTCGCATTTCGTCGGCGGACGGGGCCTTGCGCTGCCCGAATGCGAGGCGTTCGAGACCCCGCTCGGCCGCATACCGCTCGATGCGGCGGGAATCGCGGCGCTCGCGGATTTGAAGCAGGTGGTGCGCAGCGCGGCGGCGCATGCGCAGGAACATTCGCTCGAGGTGCAGCTGCCCTTCCTGCAGAGGCTGCTGGGAAATTTTTCCCTCGTGCCGATCGCCGCGGGAGCGGCGCTCACCGAGGAGGTCGCGGAGGTGCTCGAGCGGCTCTGGGGCGGGCCGGAGACGCTGATCGTCATCAGCACCGACCTGTCGCACTATCACGGCTACGAGGAGGCGCGGCGCATCGACGGCGCCACGCTCGAGCGTATCGCGGCATTTGCCGCCGGCTTGAACTATGAGGAAGCCTGCGGCGCGACGGGACTGAACGGGCTGCTCGCAGTCGCCCGCAACAAGGGGCTCTCGATAAAGCTGCTGGCGGCCTGCAATTCGGGCGACACGGCGGGTTCCAAGGCGCGCGTGGTCGGGTATTCCTCGTTCGCGCTCTATGAGGGCGGCGAGGTTTCCGCCGAACAGGCGGGCAGTACGCTGCTCGAGATCGCCAGGGGCTCGATCCTGAATGGGCTTGGCCTGAATTCGGTGCCGGCGAAGCGAAACCACCTTTCCTGGCTCCTGCAGCACGCGGCGACCTTCGTCACCCTGACCAAGGATGGCGCGCTGCGCGGCTGCATCGGCAGCCTCTCGGCGACCCGGCCCGTGGGCGAGGACGTTGCCTCGAATGCGCGTGCCGCGGCATTCCAGGATCCGCGCTTCCCGAAGTTGAAGCGCGAAGAATGGCCGCGCTGCCGCGTCGAGGTGTCTTTGCTCTCGGCGCCCAAGCCGATTGCGTTCGCCGACGAGGCCGAGCTGCTGGCGCAGATCCGCCCCGGTGAAGACGGCCTGATCCTGGAAGCGGAGGGCAAGCGCGCGACCTTCCTGCCGCAGGTATGGGAGGGGCTGCCGGACAAGCGCCAGTTCCTCGGCGAGTTGATGAAGAAGGCGGGTTTGCCGCCGGACACGCGCCTCGCGCGCTGCAAGGTGTCGCGCTACCGGGTGAGGAAATTCACGTGAACGCGGTCCCCGAAAGCAGCTTTCCCGGGCGCTGGTGGCACGCGCTGCCCGACGGCCGCATCCAGTGCGACCTTTGCCCGCGCGACTGCAGGCTGCACGAAGGCCAGCGCGGCATGTGCTTCGTGCGCAAGATGGAAAACGGGCGCATGGCGCTCACCACTTACGGACGGTCCTCCGGATTTTGCGTCGACCCGATCGAGAAGAAGCCGCTCAACCAGTTCCATCCCGGCTCGAGCGTGCTCTCGTTCGGCACCGCGGGCTGCAACCTCGCCTGCAAGTTCTGCCAGAACTGGGACATCTCGAAGTCCAGGGAAATGGACCGGCTGATGGACCAGGCGACGCCGGAGATGATCGCCGCGGCCGCGTTGAAGCTTGGCTGCAAGTCGGTTGCCTTCACCTACAACGACCCGGTGATCTTCGCCGAATACGCGATGGACGTCGCGGACGCCTGCCACGCGAGCGGCGTGCAGACGGTTGCGGTCACGGCGGGGTACATTCACGCGGTGCCGCGGCGCGAGTTCTACGCCAAGATGGACGCGGCCAACGTGGATCTCAAGGCGTTCACCGAGGACTTTTACTTCAAGCTGACCGGCGCGCACCTGGCACCCGTTCTCGAGACGCTCGCATACCTGGTGAAGGAAACCGCGGTCTGGACGGAGATCACCACGCTGTTGATCCCGGGCAAGAACGATTCGGACGAAGAACTCAAAGCCGAATGCAAATGGATCATGCAGCACCTCGGGCCCGACGTGCCGCTGCATTTCACCGCCTTCCATCCCGACTGGAAGATGCGCGATATCCCGGCAACGCCACCAGAGACGCTGACGCGCGCGCGCGAAATCGCGCGGCTCGCGGGATTGCGCTACGTCTACACCGGCAATGTGCATGACGAGGCGGGCGGCTCGACGTACTGCCCCTCGTGCGAGAACCCGGTGATCGTGCGCGACTGGTACGAGATCCGCAGCTATCGTCTGACCGACACGGGCGCCTGCATGCACTGCGGCGCGCAGCTCGCCGGGCGCTATCAGAAGTTCGGGAAGCCCTTCGGCTCGAAGCGGATACCGGTCCGGCTCAGCGCTGCCGCGTGAGGTTTGCGCCGGGCACTGGCGCCTGGCTCGCGGCGCTATGCTCGAGCCGCGTCCTGAGCGCGACCTGGTTCGTCGCCTACTCGGCGGTGCTGCCGTTGACCCAGGCGGCCTGGGGGCTTTCGGGCAAGGAGGCGGGGATGATCCAGGCCGCCTTCTACCTGGGCTACCTCACGTCGCTGTTCATCGTCGGTTTCCTTGCCGATCACTACGGCGCGAAGCGCACCTTCCTCGTCACCGGCATCGCCGCCTGGTCGAGCCCGATCCTGTTCGTGCTGTTCGCCGATGGCTTCTGGTCCGCGCTCTGGCTGCACGCGCTGACGGGCCTTTGCCAGGGCGGCTCCTACACGCCGGCGCTGGCATTGATCAACGACAACGTGGCGCGCGAGCGGCGCGGCCGCGCCATGGGCTTCCTGATCGCGGGATCGAGCGCCGGGTATGCGATCTGCCTCCTGGTCGCTGGAGCCGCGCTCAAATTCACCGACTGGCGCGGCACGCTCGGCGTGGTGGCGATGATGCCGGTGTTTTCCTGGATTCTTGGAATCATCGTCCTGCAACAAACGCAAAATCTCGTTCATGCGCGCCCGGCGGGCGAGTCGCTGCTCGCGTCGCTGCCTGCGGTGTGGCGCAACCGCCGCGGCATGCTTTCCATCTGGGGCTACAGCTGCCACAACTGGGAGCTGCTCGGATTGTGGGCCTGGTTGCCCGCGTTCCTGACTGCCGCGCTGCTTCTGAATGGAAGTTCTCCTGAAAATGCCCTTCTGTTCACTGCGCTTACCTACATTGCCAACATCGCAGGCAGTATCGTTGGCGGCACGATGGCGGACCGCTGGGGCCGCACGCAGACGATCCTGCTGTGGTCCTCGGTCAGCCTGGTGCTGTCGTTCACGATCGGCTGGCTGATCGCGCTGCCGATCGCGCTCCTGGTGACGCTCGCCTGCCTCTACAACTTCGCCGGCATCGCCGACTCGTCCACGCACTCGACCGTGCTCGCCGAGTCGGTGCCGCCGCACTATCTCGGCGTGGCCTACGCGGTTCGTTCGGTGATCGGCTTTGGTATGGGTGTCATCAGCCCGGTGGTGTTCGGCTGGGCACTCGACCATTTTTCGGGAGAATCCTACGCGTGGGGCGTGGCGTGGATGACGCTGGGCCTCGGCGGCCTGCTTGGCCCCCTGGCAACCTGGAAGCTGCGCCGTCTGCGCTAGTCCTTCAGCAGGCCCATGATCGCGGTATTGTCCCAGCGGCCGTGGCCGGCGGCGCTGATGCGGCCGTAGTACTGCTCGATCAGCGCGGTGCCGGGCATGTGGGCGCCGTTCTTCTTTGCTTCCGCCAGCGCGATGTTGAGGTCTTTGCGCATCCAGTCGGCGGCGAAGCCGAAGCCCTCGAACTTGCCCGCCGCCATGGTCTTCCAGCGGTTGTCCATCTGCCAGGACTGCGCGGCGCCCTTGGAGATCACGGAGATGACTTTCTCCATGTCGAGCCCCGCCTTCAGGCCGAAGCTGAGCGCTTCCGACAGGCCCTGCAGCAGGCCGACGATGGCGACCTGGTTGACCATCTTGGTGAGCTGGCCCGCACCCGCGCCACCGATCAGCGCGCACATCTTGGCGTAGACGTTGAGCACCGGCAGCGCTTTGTCGTAATCGGCCTGGTCGCCGCCGCACATGATGCCCAGCTGCCCGTTGACCGCGCCTGCCTGGCCGCCCGAAACCGGCGCGTCGACGAAACCGACGCCGCGGCTTTTTGTTTCTTTGTATAGATCTCTAGCAAGAACTGCAGAAGCAGTCGTGTGATCGACCAGGATCGCGCCCTTCTTCAGGCCGGCCATCGCTCCGTTGTCGCCGTAAGCGACCGAGCGCACGTCGTCGTCGTTGCCGACGCACATCAGGACGAAATCGGCGCCCTGGGCGGCCTCGCGGGGGGTGGGGGCGGATTTGCCGCCGTATTCCTTCACCCATTGCGCCGCCTTGGCCGCGCTGCGGTTGTAGACGGTCAATTCGTGGCCGCCTTTTTTCAGCAGATGACCCGCCATCGGATAGCCCATGACCCCGAGGCCGAGGAACGAAATTTTCGCCATCGCATTGTCTCCAAAGAAGTTTTCTGATTTTACCGCAGGCTCCCAGTCGCCTGTTTGACAGGGGGCTGTCAACCGCCCACAATACATGTGCATTTATACAGTATCCGGTGTCAACCCGGGCGCAGTGGCCAACTGATCCCGCCGTAGATGTCGACAGCCAATAAAAGAGGTACAGAGTGGACGACAACAGGCAGAAGGCGCTCGAAGCGGCGCTGGCGCAGATCGAGAAGCAGTACGGCAAGGGTTCCATCATGAGGATGGACGACGCGGCGATCAAGGACATCGACGTGGTGTCCACCGGATCGCTCGGCCTGGACATCGCCCTCGGCGTCGGCGGACTGCCGCGCGGCCGGGTGGTCGAGATCTACGGGCCCGAGTCCTCGGGCAAGACCACGCTCACGCTGCAGGTCATCGCCGAGATGCAGAAAGTCGGCGGCACCGCCGCCTTCATCGACGCGGAGAACGCGCTCGACATTTCCTACGCCGCCAAGCTCGGCGTCAAGACCGAGGACCTGCTGATCTCGCAGCCCGACACGGGCGAGCAGGCGCTCGAGATTGCCGACATGCTGGTGCGCTCCGGCGCGGTGGATGTGATCGTGATCGATTCGGTCGCCGCGCTCACGCCCAAGGCCGAGATCGAGGGCGAGATGGGCGAGCCTCAGATGGGCCTGCAGGCGCGCCTGATGAGCCAGGCGCTGCGCAAGCTCACCGGCAACATCAAGCGCACCAACACGCTGGTGATCTTCATCAACCAGATCCGCATGAAGATCGGCGTCATGTTCGGCAACCCCGAGACCACCACCGGCGGCAACGCGCTTAAGTTCTACGCCTCGGTGCGCATGGACATCCGCCGCATCGGCGCCATCAAGAAGGGCGACGAAGTCATCGGCTCGGAGACCCGCGTCAAGGTGGTGAAGAACAAGGTCGCGCCGCCCTTCCGCAACGCCGAATTCGACATCCTGTACGGCGAGGGCATCTCGCGCCATGGCGAAATGCTGGAACTGGGCGTGATTCACGGCGTGGTCGAGAAATCGGGCGCCTGGTACATCTACAACGGCGACCGGCTCGGCCAGGGCAAGGACAATTGCCGCGAATTCCTCAGGGAGAATCCGGCGATGTCGGCTGAAATCGAGCAGAAGATCCGCGAGAAGGCGGGCGTCCTGAAACCCGTGGCAGAAGCGCAGGCGGAAGCGGTTGCCGACGACAACAAGGTCGAGAAGCTGCCGACGCGCAAGCGTGGCTGAGAAAGCGCAGTCCGACAACGTGGTGGAGCTCCGGGCGCGGGCGTTACGGCTGCTCGCGCGCCGGGAGCACACTCGCCAGGAACTCGATCGCAAGCTGTCGCCTCACGCAGCGTCTTCGGAGGACCTGAAGGGCCTGCTTGCGGGGCTGAAGCAGAAGAATCAGCTCTCGGAAGAACGTTTCGCCGAGGAGCGCGCGCGCCGATTGTCGCGCAAATATGGCGCGGCGCGCATCCGCCAGGATCTCAAGGCGAAGGGCGTGAGCGATGAGTTGATCGAGCGCGTTTCTCCGGCAGACGAACTCGAGCGCGCCCGCGCCATTCTCGAGCGCAAGTACCGCGTGCCCGCATCCTCGC
>SHXL01000113.1 GCA_009693345.1 Betaproteobacteria bacterium
CGCGTCATTGCCGTCGGGCTGGTGGTGCTTGCCGCGATCGTTGCGGGGTTATGGCTGGATACCCGCGGCCGCATCGGTGCGACGCAGGAGGAACTCGCCAAGCGCCTGCGCGACATCGAGAGCGAAACCCGCGACGCGCGCGCGCTGGGGCGGCAGAACCAGGAAGCGCTGCGCGAGGCGCTTGCCAAACTGGGCGCGCTCGAAACCCGGCTTGCCGAATCGCAGAATCAGCAGCTCGCGCTGGAGGCGCTCTACCAGGAACTCGCGCGCAACCGCGACGAGTGGCAGCTCGCGGAGATCGAACAGGTGCTGGCGATCGCGCAGCAGCAGCTCCAGCTTTCGGGCAACGTGCGTGCAGCGCTGCTCGCGCTGCAGCTCGCGGAGAGCCGCCTGTCGCGCGTCGACCGGCCGCAGTTTCTTCCGGTGCGCCGCGCGCTGACGCGCGACATCGACCGCCTCAAGTCCCTCCCGGCGCTGGACGTGCCGGGCCTGTCCCTGGCGATCGACCGGCTGATTGCCTCCGTGGACGCGATGCCGCTCGCTTTCGACGAGCGCGTCGAGCGCCCCGCGGCCGCCAAGGCGGCCAAATCCGCGCCCGGCGCGGAAGAGAATTTTTTCGCGCGCCTGGGCGGCGAAGTATGGAAAGAGCTTCGCCAGCTGGTGGTGGTGCGCAAGGTCGAAGCGCCCGAGCCGCCGCTGCTGCTGCCGCAGCAGGCCTGGTTCCTGCGGGAGAATCTCAAGCTGCGGCTGCTTAACGCCCGCCTTGCGCTGCTCACGAGAGACGAGGCGGGCTATCGCGAGGACCTGCGCGTCGCGCAAGGCTGGATCCAGCGCTATTTCGACGCGCGGGCGAAGTCCTCCCAGGGCGCGCTGGCGCAGATGCGGCAACTCTCTTCGGCGTCGATCAGCTTCGAGCCGCCTTCCATCGTGGACAGCCTCGAAGCGGTGCGCGGCTTTAAGTCGCGCCGCGAGCGCGGCAAGTCCTGAGTAGCGGCTGATGCGCTGGCTTTTCTGGCTGATTGCGGTGTTTGCCGCCGCGGTGGCGTTGGCGCTCGCCGGACGCCTCGGCGAGGGCTACGTGCTGGCGGTCTATCCGCCCTGGCGGGTCGAGATCTCCCTGCTCCTCTGGGTACTCGCGCTGGCGGCGGCCTTCGCCATCACCTATCTCACGGTGCGCCTGATCAGCCACACGCTCGCGCTGCCGGCGCAGGTGCGCGCTTATAGGGAGGCGCGCAGGCACGCCCAGGCCCAGTCCGCTCTCACGAGCGCGCTGCAGTGCTATTTCGAAGGGCGCTACGCGCGCGCCGAGAAGGAGGCGGCGCTTGCCTGGGAGGCGGCCGCCGCGCCCGGCATCGCCGCCCTGATCGCGGCACGGGCCGCCCACCAGATGCACGAATACGAGCGTCGCGGCCAGTGGCTGGAGCGCGCCGAAGCCGCGGGTGAATCGCTGCACGCGGCGCGCCTGCTCACGCAGGCCGAGCTCGCGCTGGATGAGCGCGACTTCATCGGCGCGCGCAACGCGCTGCGCAGCATGCACGGCACAGGGCCGCGGCATATCGGCACCGCGCTCATGCAATTGCGCGCCGAGCGCGGTGCGCAGAACTGGGAAGAGGTGCTGCGGCTCGCCTCGCTGCTCGTCAAGCGCGGCGCGCTTCCGCCCGCGATCGCGGAGGAGCACCGCGTGCAGGCCCATATCGAGCTGCTTGCGCGCGAATCGGGCGACCGTGGTTCGCTCGAGGCGCGCCTGCGGCGCACTCCGTCGGCCGACCTGGCGCATCCGCGCGTCGCGGCGGCGGCCGCGCTGCGCGCGGCGGCGCTGGGCGAAGTGGCACTCGCCCGCGAACTCCTCGAGCGCAGCCTCGGCGCGGAATGGAACGCCGCGCTGGTCGCGCTGTATGGCGACATCGGAAAGCTCGATGCGCAGAAGCGCCAGAATGAAGCGCGCGCCCGCATCGAGCGCGCCGAGCGCTGGCTGCGCGAGCATGCCGAAGACCCGCAGTTGCTCTCGACTCTCGGGCGGCTGTGCATGGCGGCGGAGCTCTGGGGCAAGGCGCAGAACTACCTCGAGGCCAGCCTTGCGTTCGCGCCGTCGCGCGCCGCGCACCTGGAACTCGCCCGGTTGGCCGAGCGCGAAGGACGCGCCGCGGAGGCGCAGAAACACTTTCGCAGCGCCGGGGAAATGCCATGATCGCAGTTGTTTTTCGATTTCTGATGTTTTTTCTTGTTTCATTTTCCGTAACGGCGCAGACCTATCCGTCAAAACCCATCAAGATCATCGTTCCTTTCCCCGTGGGCGGCATCGCCGACATCTACTCGCGGCTGATCGGCAACCGCTGGAGCGAAGCATTTGGGCAGCCGGTCTTGGTCGAAAACCGCACCGGCGCGAGCGGCAACATCGCCGCCGAGTTTGTGGCCAAATCACCGCCCGACGGCTACACGCTGGTGATGGGCAGCCTCGGCACCCATGCCGTCAACGTAAGCCTGTTCTCCAAATTGCCGTTCGACCCGGTGCGCGACTTCACACCGATCTGCCTCGCGTTGGAAGCCGAAGGCCTGCTGGCGCTGCATCCGTCCGTGCCGGCGCAGAACGTCGCCGAACTGATCGCGCTCGCGCGGGCGAAGCCCGGCGAACTGAGCTACGCCTCCGCGGGCACCGCGAGCCACCTCGCAGGAGAACGGTTCAAGGCGATGGCAAAAATGGACCTGCTGCACGTCCCCTACAAAGGCAACGTGCCCGCGATCACCGACCTGCTCGCGGGCCAGACCTCATTAATCTTCGCCACCATGCCCACCGTGCTCCCCCAAGCGAAAGCGGGCAGGCTGAAAGCGCTGGCCACCATCGGCACCCTGCGCTCCAAGGCGGCGCCGGACCTGCCGACCGTCGGCGAAACGCTGCCCGGCTTCGAACTCAACAACTGGGTTGGCCTCTTCGCCCCCGCCGGCACCCCGCCCGACATCGTGCGCCGCCTCAATGCCGAAACCGAGAAGTTCATGACCTCGAAGGAAATCGAAACCCGCCGCACTAACGAAGGCGCGCGCTTCATTCCCATGACGCCCCAGCAGTTCGGCGATTTCGTCAAAGCCGAAATCCTCAAATGGGCGCCGGTGGTCAAGGCGTCCGGCGCAAAAGCGATTTGATCGCCTTCCATATATCGCCTGCCTAGACCCGCGAATGTCTAGAACCAATCGCGCGGCTTGAGAAAATCGTTGTAGAGCTTTGCCTCGGCTGAGCCGGGCGCGGGCTTCCAGTCGTAACGCCAGGTGACGGCCGGCGGCAGCGACATGAGGATGGATTCGGTGCGGCCACCGGATTGCAGGCCGAACAAGGTGCCCCGGTCGTACACCAGGTTGAATTCCACGTAGCGCCCGCGCCGGTAGCACTGGAAGGCGCGCTCGGCGTCGCCCCAGGGCATGGCGCGGCGGCGCTCCACGATCGGTGCGTAGGCGGTGATGAAATGGTCGCCGACCGAACGCACGAGTGAAAACGCCACGGGGAAATCGGGCGCCGCGAGATCGTCGAAGAAAATGCCGCCGATGCCGCGCGGCTCGTTGCGGTGCTTGAGGAAGAAATAGTCGTCGCACCACTTCTTGTAGCGCGGGTGCAAATCCGCGCCGTAGGGCTCCAGTGCGCGCCTGCAGGTGAGGTGGAAGTGCTTTGCGTCCTCCTCGAAGCCGTAGTAGGGCGTGAGGTCCATGCCGCCGCCGAACCACCAAGTATCCCCGGCGCAAAAGAAGCGCACGTTGAGGTGCACCGTGGGGCAATAGGGGTTGCGCGGATGCAGCACCAGCGACACGCCCATCGCCTCGTAGCGCCTCCCGGCAATCTCCGGGTGGGCGGCCGAGGCGCTAGGCGGCAATTCCTTGCCCGAGACGTGCGAAAAGCCCACGGCGCCGCGCTCGAACAGCTTGCCGTCCTCGATGATGCAGGTGGTGCCGCCGCCGCCCTCGGCGCGCTCCCAGGCGTCGGCGGAGAAAGTATTGCCGTCCAGCGATTCGAGCGCCGAGACGATGCGCGCCTGCAGCGCGGTGAAATAGCCGCGGACCGGGCGCGTGTCCACGTCAGCCTGTCTTTAAGGCACGGTGACCGATGTCTCTTCGGAGCTGCATGCCGTCGAAGCGGATTGCATCGGCCGTCTCGTAGGCGCGCGCGCGCGCCATCTTGAGCGAGCCGCCGAGCGCGGTGACGCAAAGCACTCGCCCCCCGTTGGTGACGAGCCGCTTGCCATCGAGCTTCGTTCCGGCCTGGAATACGCGGCAGTCCTCGGTAGGTTTCGGCAGCACGGTTATTTCATCGCCCTTGCGGGGCTCGTCGGGATAGCCGCTGGCCGCGAGCACCACACCCAGGGCCGGACGGCGATCCCATTCGGCCGCGGCGCGGTCCAATGTGCCCGCGAGTGCGTGCTCGACGAACGCGAGCAGGTCCGATTTCAGCCGCAGCATGATCGGTTGCGTCTCGGGGTCGCCGAGGCGGCAGTTGAATTCGAGCGTTCTCGGATTGCCCGCCTTGTCGATCATCAGGCCGGCGTAGAGAAAGCCGGAATAGGGCGTGCCGTCCTTCGCCATGCCGACAATTGCCGGCTGGATGATTTCGCGCATCACGCGCGCGTGCAGGCCCGGCGTCACCACCGGGGCGGGCGAGTAGGCGCCCATGCCGCCAGTATTCGGGCCCTGGTCGCCTTCCTTGAGGCGCTTGTGGTCCTGGCTGGTGGCCAGCGGCAGCGCGTGCGCGCCGTCCGCCATCACGATGAAGCTCGCTTCCTCGCCCTCGAGGAACTCCTCCACCACGACGCGTGCCCCGGCGTCGCCCAGCCGGTTGTGCACCAGCATCAGGTCGATTGCGGCCTTCGCTTCCGCGACCGTGGCCGCGACCACCACGCCCTTGCCAGCGGCCAGGCCGTCGGCCTTGATCACGATCGGCGCACCCTGCTCGTCGACGTATGCCTTCGCTTCCCGGGCATCCGCGAACGTAGCGTGCTTCGCCGTGGGCAGGCCATGACGCAGCATGAAGCGCTTGGCAAAATCTTTGGAGGCTTCTAGCTGCGCCGCGGCGCGCACCGGACCGAAGATCTTCAGGCCGGCGTCCTGAAACGCATCCACGATGCCTGCGGCGAGCGGCGCTTCGGGGCCGACGACGGTGAGGTAGACCTGCTCTTTTCTTGCGAAGCCGATCAATTCCGGAATGGAGGCAATTTCCACATTTTCCAGACCATTCTCGGTCGCCGTGCCGCCGTTGCCGGGCGCGACAAACACCTTCTGCACCTTCGGGCTCTGCGCCAGCTTCCAGGCGATCGCGTGCTCGCGCCCCCCCGAACCGATGACGAGGAGCTTCATATCAGTGGCGAAAATGCCGCACGCCGGTGAATACCATGGCGACGCCGCGCTCGTCGGCCGCGGCGATGACTTCCGCGTCGCGCACGCTGCCGCCGGGCTGGATCACCGCGGCGGCGCCGGCGTCGATAACCGCGTCCAGCCCGTCGCGGAAGGGGAAAAAAGCGTCCGAGGCGACCACCGAACCGGCAACTTCAAGACCCGCGTTCTTCGCCTTGATCGCGGCGATGCGAGCGCTGTCGACGCGGCTCATCTGCCCCGCACCGACACCGACCGTGGCGCCATCGCGGCAGAACACGATCGCATTGGATTTCACGAATTTAGCCAGCTGCCATGCGAACAGCAGGTCGGCCCACTGCGTTTCACTGGGTTTCTTCTTCGTCTTTACGGACAAATCCTTTCTTTCGAGTGCCTTGGAATCACTGCTCTGCACCAGAAGGCCGCCGCCAACGCGCTTGAAATCATGCGCCTGCACTTCGTGCGACATCGGCACCTCGAGCACGCGCAGGTTCTGCTTGGCGGCGAGGAACGCGCGCGCCGCGGGCTCGATGCGCGGCGCGATGATCACTTCGGCGAACTGCTTGCCGATTTCCTCGGCGGTAGCGCCGTCGAGCGCGCGGTTGAAGGCGAGGATGCCGCCGAACGCGGACGTCGGATCGGTCCGGAAGGCCTTGCGGTAGGCCGCGAGCGGGCTCTCGGCGATTGCCGCGCCGCAGGGATTGGCGTGCTTGACGATGACGCAGGCGGGTTCGGCAAAAATTTTCACGCACTCCCAGGCCGCGTCGGCGTCCGCGACGTTGTTGTAGGAGAGCTCTTTCCCCTGCAGCACGGAATAGGAGGCGATGCCGCCCGCCACCGGCCGCGCGTCGCGGTAAAACGCCGCCGACTGGTGCGGATTCTCGCCGTAGCGCATGTCCTGCAGCTTGTGGAACTGCAGGCTGAATACGCCCGGGTAGGCGCCGCGCCTGTGCTCGTCGTCGAGGGAGAACAGATAGTTGGCGATCGCGCCATCGTAGCCGGCGGTGTGCGCGAATACTTTCCTCGCCAGCGCGAAGCGTGTTGCCGCAGCGACGCCACCGGTCGAGCGCAGTTCTTCCAGCACGCGCGCGTAGTCCGCTGGATCCACGACTACCGCCACGTCTGCATGGTTTTTCGCCGCCGCGCGCAGCAGCGCCGGGCCGCCGATGTCGATGTTCTCCACCGCATTTTCGAGGGTGCAGTCCGGATCGGCTACCGTGGCCTGGAACGGGTAGAGGTTGACCACGACGAGGTCGATCGGCGCGATGCCCGCTTTCTCGATCGCCGCCATGTGCTCGCGGTTGTCGCGCCGCGCGAGGATGCCGCCATGGATCTTCGGGTGCAGCGTCTTCACCCTGCCGTCCAGCATTTCCGGGAATCCAGTGTGCGCCGACACTTCGGTGACGCGGATGCCTTCCTTCTCGAGGAGCTTCGCTGTGCCCCCGGTGGACAGGACCTGCACCCCAAGCGCGCCCAGGGCGCGCGCTAACTCGACCACGCCGGTCTTGTCGGAGACGCTGACGAGCGCCCGCGAGACTTTCACCGTCAGGGTTTCCCCGGCGATGCCTTCACGCCTTGATCCGCAGCTGCTGGATTTTCTTGCGCAGGGTGTTGCGGTCGATGCCGAGCATGGCGGCGGCGGCGCTCTGGTTGCCTTCGGCCTTGCTGAGCACCGTCTCGATGAGCGGCCGCTCGATGTTCTTCAGCACCATGTCGTAGATCGCGGTCGGCTTCTCGCCGTCCATGTCGCGGAAATAGCGTTCCAGGGAGCGCTTAACCGCGTCGGCAAGTTCAGTATTCCTGCTCATTCGTTCAGGCCATCGAAAAATCTTCCCACCGCGGCGAGCTGTGCATGCGCCGACAAGATGGCATTGGCCTCGCGGCGGAAGGCCTCCCCGCCCGGCAGCCCGCGCGTGTACCAGCCGATGTGCTTGCGCGCGATGCGCACGCCAAGCGCCTCGCCGTAGAGAGAGTAAATGCCATCGAGATGCTCGAGCGCGACCGCGCGCATCTCCCATGCGGCCGGCGGCGGAAGTTTCCTGCCCTCATTCAAGAAATACAGGAATTCCCGGAAAACCCACGGCCGGCCATGAGCCGCCCGGCCGATCATGATGCCGTCCGCGCCGGTGTAGTCGAGTACGCGCCTCGCATCCTCGGGCGTAGCGATGTCGCCGTTGGCGATGACCGGGATGCGCACGCCGGCCTTTACCTCCGCGATCGTGTTGAACTCGGCCTCGCCACGGAAGCCGCAGGCGCGGGTGCGGCCGTGCACGGCGAGCAGTTTCACGCCCGCGCTTTCCGCGATTCTTGCAATGCGCAGCGCGTTCCTTTGCTGCGGATTGGGGCCGGTGCGTATCTTCAGCGTCACTGGGACGTCCACCGCGGCGACCACCGCCTCCAGAATGCGCGCGACCAGCGGCTCGTCGGACATCAGCGCAGAACCGGCGGCGACATTGCAGACCTTCTTCGCCGGGCAACCCATGTTGATGTCGATGATCTGCGCGCCTTCGGCGGCATTGACGCGGGCAGCCGCCGCCATCATCGCCGGATCGGCCCCGGCGATCTGCACCGAAACGGGGCCGACCTCGCCTCGATGCTCCAGGCGCAGGCGCGATTTGCGGCTGCCGCGCAATTCGGGATGCGAAGAGACCATTTCGGAAATCGCAAGGCCGGCGCCATAGCGCCTGCAGAGCGTGCGAAAGGGCCGGTCGGTGACGCCCGCCATGGGGGCGGCGAACAAGCCATTGCGCAATTCGTGCGCGCCGAGCCGCATTTGTACTAGTGGTTGGAAGTCATGCGAGGGGAGCGGATTCTAACGCGTTCCGCCGCCGAAAAACATCGGTGCTGTTGCGTAATTCAAACATCACTGCAACCGCTACGGCAGTGCTGAAGTTCCGTAAATCATGCGGCGTGCGAAAAAACGCCGTGCCGGCAGGCAAATGTCCAACGCGGTTAATCCAAAACCTCGCATCAGCCCGGCCAAGGGGTTCGCGCCGAGAAAGGCACCGGCCAGGAAATCCGTGATGCGAACGCTCGCCGTTGCATCCAGGCGGCGCATTGCGGCAAAGTGTTGCAGAACGAGTGCATCGCCCGGATCCTGCGCCTCACGCAAGACTTGCGCCAGATCCCAGGCGTCTCGCAGACCGAGGTTCAGGCCTTGTCCGGCGACCGGGTGCAGCATCTGCGCCGCATTGCCGACATAGGCTTGACGTTCGCCGACCCGCGAAGGCCGCACGCGCAACGCGAGCGGGACGCGGCTGCGTTCGCCGACCGCGACGAATTCGCCTGCGCGT
Source organism: Betaproteobacteria bacterium (assembly GCA_009693345.1). Lineage (GTDB taxonomy): Bacteria > Pseudomonadota > Gammaproteobacteria > Burkholderiales > SG8-39 > RBG-16-66-20. The sequence goes on from SHXL01000113.1 coordinate 8,640, forward strand.
CTGCCGAAAGCGCCCGCGAGGGCTTCCAGGAATGCCGCTTCGGTCGCGGCGCACAATGACTGCGCCCGTTCGGGGCGCATGCCCCAAACGGCGCAAAAGCGTCCGCCGAGCGGCAGCAAAGCGAGCGGTCCCTCCGGGGTGAAGCGCTCCCAGGCGGTGTGCGCGGCAACCGGACTGGTCGTGACGAGCGCCACGAGGGCGTCCTGGGCGTAATTTTTTTCTTTCGCTTCGTTTGACGTGCCCTCGGCATGGACGACGAGAAG
>SHXL01000114.1 GCA_009693345.1 Betaproteobacteria bacterium
CCCGGAGAGGGATCTCCTGATAACCCCGGTCGAAATGACGAAACGGGGCCAGCAGCTCAAGGCGCATTTCCGTTACCTGGGATCGGACTACCGGGGCGAAATGCGCTACGACATCCTGCCCGATGACAAGGTGACAAGGACTTCGCGCAGCGGCTTCACACTGCAGCATAGCCAGCAAATCGCGCCGAGCCTCCTCGGCAGCGTCGATTTGAACAAGGCTTCCGACAACCGCTACTTCGTCGACCTCAGTTCGCAGGTGCGCCAGCTCTCGACCGGCATCCTGCCGCAGCAGGCGAACCTGTCGTACAGCAGCAACCCCGTTGGCGCAGGCAACCGTGTCTATTCGGATACGGGCAGCTATATCAACGCCATGGTGCAGCGATTCCAGACGCTGCAGGATCCTCTGGCGCCGATCGTGTCGCCGTATGCCCGCCTGCCGCAAATCAGTTTTGGCACGACGAAGAGCGACATCGCCGGGCGGTTCGACGCCGTGCTGCCGGGCGAATTCGTGCGCTTCGCGCACCCGACGCGCGTTGACGGGACTCGCCTCCAGTTCAATCCGACGGTCACGGCGCCGATTCTCGCGCCCGGTTATTTCCTGATGCCAAAGCTCGGCCTGCACTATGCCGCCTATAACCTGACGCAGATCGCTGCCGGACAGCCGGACAAGCCGAGCATTGCACTGCCCTGGATGAGCTTGGACGGCGGCATGATCTTCGATCGCGACGCGCACTGGTTCGGCCAGCAGCTCACGCAGACGTTCGAACCGCGCATTTTCTACTTCAAAGCGCCGTACCGGAACCAGGATCACATCCCGCTGTTCGACACCGGCCTCTCAGACTTCAACTTTTCTCAGATTTTCGCCGAGAACCGGTTCGCGGGCGGCGATCGCTTTGGCGATGCGAACCAGGTCACGATGGCGGCGACCTCGCGCATCCTCACGCCGGACGGCCAGGAAATGCTGCGCGCGACCCTCGGCCAGCGTTACCACTTCAGCGACGAGCGCGTCGGCCTTGTCCCGGGGGCGGCGCTGCGCGGCCGGGACCAGTCCGACCTCCTCGCGTCCGTCGGGGGCCGCTTCGCCAAGGCGCTCACTTTCGACGGCACGGTGCAATACAACCCGCAGCTGTCCCGCGCGGAGCGCTATTCCGCGTCGGTGCGCTACGCGCCGGAAATCGCAAAGGTGATCAGCGCCAGTTACCGTTACAAACGCGATCCAGCCCAGCCCATACGGCAGATGGATCTTTCCGGCCAGTGGCCGGTCCAGGCCGGATGGTATGCTATCGGGCGTTTAAACTATTCGTTCCAGGACGGCCGCCTGCTGGAAGGGATCGCGGGGATGGAATACAACGCCGGCTGCTGGGTGTTACGCGGCGCGTTCCAGCGCATGCAGACCGCGGCGCAGACCGTTTCGACCGGAATCTTCTTCCAGATGGAATTCAATGGCTTCGGCAGCCTTGGATCGGACGAGATCATGACGATGCTCAAGCGCAATGTGCCGGGTTACGCGGTCACCAATCCCACCCAGGGTGCGCTGGTGCCCCCAAGCATGCATCGCCTGCCGTTCGAAAAGGTTTTCTAGCAGGGATGCTGGCGAGAATCCTCCCTGCAGTCGCGATGCTGGGCATTTGCATCGTCGTGCAGGCGCAGGAACCCCAACCGCAGGCGCCGTTGCGAACCCGGGGCCAGATCCAGCCGGCTCAGGGACAGGACGCGCCCGCGGAAACGCGGGGCCAGGTGCCGGTACCGCAGGAGGCGCGGCAGCCGCAGCGCATCCTGCTGGTCGACCGGATCGTCGCTGTCGTGGGCCAGGAGGTGGTCACGGCCTCGGAACTCACCGAGCGCCGCGAGTTCGCCGAGCGGCAACTGCGGCAGCAGGGCACGCCGCTGCCGGAGCGCGGCATCCTCGAGCGGCAGATCCTGGATCGGCTGATTCTCGACAAGGCGCAACTGCAGCTGGCGAGGGATAACGGCATCCGGGTGGAGGATATCCAGCTCGACCGGGCGATGGAGCGCATCGCCGATAGCAACAAAATGACGCTGTCGGCGTTCCGCCAGGCACTGGAGAAGGACGGCGTGCCCTTCGGCAAATTCCGCGACGAGGTGCACCAGCAGATCCAGATGCAACGCCTGCGCGAGCGCGAGGTGGACGACCGCATCGAAGTGAGCGACAGCGAAATCGATCAGTTCCTGGAATCCGCCAGGGAAAGCAGCGGCGCGCGCAGCGAATTCAACCTGTCGCATGTGCTGGTGCGCATCCCGGATCAGTCGAGTCCCGAACAGATCGACCAGGCGCGCAAGAAGGCCGAGAAAGCGCGCGCCGATTCGGTTTCCGGCGCGGATTTCGCCACGATCGTGGCCAGCTACTCCGATGCCCCGGATGCCCTGCAGGGCGGGAACATGGGATGGCGCGGCGAAGACCGCCTGCCCGAGATTTTCGCCGGCGCCCTGAAGAACCTGCAGCCCGGGGAGACCAGCCCGGTGCTGCGCAGTCCCGGCGGCTTCCATGTCGTCAAGCTGATGCAGCGGCGTAGCGCGAATGACGCGGCGCCGGTAGTGCAGACCCACGCGCGGCACATCCTCGTGAGGACCAGCGAAATCGCCTCCGAGGCCGACGCACGGCGCAGGCTGGCGGACCTGCGCGAGCGCATTGTCACCGGCGGCGCCGATTTCGCCGAGCTGGCGCGCCTGAATTCGGCCGACGGCAGCGCTTCGCGCGGCGGCGATCTGGACTGGCTGCTTCCCGGGGACACGGTGCCCGAGTTCGAGCGTGCCATGAACGCGCTCAAACCCGGCGACATCAGCCAGGCGTTCAATACCTCATTTGGCTGGCACCTGGTGCAGGTGCTGGCGCGCCGGGAGGCCGGCGTGACGCAGGAGCGCCGCCGCATGCAGGCTCGCTTGGCGCTGAAGGAGCGCAAGTCGGACGAAGCGTTCCAGGACTGGCTGCGCCAGCTGCGCGACCGCACTTACGTCGAGATGCGCCTGGACGAAAAGTGAAACCTCGAAAGAGCGGCTATTGAAAACGCGCAAGCGTTTTGGCCAGTATTTTCTGCACGATCCGGGGGTTCTGAAGCGCATCGTCGAAGCCATCGACCCAGCGCCCGGAGACGCCATCGTCGAGATCGGCCCGGGCGAAGGCGCGCTGACCCGGCCGCTGCTCGAGCGCGTCGCGCACCTCACCGCGATCGAGATCGATCGCGATCTCGCTGCGACGCTCTCCCGGGATTTTCCTGCCGAACGGCTTTCCGTCGTATGCGCCGATGTGCTCGATTTCGATTTTTCGGTCCTTCCTCCCGGGCTGCGCGTCGTCGGCAACCTGCCCTACAACATCTCGACGCCGATCCTGTTCCACCTCGCCAACTACGCCGGCCAGGTGCGCGACATGCACTTCATGCTGCAGCGGGAAGTCGTGCAGCGGATGGTGGCGAAGCATTCCACGCCAGACTACGGCCGGCTGTCGGTAATGCTGCAGACGCGTTTCAGGATGCAGAAGCTCTTCAACGTCGCGCCCGGCGCCTTCCGCCCGCCGCCGAAAGTGGAATCCGCCGTGGTGCGCCTCGTCCCGATCGCGGCGCAGCCGGATTGGGACCAGGCGGTACTGGAGAGAATCGTGCGCCAAGCCTTCAGCGCGCGCCGCAAGACCCTGCGCAACGCACTTCCTCTGGAGCCGGCGGAGTACGAGGAGCTCGGCATTGACCCGAAACTCAGGCCTGAGAATCTGTCGCCCGCGGACTACCTGCGCATCACGAGGCGGGTTTGCGCTCGATGAACTCGATCTTGTAGCCGTCCGGATCGGCGACGAACGCGATCACCGTCGTGCCACCCTTCACGGGGCCCGCTTCGCGGGTGACGGTGCCGCCTTTGGTGCGCACCGCCTCGCAGGTCTTCGCCACGTCGGGAAATTCGAGCGCGATGTGGCCGAAGCCGGCGCCGAGGTCGTACTTGTCGACGCCGTAGTTGTAGGTGAGTTCCAGCACGGCGGCCTTGTCCTCGCCGTCGTAGCCGACAAAGGCGAGCGAATACTTCTGGTCGGGCCGGTCGGTGGTGCGCAGCAGCTTCATGCCGAGCACCCCGATGTAGAACTTGATGGAGCGCTCCAGATTGCCGACGCGGAGCATGGTGTGCAGGATTCTCATGGGTGTTTGCCTCAGATTCTCGGAATGGTGGCGGCGTCGCGCTCGATGCGCTCGCGCGCCTCGCGCCAGTGAGGATACAGCCATTCGACCAGCGCCCAGAAGCGCTCCGAATGATTCAGTTCGACCAGGTGCGCGACCTCGTGCGCGACCACGTAGTCGGCCAGCTCGGGGTCGAGGTGCACCAGCCGCCAGGAAAGGCGCACGCGCCCACTCGCCATGCACACGCCCCACTGGGTGCGGGCATTGGAGAGCTTCAGCGGCGGCGGCGGCAAGCTGACGCGCGCCGCATAGTGCGCCACGCGCGGGGCCAACGCGTCCAGGGCGCGGGATTTCAGCCAGCGCAGGAGCAGATCGCGCACCGCACCCCTGCGATGCGGCTCGGGGATGCCTATGTGCAGGTCGGTTCCAAGGAGGTTCACCGAGCGTTTTGCCGGCGATACGACCAGAACGACTTCGCGTCCATGCAACGGCAGGGTCTCGCCGCTTTCGCCGAAGATCGTGCGCAGCTTGCCCGCCGCCGCGCGCTGGTCGAGCTTCGCCAGGATCCAGCGCGCCTTCTCGTGCAGGAAGCCTTCGACCTCTCGCCAGGGCGCGCGCAGCGGCGCAGCGACGGAGAGGCCGTGTTCGTTCACCCTGATGCCGATGGTGCGCCGGCGGCGGCGCTCGAAGCGGAACTCGACCGACCGCCCCGCGAGCAGCGCGTGACGTGTCGGCCCGGCGTCAGCCGGGGGCGGTTCGTCGAACAGCGCTAGCTGTCCAGGGTCTTTTGCTGCGTCTCGATCCACTGTTCGGCCATCGCGTTGATCGTCTCCGGGTCGCGCCCCGCGCTCTCGATGGGCGGACCGATCCGCACCCGCACCTTCCCCGGATACTTGAGGAAGGAGTTGCGAGGCCAGAATCGCCCCGCATTGTGCGCCACCGGCACCACCAGCGCACCGGTGTGCGCCGCGAGCCAGGCGCCGCCGGGCTGGTATTTGCGCGTCGATCCGGGGGCGACGCGTGTGCCTTCGGGAAACACCACCACCCAGAAGCCCTGTTCCAGGCGCTGCTTGCCGCGGCGCGCCACCTGCCGCAGCGCGGCCATGCCGCGGCCGCGGTTGATCGCGATCGGGCTCATCAGCGCTAGGCCCCAGCCGAAGAACGGGATCCACAAAAGCTCGCGCTTGAGAACGTGCACCTGCGGCGGGAAAATCTGCTGGAAGGCGAGCGTCTCCCAGGCCGACTGGTGCTTGGACAGGATGACCGAGGGCTTCGATGGCAAGTGCTCGCGCCCCTCGACCTGCCAGCGGATGCCGCACAGGCCGCGCAGGCACCAGAGCATCAGCCGCGACCATCCGGAGATGACGCGGTAGCGTGCCATGCGCGGCAGCGGCGCGCTGGCAAGCGCGAGCACCGCGTAGGGCGGGGTGAAGAGGAGCAGCGCCAGCCAGAACAAGGCCGAGCGCAGCAGAATCATGGAGCGAGGCGCGCCGCGATCGCGGCGAGGTCGGCGGCGATCTCGGTGCCCTGCGGCAGGCCGCCGGCGTCACGGGTCTTCCTGCCGTTGCCGGTGAGCACGAGCCAGGGCTGCGCCCCGGCCGCGGTGGCGGCCGAGACGTCGCGCAGCGAGTCGCCGATCATCGGCACGCCGTTCAGCTCGACGCCGAAGCGCGAAGCGATCTCGCGCAGCAGGCCGGGCTTGGGCTTGCGGCACTCGCAGTTCGAGTCCGCCGCGTGCGGGCAGAAGAAGATCGCGTCGATCCGGCCGCCCGCCTGGCCGACCGCGCGGTGCATTTCCGCGTGGATCGCGTTGAGCGTCGACATGTCGAACAGGCCGCGCGCGATGCCCGACTGGTTGGTCGCGACGGCGACGCGCCAGCCGTTCTGCGTCAGCCTCGCGATCGCCTCCAGGCTGCCCGGGATCGGCTTCCACTCGGCCGGCGACTTGATGTGCTGTTCGCTGTCCCGGTTGATGGTGCCGTCGCGGTCGAGTATTACGAGCTTCACTCGAGTGATCCTTTTTCGAGTTTCATGTGGCGAGCCTGGAAAGGTCCGCAACGCGGTTCATGGCTTCGCGCAGGTCGCGCAGCAGGGCTAAGCGCCCGTGCCTGAGCTTGTCGTCCTCGACCATCACCATGACTTTTTCAAAAAACGTGTCGACCGGCGCCTTGAGGACCGAAAAGCTCATCAGATAACCCGTGTAGTCGCCCTTTTCGTAAAGAATTTTCGCCTTCTCCGAGGTCGAACGCACGGCCTCGTGCAATGCTCGTTCCGCAGGCTCCTTGAGTTCGCCCGGCTCCGCATTTGCAAAGGATTCGCCCTTGGCTTCCGCCTGCTTGAGAATGTTCACGATCCGCTTGTTGGCAGCGGCAAGGCTTTCCGCTTCCGGCAGCGCCTGGAACGCCTTTACGGCATCCAACTGCTGCGGAACTACGCCCAGATTGACAGGACCTTTGCTCAGGACGGCATCCACCTGCAGGGTGGAAAAGCCCTGCTCCTTCAGGTAACCGGTAAAGCGGTCGTACACGAACTGGATAAGTTCGACCGGCGCCTTGCTCTTGAACGGTTCGAAAGCCGCCTTCGCCAACTCGGTCAGCGACAGATGCAGCCGGTTCTCGACCAGAATTCGCACCACGCCGAGCGCGGCGCGCCGCAGGCCGAATGGGTCCTTGTCGCCGGTCGGCTGCTGGCCGATGCTGAACAGGCCCGCGATGGCGTCCAGCTTGTCGGCCAGCGCAACTGCGCAGGCGATCGGGCCTTCGGGGAGCTTGTCGCCGGCAAAGCGAGGCAGATAATGCGCCTCGATCGCATTCGCGACGGCCGCGGGCTCCTCGTCGTGCGCGGCGTAGTAGCGGCCCATCGTTCCCTGCAACTCGGGAAATTCCCCAACCATCCCCGTAAGCAGATCCGCCTTGGCCAACCATGCCGCTCTCTCGGCAAGTCCCGCGTCGCATTTCAATGCGCGGGCAATTTTCCCGGCGAGCAGCTGGATCCGCTCCACGCGCTGGAGCTGGTTGCCAAGCTTGTTGTGGTAGATCACCTTCTCCAATAGCGGCACGCGTGCTTCCAGCCGGACCTTGCGGTCCTGGTTGTAAAAGAACCGCGCATCCTCGAGCCGCGGCCGCACCACGCGCTGGTTGCCGCCGATGATGTGGCTCGGATCCGCGATCTTCATGTTCGAGACGATGAGGAACTTCGGCAGCAGCCGGCCCCCGGCATCGAACAGCGGGAAGTACTTCTGGTTCTGCCGCATGGTGAGGATCAGGCATTCCTGGGGAATATCGAGGAACGCCGGATCGAACCCGCCGACGTAGACGTTCGGGTGCTCTACGAGCGCCGTCACTTCATCGAGCAGCGGCTGGTATTCGCCCAGGCCGGCGCCATGGTGCCGCGCTTGCGCCAGCAGCTGCCTGTCGATCTCCGATTTTCTCCTGGAGAAGTCCGCGACCACCATGCCCTGCTCGAGGAGCGTGGCTACGTAGGCGTCCGCGTTCGTGATGCTGATATGGCTCTCGCCCATGAAGCGGTGACCGCGGGTGCTGTTACCGGATTTCACGCCAAGCACCGTGCCGGGCACCCGGCGCGTGCCGTGAAGCATGACGAGGCCGTGCACCGGGCGCACGAATTGCGCGTCACCGGATCCCCAGCGCATCATCTTCGGCACCGGCAGGCGCCGAAGCGCCTCCTCTACTTTGAGTTCGAGATCCGTGTCGAGGCGGCCGCCTTTGGCAAGGTCGCGATGCGCAAACATTTCCTGCTTGCCGTCACTCACGCGGATCAGTTGATCGACCGCGACGCCTCTTTTCCTGGCGAACCCGAGGAGGGCTTTCGACGGGTTTCCGGAAGCGTCCAGTCCGGCCTTGACCGGCGGTCCCTTGACGACAACCTCGCTGTCGGGCGCGACTTCCCTGACATTGGAAATGCTGACGGCAATACGGCGCGGCGTGGCGAAGATGCTTGCAGCGCCGTCATCGGCGATGAAGTTGTCCCGCTTCAGTTCGGCGTAGAGATTCCAACCGAACACGCCGGCCAGCTCCTTGAGCGATCTCGGCGGCAGTTCCTCGGTGAGCAGTTCGACCAGCAGCGTGGCTTCCGTGTTTCCCATGGCTACGGCGCCTTGACCATCGGAAAGCCCAGGCGTTCGCGCGATTCGTAGTAGGCCTGGGCGACGGCGCGGGCGAGGGCGCGGACGCGGCCAATGTAGGCGGCGCGCTCAGTAACCGAGATCGCGCCGCGCGCATCGAGCAGGTTGAAGGTGTGCGACGCCTTCAGAACCATTTCGTACGCCGGCAGCACGCATTGGGCGTCGATCAGCCTTTTTGCCTCTTGTTCAAAGTTCTTGAACAAATCAAAAAGCAATTCGACATTCGACAATTCGAAGTTGTAGCGTGATTGCTCGACTTCGTTCTGCTTGTAGACATCGCCGTACGTGACGCCGGGCGTCCAGACCAGATCGTAGATGGAATCCTTGCCCTGGAGGTACATCGCGAGGCGTTCCAGGCCGTAGGTGATTTCCCCGAGCACGGGCTTGCAGGCGAGCGAGCCGACTTCCTGGAAGTAGGTGAACTGGGTGATTTCCATGCCGTCCAGCCAGACTTCCCACCCGAGGCCCCAGGCGCCGAGGGTGGGCGATTCCCAGTCGTCCTCGACGAAGCGGATGTCATGCTCCAGCGGATTTATTCCCAAATTCCCTAGAGAATCCAGAGACAAATCCTGGATATCGGGGGGCGAAGGCTTCAGCGCCACCTGG
>SHXL01000002.1 GCA_009693345.1 Betaproteobacteria bacterium
TCCTTCAGGATCGCCTTCTCCAAGGACAGGTCCGCCACCACGCGCTTCAATCCCGCATTCTCGCGCTCCAGATCCTTCAGCCTCTTCGCCTGGTTCGACTTCAGACCGCCGTACTCCTTGGGCCAGCGGTAGTACGTGACATCGGTGATTCCGGCTTCCTTGCAGGCCAGCGCAAGCGCCATGCCTCCGGCCGTGAGTACCTCGATCTGCCGCAGCTTCGCCACCACCTGCTCCGGGCTAAATCTCTTCTTTGCCATCTTCCGACTCCTTCTTCCAGGTTAAACACTACATTCAACCTGGTACAGAAAAAGCCGGTCAGTTCAATTCGGGCTCCGACCCCGATTTTGAACCGGGCCGGAGGTTCAGGCGGCTTTCTTTTCTTCGGGGTGCTGCAGATCGCCGATCGCCACCTTGATCGCATCCTCGACGCGCTCGAGGAACACGAACTCGAGTTTCGCCTTGGCCTCGGCCGGGATGTCTTCGAGGTCTTTTTCGTTCCTCTTGGGCACCATCACGGTCTTGATTCCGGCGCGCAGGGCGGCGAGGGTTTTCTCCTTCAGACCGCCGATCGGCATGACCAAGCCGCGCAGGGAGATCTCGCCCGTCATGGCGACATCGGAGCGCACGGGTTTGCCGCTGAGCAGTGAAACCAGCGCGAGAAACATCGCCACGCCGGCGCTGGGCCCATCCTTGGGCGTCGCACCCGCAGGGACGTGCACATGGATGTCGGTTTTTTCCAGCGCGTCGCCGAGGTAATTCTTCACCAGCGTCAGCGCGGCCTGCGCGGACTCCTTCATGACGTCCCCTAGCTGCCCCGTCAGGATCAACTTGCCGGTACCCGGGGTTTTCGAAGCCTCGATGAAGAGGATGTCGCCGCCCACCGGCGTCCAGGCGAGGCCGGTGGCGACGCCGGGCGTGGCGGTTCTCAGCGCAATTTCATTTTCGAAGCGCTTTGGCCCGAGGATTCCATGCAGATCTCCCGCGTCCAGCGTCACGGCGGTGTCTTTCCCCTCCGCAATCCTCATTGCGGCGGAGCGAAGAACGGCGCCGAGTTCTCTTTCCAGGTTTCTCACCCCTGCTTCCCGCGTGTAATCCTGAATCAATGAATCGATTGCAAGATCGGAAACCGATGCTTGCGCATCCTTCAACCCATTCGCCTCCAGCTGCCTCTTCACTAGGTACTTCTTCGCGATCTCCAGTTTCTCCTCGGCGGTGTAGCCCGGGAGCTGGATCACTTCCATGCGGTCGCGCAGCGGCCCGGGGATGGTGTCGAGCTGGTTGGCGGTAGCGATGAACATCATTTTCGACAGGTCGAAGTCCAGGCCGAGGTAGTTGTCGCGGAATTTCGAGTTCTGCTCCGGATCCAGCACTTCGAGCAGCGCGGAGGACGGGTCGCCGTGGAAGCCGCCCGCGCCCAGCTTGTCGATTTCGTCCAGCATCAGCACGCCCGAGCGCGTGCCGGCGCGCTTCACCGCCTGGATGATGTTGCCCGGCATCGCGCCGACATAGGTGCGCCGGTGGCCGCGGATCTCGGCCTCGTCGTGCGTGCCGCCCAGCGCCACGCGCTGGAACTTGCGGTCCATCGCGCGCGCGATCGACTGGCCGAGCGAGGTCTTGCCCACGCCCGGCGGGCCGACGAAGCACAGGATCGGCGCCTTGCCCTCGGGGTTGAGCTTGTGCACCGCGAGGTGCTCGAGGATGCGGCGCTTGATTTTCACGAGGCCGAAATGGTCCGCGTCCAAAATGGCCCTTGCTTCCCCGATATTTATGTCTTTTGAAGAACTAAAGGCCCAAGGAATTTCCGTCATCCACTCGAGCCAGGTCCGGAGCATCGCGGACTCGCTCGAATTCTCGCCCATGCGCGCGAGGCGCTTGAACTCCTTCTTCACGTGCTTGAGCGTTTCCTCCGGCATGCCGGATTCCTCGATCGCCTTTTTCAGCTCCTCGGTCTCGGTCGCGCTGTCCTCTTCGCCGCCCAGCTCCTTCTGGATCTGGCGCATCTGCTCGCGCAGCACGTGCTCGCGCTGGCGCTCGTCGAACTCCTTGCGCGTCTTGTCTCCGATCTCCTTCGACAGGCGCATCACTTCCACGCGCTGCGCGAGGAACGCGAGCACCTTGTCCAGACGCGTTCCGAGCTCGAAGGTCTCGATCAAGTCCTGCTTTTCCTCGTTCTTGACGTCGAGCAGGTTCGCGACCATGTCGGCGAGCTGGCCTGGCGCCTCGATCGCCTGCACCACCTCGGCGAGCTCGTCAGGCGTGTTGGGCAGCATGCGGATCGCCTCGGCGGCGAGTTCCTTCAGGCGCAGGAAGCGCGCGTCGATGTCGGGGCCCCGCGTCCCGGCCGGCGCCGCGGCCTCGGGAATCCAGACCACGCTCGCCACCAGGAACGGCCAGCCTTCGAGGAACTCGACGACACGGAAACGCTGCTCGCCCTGCACCATGAGGTGGTTCGCGCCGCCCGCAATGCTGGCGTAGCGCACGATCCTGCCGGCGGTGCCGACGCGGTGCACGTCGCCCGGGCCGACTTCGTTCACCTGCGGGTCGCGCTGCAGCAGGAAGCCGACCTTCAGCTCGTTGCGCGAGGCTTCGTTCGCGGCGGCAATCGATGCGGCGCGCCCGATCGTGATCGGCGAAATGACGCCCGGGAACATCACCGCATTGCGCATCGGGATCAGGATCAGCGCATCCTCGGGAATCGGACGCACCACGAGCGCGGTCGAGCGGTTCGCGGGCTTGCGCGGCGCCTTGCCGGCCGCGACGCCGCCCTCCGTGTCGCCGAGCGCTCGTGCCTTGTCTTTCTTCCTGCCCCGGATTTCCACGGTATCTCCTTGTCCCCGGCGCGGACACGCGCCTCTTACCTACTTGCGGCCATATCGGCAGGAATCAAGGCCCGCAATACCCTAGAATTGAAAGGAATTTCTTCCATCCAGGAGCGTCAGGCGATGCCACCGACCACCACCCCGAGCGGGCTGATCATCAACGACACCGTCCTCGGCACGGGCGAGGCCGCCGTCGCCGGCCAGGACGTCTCCGTGCATTACACGGGCTGGCTCTTCTATGGCGGCGAACGGGGCAAAAAGTTCGATTCGAGCAAGGACCGCGGCACGCCCTTCGGCTTCGCGCTCGGCGCCGGCCAGGTCATCAAGGGCTGGGACGAGGGCGTGCAGGGCATGAAGATCGGCGGCAGCCGCACCCTCACCATCCCGCCGGAACTGGGTTACGGCGCGCGCGGCGCCGGCGGCGCGATCCCGCCCAACGCGACGCTTATTTTCGAAGTGGAACTGCTGGCAGTCGGCTAGGAAGGTAGAGCGGATGGGCGGGTTCGCCGCCCGCGTTCACGCGTAGCGCGTGCAGCGCGATTCTGTTTGCTCTTAACTTCTTGAGGACTTCGGCGGAACGACCGAGAAATCCCCCGTGGTTGCCCCACGCGCACACCACGAGCGCCGAATCCTTCGCCGCGCGCACGATCGCCGCGTCGTTGCCCGGCCCCACCGGGTCGGCCGCCGCCTTCATCTGATCCGGGTCTGTATTCCTAAAAGCAAAAATATTCGTCACGATGAGGGCGCCGTAGCCCCATCGCTCGGCGAAATTGCGCGCCCTCGAGCACGTCGGATCGAGTTTCACCTCGTTCGCGGTGCTCGGGTTGAGCATGAGGAAATTGGCGACGGGCTGCGACGCATCCCAGCGCCGCCAGAGCAGGTAGCGCCAGCGGCGGCAGGACGAAAACGTGGCCCCCGAATCGTTGTTAAGCATTCGCCCCGCGTTCGATGACCACTTCGCGGTCCACCAGCGAGCGCGAATGATTGAGGTCCGACTGCGACATCAGCACCGCGAGCTGCGTGCCGCGCAGGGCGCCGACAACCTCCGAGAGGCGCTGCGAGAGGGCGGGCGCGAGGCCTTCGAAGGGTTCATCCAGCAACAGCAGGCGCGTGCCCACCGCCAGCGCGCGCGCCAGCGCCACCATCTTCTGCTGGCCGCCGGACAGGAGCAGCGCGCGGCGGTCGCGCAGCGCGTGCAGTTCGGGCAGGACCTGGTAGACGAACTTCAGGCGCTCGTCCGCCTTGAGCGCCTTCGATACCCAGACGGGCACGAGGATGTTCTCTTCCACCGTGAGTTCGGGGACGAGGCCCCGGTCCTCCGGCATGTAGCCGATGCCGAGGCCGGCGCGCGCGTGGCTCGGCAGGTGCGCGAGGTCGGCGCCGTCGAAGCTGAGCGCGCCGCCGCTCGCCGGCAGGTGGCCCATGACGGTGCGCATCAGACTCGTTTTGCCCGCGCCGTTGCGCCCGACCAGGCTCACCATGTTGCCGGCCGCCACTTCCAGCGAGAAGCCGCGCAGCGCCTGCACCGAGGAAATGGTCACCTGAATGGATGAAATCCTGAGCATCAGATCTGTCCACCCGTGACGTGGCGGCGCACGTCCGCGTCGGCGAGCACTGTGGCCGGCGCGCCGTCTGCCAGCACGCGCCCGCTGTAGAACGCCACCACCCGACTAGCGTAGCGCGTGACGATCTCCATGTCGTGCTCGACGAACAGCACCGCGGTGCCCTCGCTGTGCGTTTCTCCCGCTATCGCGGCCATCACCGTTTCCATCATCGGGAATTTCTCCTCCACGCTGACGCCGCTGGTGGGTTCGTCCAGCAGCAGCAAGCGCGGCCGCCGCGTCAGCGACATGGCGATATCGAGCAGCTTGCGTATCCCGCCCGGCAGTTCCGCGACGCGGCGCTCGGCGTGCGCGCCCAGCGCGAAACGCTCGAGCAGGGCAAGGGCGCGCTCGCGTGTCTGCGCGGTGTGCGCCGGCTGCCAGAAGGACAGCGCCTCGCCGCCGCAGGCCGCCGCCACCAGGATGTTGTCGAGCACGTTCATCTCCGCGCACAGCTGCGGGATCTGGAACGAGCGCGCGACGCCCAGGCGCTCGATCTCGCGCGGCCCGAGCGCGGTGACGTCGCGGCCGTCGAGCTCGATCGCGCCCGCGTCCGGCTTGAGATAGCCCGTAATCAGGTTGACGAAGGTGGTCTTGCCCGCGCCGTTGCTGCCGATCAGGCCGACCCGTTCGCCGGCGGCGACCGCGATGGTCACCGCTTCAGCGGCGACCACGCCGTCGAAATGCTTTGAAAGAGATTTTGCGGAAAGGACCGGGCTCATTTCTTGATCAAGGAACCCAGACCGCGGGGGAAAAAACGAATCACAATCAGCAGGAAAATCCCCAACGCCATCTGCCAGGTGTTCGGGAAATAGGAACTCGAGAACGAGCGCACCAGCTCCAGCACGAACGAGGCCGCGAAGGCGCCCAGTACACCGGTGTGGCCGGCGAGGATCGCCACGAACACGAATTCGCCCGAGGTGGTCCAGTAGCTGAAATTGGGCTCGATGTGGCCGAGCGCCATGATCGCCAGCGCGCCGCCCGCGCCGCCGAGGAAGGCGGCGAGGAGGAAGTTCGCCGCCATCACGCGCGTCACCGAGGCGCCCAGGTACTCCACGCGTAGCTCGTTCTCGCGGATCGCCAGCGACACCAGGCCGCGCGAGGAGTCAAAGTAGATGCGCGCGCCGATGGAGAGAAGCCCGGTGGCCACGACGGCGATCGAATAGAGGACGTAGCCCGACCAGGCGTCCGCGATCTTCATGCCGAGCAGCGTCGGCCGGCTCATGGTGAAACCGTCCGAGCCGCCCAGCGCGTCCATCTTCACCAGCACGCCGTAGAGCACCATCGAGAGCGCCAGCGTCAGCATGGCGAAGAAGATGCCGCGGTAGCGGGCGAGCAGCACCGCGAAGGGTGCCGTCATCAGCACCGCAGCCGCGCCGCCTGCCGCGGTGAGCAGCAGGGCGTCGGTGACGCCGAGCTTGTTCGAGAGCAGCGCCGCCGCGTAGCCGCCGGCGGCGAACACCAGGCCCTGGCCGAAGGACACCACGCCGCCGCGCATGAGGAGCACGATGCCCAGCGACACGACGCCGTTGGCCGCCGCCATGGTGCAGAGGAACAGCAGCCACTTGGGGAGCAACAGGCCTGCGATTAAGAAAATGACGACGAGTGAAACGCCGAACCAGACGGTTCTCTTCATATGCGTCTGGCCTTCACGCGCAGGAACAGGCCCTCGGGCCGGAAGACGAGCACGATCGCCATCGCAAGATAGATGCTGAACAGTTCGGCCGGCGGCCAGGTGTGCACCGCCAGAGCGCGCGCGAGGCCGACGATCAGCGCGCCGATCGCCGCGCCCTCGATCGAGCCCAGGCCGCCGATGATCACCACCGCGAATGAGACGATCACCACGCTCACGCTCACGCCCGGCTGCACCGAGATCATTGGCGCGGTGAGCGCGCCTCCCAGTGCGGCGAGGAAGATGCCGAACATGAAGGCGAAGGTATAGACACGCGACACATTCACGCCCATCGATGAAGCCACCTCGGCGCTGTGGATCACCGCCAGCACCACCTTGCCGATGCGCGTGCGATTGAGACCCCACCAGACGCCGATGCCGCAGACCGCCGCCACCACCACCAGCGCGAAGTCGTAGCCGACGTAGGCCTGCTCGCCCACCTGCACGTTGCCGAAGAGCGCGTAGGGCGCGCTCACGAAGTAGGGGTTGGCGCCCCAGATCAGCTTGGTCGCATCCTCGAGGATCAGGAACAGCGCGTAGGTCACCAGCACCAGCAACACCTCGTCGCGCCCGTAGAACACGCGCAGCAGGCCGCGCTCAACGAGCGGCGCAAGCAGCGCCGCCACTGCGACCGAGGCCATGAACAGCGCGATGATCGACATCCACGGCGCGAAGCCCGCGGCAGCAAACCAGGCCACGAAGCTCGCCGCGGCATAGGCGCCCACGGCATAGAAGCTGCCGTGGGCGATGTTGAGGATCTTGAGGACCCCGAAGACCAGCGTCAGGCCCAGCGCGACGATGAACAGCCACGACGCGTAGGTGACGCCGTCGACGAGGATGGTGACGGCGGTATTAATTTTTTTTAGTTAAGAAAGATCTCGAAAGGAAATTCTCAAGGACATTTTGCCCCTGCAAATCCGCCCTTGATCCAGTCCTCGCCCTTCACGCCGGGCGGCGGGTTGACGCAGTCGGCCGGGAAGCGCTGGATGTCCACCAGAGTCACCATCTTCTTCGCCGCGTCGTACTTGGTGCGGCCAATGGCGGTATCTTGCGTCGCCTGATGCCCGTCGGCCAGATTCATGCGGATGCGGCCCGCGGGCGATTCCCACTCCGAGCCCTTGAGAGCGGCGGCGAGCTGCTCAGGCGACGGCTTCTTGCCGCCGTTGGCCACCATCGCCTTCTCCACCGCGAGCTTAAGTCCCAATAGCGACTGCACCATGCGGTACGGCGCCTGCACCGGGTAGACCTTGTTGGCGTCCTCGTAGAGCTTCCACCACCAGTCGTTCAGCGCGCTCTTGGGCGACATCAGGCCGTAGGCGCCGCGCGCGCCGAGGATCACGCCGTCGGGCATCTTGTCGCCGAGACCGGGCAGCACGTGGTCGCCGGCGGAAATCACCACCTGGGTGCGTTTAAACAGGTCTCGCGGGCCGGCCTGCAGCACGAAGGCCTGCAGGTCGCCGCCCCAGAGGCTGGTGTGCGTGAGGTCCGCGGGCTGCGCGAGCAGCGCTGAGATCTCGGTGCCGTACTGGCCGGCGCCGAACTTGGGCAGCAGATCGGTCTGCGCCTTCGAGCCCGGGAAGAGCTGCGCCGCCGCGGCCTTGAAGTCGTTGCGCGAGTCGTGGCCCCAGGCGTAATCCTGATTGATGTAGTTGATACTGCCAGCCTTGATGCTGCGCGCCTTCAGGTAGCGGGCGAGCGCGACGTTGTCCATTACCGCGTGCGACGCGGTGCGGAACACGTAGCTGTACTTCCCGTCCTCGAAAATCCGCGGCGTGCCGCAGTCGTAGAGGATCAGGAACTTCTTCATCTCCTCAGCCACCGGGGCCACCGCGAGGCAGTCGCCCGAACCGACGTAGCCCACGACGGCATCGACCTTATCGCGATCGTAGAGGTTACGCAGTTCCTGCACCTGCTTGGTCGCGCCGCCGTTCTCGTCCACGTACACCGGCTCGATCCGCACGCCGCCGAAGCCGACCTTATTGTACGGCGCCGGCGCCTGGCCCTTGTTGAAGGCTTCGATCACGGCCTTCGCGCCGTTGACCGCAGGCACGCCGAAGCTCTCGGCGGCCGACCCGGAGAGAAAGCTCACGACGCCGAGCTTGAAGGTTTCCTGCGCGCATGCGCTGCCCGCGGCGAATAGCCCTCCGATAAGCAATGCCTCAATTCGTTTCATGGTTCCTCTCCTCCCGAGAAAGGCGCTAAGTCTAGCAAAACCGCAAGCTGTTCGGCGCCCTCGATCGCGCGCTCCCTGTATATTCCGCCCCGCGATGCCGCTCCTCACCCTCGCCAACGCCCAGCTCGCCTACGGCGAGCTGCCGCTCCTCGACCGCGCCTCGTTCGCGATGGAAGCGGGCGAGCGCATCGGGCTGATCGGCCGCAACGGCACCGGCAAGTCCTCGCTGCTCGGCGTGATCGCGGGCACCACCGCGCTCGACGACGGCGAACTGCGGCACAGCCCCGGGTTGCGCATCGCGTATGTGCCGCAGGAGCCGGTGCTTCTGCCTTCTTCTACCATCAAGAAGTCGCTTCTGGCCCGCCCCAACGCGCCGGAAGAACACCGGCTCGACGAATTCCTGCACCGGTTCAAGGTAACTCCGGAGGCAAGCCCGGAAACCGCCTCCGGCGGCGAGAGGAAGCGCGCCGCCCTTGCGCTCGCCTTCGCGCAGCAGCCCGAATTGCTGCTGCTCGACGAGCCGACCAACCACCTGGATATCGACGGCATCCTGATACTGGAAGGCCTCGTCGCAAGGCAGGGCGCCGCCATCGTCATCACCCATGATCGCGCCTTCCTTGACCGCGTTGCGACGCGCATCCTTGAACTCGACCGCGGCATGCTCCGGTCGTATCCGGGCAACTATTCACGCTTCGAAATCCTCAAGGCGGGCGAGCTCGCCGCCGAGGCGGTCGCGCAGCGCAAGTTCGACAAGTTCTGGGCGCAGGAAGAGGCCTGGATCCGCAAAGGGATCGAAGCGCGGCGCACGCGGAACGAAGGCCGCGTCACGCGCCTGGAGCACCTGCGCGACGAACGCGCCGCGCGGCGCGAGCGCACCGGCAACCTGAAGCTGAGCGTCGGCAGCGCCCAGCGCTCGGGCAAGCTGGTCGCCGAGCTCGAGAATGTTTCGAAAGCGTTTCCGGGCAACGATGCCGTCGTAAGGAACCTGAGCCTGACCATCGGGCGCGGCGACCGCATCGGCCTGATCGGCCCGAACGGCGCCGGCAAGACCACCCTCATCAAGCTGATTCTCGGAACGCTCGCGCCCGACTCGGGCTCCGTGCGCCTCGGCACCAAGGTGGAAGTCGCCTACTTCGACCAGATGCGCGAAGCGCTGGATCCGGAGAAGACGGTGGCCGAGACCATCGCGCCGGGCTCGGACTGGGTCGAGTTGCCCGGCGGGCGCAAGCATGTCATGAGCTACCTCGGCGATTTCCTTTTCCCGCCGCGCCGCGCCCAGTCGCCGGTGCGCATGCTCTCGGGCGGCGAGAGGAACCGCCTGCTCCTCGCGCGCCTTTTCGCGCGCCCCGCCAACGTGCTGGTGCTCGATGAGCCGACCAACGACCTGGACATCGAATCCCTGGAGCTGCTCGAAGCCGCGCTGCAGGACTATGCGGGCACCCTGCTCCTCGTGAGCCACGACCGTACGTTCCTCGACAACATCGTGACGCAGACCATCGCCGCGGAGGGCGGCGGGATGTGGAAGGAGTACGTAGGCGGATATAGCGATTGGCTGCGTCAGAAGGCCCTGGTTTTCGAATCTCAGGATTCAAGAATAAAGACCACACGGGAAAAAATCCGGACCAAACTCTCCTACAAGGAGGCCCGGGAACTGGAAGCGCTGCCGAAGGAGATCGCGGCACTGGAAGCCGAGCAGCAGGCCTTGTCAACAAAGATGCACGCGCCGGAATATTACAAGCAGGCGGCGCAAGTGCTGCGCGAGGACCAGCGGCGCAACGGCGAGATCGAATCCCTGCTTCACGGAAAGCTGGAACGTTGGGAAGCGCTGGAAGCGAAATCGCAGGCGGCGGCGCCGTGAAATCCATTACATTGCCGTCCATGCGCGCGCTACTTGCGATTCTTTCCTGCCTGCTCGCGGCCGAACCTGCCGGCGCGCAGGGTTATCCAACCAAACCGGTGAAGATCGTCGTCTCCTCCTCCGCCGGCGGCTCGCCCGATACTCAGGTGCGCCTTTTCACGCAGAAGATGACCGAGGCGCAGGGCTACGCTTGGGTGATCGAGAACCAGCCCGGCGCCGACGGCTATACGCTGCTGATGGCATCGGCGGGGCCGCTCTACGTCAATCCGACGCTCTACGCGCGGCTGCCCTACGACATCCTGCGCGACTTCGCGCCGATCACGCAGGTGTCGAACACGCCCAACATTCTCGTCGTCCATCCGGGCGTGCCGGCGAAAAACGTGCAGGAACTGATCGCCTACGCACGGGCCAATCCGGGCAAGCTGCGCTTCGGTTCGCCCGGCAGCGGCTCGTCGCAGCGCCCCTCTGGCGAACTCTTCGACGCCATTGCCGGTGTGCAGATGCAGCACGTGCCCTACAAGTCGAGCTCGCAAATGACCAACGAGCTGATCGGCGGCCAGATCGAGCTTGCATTCCAGAACGCGCCGCTGGTGCTCCCCTACGTGAAATCCGGCAAGCTGCGCGGGCTCGCGGTAACCACGCGCACGCGCCTCGCGGCGGCGCCGGAACTGCCGACCCTCGATCAATCCGGCCTTGCGGGCTACGAGTTCGGCGGCGGCTCGGGGCTGCTCGCGCCCAAGGGGACGCCCGTTGCGGTGTTGCAGAAACTCGAAACCGACGCGCGCGCCGCGATCGCCGCGGTGCGCGATCAGTTCGCTGCGCACGGGCTGATCGCGGTGGGCTCGAGCGCGGCCGAATTCGCCGCCACCCTGAAAACCGAGATCGCGCGCATCGCGCCGCTCGTGCGCGCGAGCGGCGCGAGGGTCGAATGAGTGCGAAGGTATTCCTCGACTACGACCAGCAGGCGCTCGACGACGCATACGACCAGGCCGTGTACGCGCCCAACCGCGACCAGGTCCTCGCGCGGTTCGCCGCGGCGAGCGCGCTCGTGCGCGAGCGCCTCGGAGAACCATTGCGCCTCGCCTACGGCCCGGCTCCCATCGAACAGTTGGACGTATACAAGACGGTACTGCCCGATGCGCCGGTCATCGTCTTCGTCCATGGCGGCGCCTGGCTGCGCGGCATGGCGCGCAACTACGCCTTCCCCGCCGAGGTGTTCGCCCGCGCCGGCGCGCACTACGTCGCGATCGATTTCAACAACGTGACCGAAACCGGCGGCGACCTGGCGCCAATGGCCGACCAGGTGCGGCGCGCCATCGCCTGGGTATGCCGCAACTGCGCCTCCTTCGGCGGCAACCCTGCGCGCGTCTACGTCTCGGGCACGTCCTCGGGGGCGCACTTCGGCGGCGTCGCCGCGGCCACCGACTGGCAGAAGGATTTCGGCCTGCCGCGCGACGCGGTGAAGGGCTACACGCTGGTGAGCGGAATGTACGACCTGCGCGGCCCGCGCCTCTCCAAGCGCTCAGCGTATGTGAAGTTCACCGACGCAATCGAGGACGCGCTCTCACCGCAGCGGCACCTTGAGCGCATCGTCGCGCCCATCGTGCTCGTGTACGGCTCTCTCGAGACACCCGAATTCCAGCGCCAGTCGCGCGATTTCGCCGCCGCCCTGCGCCTGGCCGGCAAGCCGGTCGACCTCATCTTCGCCGAGGGCTACAACCACTTCGAAATCGCCGAAACCCTCGGCAACCCCTACAGCCAAGCCGTCCGCGCCGCCCTCGCGCAGATGGGTCTCTGAGAAATCGGGCTCTGACCCCGATTCTTCTTAGCACGCGAGCGGGTCCGGCCGCAACTGCAGCTTGATCGCCTTGGGGCGGTTTCCCTTGCCGCCTTCGAGGTGGTAGTTGCTGCGCGAGCCCGAGGTGGTCCAGATCGCGCGGCCTTTCCAGCCGGCGCCCTCGTCATCGATGCGCCCGTCCACGTTCTTCGGGAAGATCCCCCTGGATACGGCAGGCGCGGGGTCACGAACCTGCCCTCGACGAACGGCATGATCGAGTCGCTCAGGTTGCCCATCGCGATCGGCACGTCCTTGCCGAGGCCGAGGATATTGGCGCGGTCCACCCACACGTAGTAGCTCGCCTCGGCGCTGCCCGGGGTCTTCACGTCGGGTATCTGCGGGCCGGGAAGAAGGTGCAGCGTCCAGCCCTCCGGACAGTGCGCGCCGGTGGCGGTGGGGCCGTTGGTGACCTTGCACTTGCGCCGGTCGAACTGGCCAAGGTGGCCGCTCGCCAGCGACACCCAGTAGACGCCGTTGGAATCCACGTCGCCGCCGCGCGGCCCGAACCCCGGCAGCGGCGGCTCGTAGACCTCCGTGATGGCGGTGTTCGCCGGGTCGGGCCCCGGCGCCACGCGCACCACCTGGCAGGGATAGCCGATCGCCGTGCCCCAGATCATCCCGTCCGACGGGCTCACCGCGACCGCATACATGTTGAGCGCGATGCGCCGGTCCTTGGTTGCGTCGAACGGCTGGTCCGGATTGGTGTACTCGCCGCGCTTGCCGCCGCCGCTGGTGTCGAGAACGTGCGGCGACCAGCCCTGCGCGCGCGCCTCGTCGCCTGTCTCTTCATACAGCTTGCGGTTAAGCCAGCCGATCACCCCCGGCCCGACCACACCCGGGCTCGTCCATACCGTCTGGTTGGCGTCGGAGGCAAAGTTGAGATGGTGCGTCGGGAAACAGGTACGGATCAGTGTCCACTTCTGCGTCTTCGGGTCGTAGAACGACAGGTGCCGGTTGGCGCCGCCGTTGAGCGGGAACGCCTTGGCCGACGGATGCTCCGATCCGCTCTTGCAGAAATCGGGGTTCGCGTCAGGGCTGATGCGCGAGGTGAACCAGGTGCGTCCCAGCTCGTCCATCATCGGATTGTGGTTGAGCGTCTTGCCTTCCCAGTAGGGTTTGTCGCCCCAGTACGCCGAAGGCCCGTAGGGATTGCCCGCGACCGACGGCGTCTTCGGGTCGCGCACCGGGTGCGCGAGCTCGATCGCGGTATTCGTGCGCGGATCGACCGACGGCACGATGTCGGTGCTGTCCTCGGGCGAGCCGTACACCGGGCCGCCCGCGTTCACCTTCGGGTCGCGCCGGTCCGTGGACACGAGGTCGTGCAGGTAGAACTGCGGCCGCAGCCAGTCCCACATCGTGATCACGAGGTTGCGCTCGATGCCCTTGGGGCGCTCGGGCTTGTCGAACGGCAGTTCGCCCTTGGCGATGCGGTCGGTCCAATTGGCGAAGTTCGCGATCGCGCGCTCGCCCTCCAGCGGGCCGATGTCGCGCGCCATCAGGTTCTGCGCGCTGCCCGCGCGCAGGCGCTGGCGCCAGGCTTCATGCGAGCTGCCTTTGCCCATCTGCATGAAGAAATCCGGTACCGTGCGCATGCCCGGCGTGCCGAGCGAATGGCACGACTGGCAGGCGCCGCTCTTGATTGTATTCAGCCACTGGCCCTGGCTCGCCACCGGCCCGAGCGGGAATTCGTTCGCCGCCGGCACCTTGAGCATCGAGAACCAGTACATCGCCGGGTAAATCTGCGCCGCGTCCTTCACCGAAGGGACCGGCACTGCCTTGAGGTTCACCGCCTTCCCGGGCCTGGTTTGCGTCTTCGGAGAATCCACCAACCCGTAGCCACGCACCCAGACGTTGTAGTTCGCCTTGGGCAGGTCCGGCACGAGAAACCGGCCCCTGTCGTCGGTGACCACGATCTTCGTGTAGCGTGTCGGCAGGTCGGTGGTTTCCGCGATCACCCAGACGCCCGCCTCCGGGCCCGATGCGCCCGACACCACGCCGCCGATGTCGTCGGGGTCCACGCGCAGCGCCATGCCGATCGTCTGCAATGCGTCCTTCAGCCTGCTGGCCGCCTTGTCCTGCGCCTGCGCCGCGCCAGCGCAGCCAGGGCCAGGCCGATGATGATGCTTTTCATGGATACCTCCGCTGATTTCTCGAATCCTAACCCAGCAGATCGGGCTCTGAGCCCGATTTTCAGTCAGGCTGCGCGCACGCGCAGCGTGCGCGCGCGCCAGACTGCGGCGCCGGCCGCGATGCCGCAGCCGGCGGCGATCACGAAGGCCGGCATGTAGCTGCCGGTGTGATCGAAGAGATAGCCGGCCATCCAGGGGCCGATCGCGCTGCCCGCAGCGGCGCCGAACAGGCCCACGCCGACGATGGTGCCGAAGTGCCGGCCGCTGAAGCGGTCGCTCACCATCGCCGGGGTTAGAGAGGCGGTGGCCGAGTAGCCCACACCGAGCAGCACCGCATAGCCGTAGATCGCCCAGTACGCGGGCGCGCCCGCCCGAGCGGCGAGCGGCCCGCCCAGCGCGGCGAGCGCCGCCACCGCGCCCACCATGATGGCGATGCCCGCGACGTAAACGAACTCGCGCTGGATGCGGTCCGAGAGCCAGCCGCCGCCGATCTTGGCGACAATGCTGGCGGCGCCGACCGCGCCGACCACCGAGGCGGCGATGATCGCGCTCACGCCCTGGTCGACGAGGTAGGCCACCTGGTGCACGTGCAGGGTCTGCGAGCAGAAATTGCCGAAGAAGAAGGCGGCGAGCATCAGCCAGAAAGGCGCGGTGCGCGTCGCCTGCGCGAGCGTAACCGCGGCGGCGGCATTTTGCGCCGCGGCGGCGGACGGCGGCGCGGGCCGGCGCGCAGGGGTCTGGCGCGCGAGCAACAGCGACGAGGGCACGATCCACAGCACGCAGATCGCGGCGAGCACACGGAACGCCGTGCGCCAGCCGTAGGCGTCGATGAGCAACTGCGTGAGCGGCACCACCAGCAGCATGCCCACGCCCACGCCCGAGCTGACGATGCCGAGCGCAAAGCCGAGCCGGTCCTGGAAGTCGCGCTGCACTTGGACCAGCGCCGGAACCCAGCCCGCGACCGCCACCGCGAGTGCGGTAAACACGCCAAAGCCGAGGTAGAGCTGCCAAGAGGTGGCGATGTAGCTGTCGGCCCAGAGCGCAAGCCCGAGCGCGACGCCGCCGCCCGCCATCAGGCGCAGCGGCCGCAGGCGGTCGCAAAGCATTCCCACCAGCGGGTTGACCACGCCATGCACCAGCGTGAAGGTGGAGAACGCGCCGGCGAGCACCGAGCGGCTCCAGCCGTATTCGTGCAGCAGCGCGACGAGGATCACGCTGTAGGCGTACCAGACGCCGTAGGCGAGCGCGAGGCTGAGCGCGATGATGCCGAGGCGCAGATAGCGGTAGGAATCGGACACGGAGCGAAACTCGGGGCGAAAGCTTCTTTTTACACGCGCAATGCGGTTATAGTCGAAAAAAGTATCAGGAGGTTCGCATGGTTTTCGCCGTGGGCTGCGCGGGCGTTGCCCCGTGAGGCGCGCCCCCGCCCCCGAAGTGCTCAAAGCGATGCGCTGCGGCATCGAGAAGGAATCGCTGCGCGTGCGGCCCGACGGGCAGCTGTCCTCGTTGCCGCATCCGCCATCGCTCGGCTCGGCGCTCGCACACCCGCACATCACCACCGACTTCAGCGAATCGCAGCTCGAGCTGATCACCGGCCCGCAGGCCGGCGCGGGGGCCTGCCTCGCGGAACTCACGCAGATCCACCAGGTCGTCTGCCGCGCGATCGGCGAGGAGCTGCTGTGGGTCTCGAGCATGCCCTGCGGTCTGCCCGCCGATGACGCGATCCCGATCGGCCAGTACGGCCGCTCCAACATCGGCCGCGCCAAGACCGTGTACCGCACCGGCCTCGCCAACCGCTACGGGCGGCGCATGCAGGCGATCAGCGGCATCCACTACAACTGGTCGCTGCCGAGCCTGGGCAATGCCGATTATCTCGCGTTGATCCGCAATTTCCGGCGCCACGGCTGGCTGCTGTTCTACCTCTTCGGCGCCTCACCCGCGGTGTGCCCAAGCTTCGTGAGAGGGCGCGCGCACGGCCTGCAGGAATTGCGCCCCGGCACGCTCTACCTGCCGCACGCCACCTCGCTGCGCATGGGGCGCCTCGGCTACCAGAGCGAGGCGCAGGACTCGATCGTCGCGAGCAGCAACGACCTGGAGTCCTACGGCGCGGCACTGGAGGACGCGCTGACCCGCGTCTGGCCCCACTACGAAAAAATCGGCGTTCAGGACAAAGAGGGCAACTACCTGCAGCTCTCCACCACCCTGCTGCAGATCGAGAACGAGTTCTACGGCAAGATCCGCCCGAAATGCATCATCCGCTCGGGCGAGCGGCCGCTGCACGCGCTGAGGGAGCGCGGCGTCGAGTACGTCGAGGTTCGCCTCATGGACCTCGACCCCTTCGCGCCCATCGGCATCAGCGCGCCGGTGTGCCGCTTCCTCGACGTGTTCCTGCTGCACTGCCTGCTCGCCAATAGCCCGCGCGACACCCCGGAGGAGATCGCCGCCAACGGGCGCAACCAGGAAAAGGTCGCTTCGCGCGGCCGCGAGCCCGGATTGCGCCTGGAACGCGGCTCGCAGCAGGTGCCGCTGGAAGAATGGGCCGAGCAACTCATCGCCGAATGCGCGCCGCTCGCCGCCGAGCTCGACGCCGCGCTTGGCGGCAACGCCTGCCGCGAAGCGCAGGCCGCCGCCGCCGCCGCGCTCGCGGACCCCGCGCGCACCCCGTCGGCGCGCGTGCTCGCGGCGATGGCCGCGAATCACTCCAATTCCTACACCGCCTTCGCCCTAGCGCAGTCGCGCGCGCACAGCGCCGCGCTTGCCGCGTTGCCCCTGTCGCCCGCGATCGCGGAACACTTCGCCGCCATGGCGCAGGAGTCCCTTGCCAAGCAACAGCGCATGGAAGCGGCCGACACCCTGCCCTTCGAAGACTGGCGCCGGCTCTACCTGTCGCTGGAGATGCTGCGGCCGTAAGAATCTAGAATCGGGGTCAGAGCCCGATTAGTCCACGCCCTCGACGATGCGCATGTCGCGCTCGACCGAGCCCTTGCCCAGGGCCTTGAGCGCTGCCTTGTAGGCCGGTCCCTCGTAGGCAGCGATCGCCTGCGCGACGCTCGGGAATACGGACACGATGGTGCGCTGGGCGATGCCCAGCTCGTAGGTCCTGACAGGCGTGCCGCGCACCAGGAGTTTGCCGCCTTCGGCCTCGATCGCCGGCCCGGCGAGCTTCGCGTAGGCCGCGAGAGCATCGGGGTTGCTGATCGATCGGTAGGTCACAACCATGTATGCCTTGGCCATCGCGGCCTCCTCCAGAAATGGGGTCAGGCCCTATTTTCACATGCCTAGGCCCACATGCCCCGCAGCCTCCCCGCCACGTCGACCGGGCTGGTTCGTGTTCCGGTTGAATTTCCTGCCTGTTCATCCGACCAGCTGGTTTGTTCGAAGCACGCCAGCACCTTGCGCGTGAGGAAGCGGCTTTTCGCGCCGTAGACGTGCCGGTCCCCCACGCGCGATTGCTGCGTCACGTAGTACTTGAGCGGCGAGATCAGGTCGAGGCTCGTCTTCGCGCGCGTCATCGCCACGTACAGCAGACGCCGCTCCTCCTCGATCTGCTCGGGCTTGCCGGCGGCGAACTCGTTCGGGAAGTTGCCGTCCGAGACGTTGATCACGTACACCGCCTCCCACTCCTGGCCCTTGGCCGAATCCACCGTGGAGAGCACGAGGTAGTCCTCGTCGAGCAGCGGCGCGCCTGCGAGGTCGCTCGTGGCGCTGGGCGAATCGAGCGCCATCTCGGTGAGAAAGGTTTCCCTCTTGTCGAAGGTTGCCGCGATTCTTTCCAGCTGGACGAGGTCCCCTGCCCTCACTTCGGCGGTGTCGTATTTCCTCTCCAGCACCGGCGCGTACCACTCCCTCACGCGCTGCATCTGACCTGGCCAGGGAGAATTGGGGTTTCCCAGAATTTGCATTAATTCATCGAAGTCTTTTGAATTGCTTTTCAAGCCCACCCATGAAAAAGAACCACTTTCAAACCCCGTGAATATTCTCTCTGCCCCAATCGGCCCCACTCCCGGCAGGAGCTGCAGCGCGCGCCAGGCCGCGACGCGGTTCCTCGGGTTGTCCGCCCAGCGCAACAGGGCCAACGCGTCCTTCACGTGCGCCGCCTCGAGGAACTTGAGGCCGCCGTACTTCACGTAGGGAATGTTCCGCCGCACGAGTTCCAGCTCCAGCGCGTCCGAGTGGTGCGAGGAGCGGAACAGCACCGCCTGGCGCCGTAAATCGGTGCCCTGCTCGCGCGCTTCCAGCACGCGCGTCACCACGTAGTGCGCCTGCGCCTTTGGATTTTCTTGAATACAGGTTCTTGCCCATCAGTGCATTCGCCGAATCCAGCACTTCCTGCGTCGAGCGGTAGTTCTCTTCCAGCAGGATTGTTGTCGTGTTTTCAAAGCTATTCTTGAAATTCAATATATTTTCCACGGCGGCAGCGCGGAACGAATAGATCGACTGCGCGTCGTCGCCCACCACCGTCAGCCCCTCGCCCGTCGGCCGCAGGCGCTGCAGGATCTCCGCCTGCAGCACGTTGGTGTCCTGGTACTCATCCACCAGCACGTGGTCCCACGCCTTGCCGATCTCGCGCGCGAGCGCCGCGTCCGCCATCATCGCGTGCCAATAAAGCAGCAGGTCGTCGTAATCCAGGGACTGATTGGCGATTTTCTTGTTCGTGTACTCGAGAAAAAGGGCATTCAATTGCGAAACCCATTCCTCGCAGCAGGGGAACGCGTGGCGCAGCGTCGCTTCCAGCGTGCCCTGGGTATTCACGCGGTGCGAGTAGATCGCGAGGCAGGTGTCCTTGCGCGGAAAGCGCCTCGCATTCTCGCCGTCCACTTTTGAATAGCCCAGCTCGTGCCGCACCACGTCCAGCAGGTCCGCCGCGTCGCCGCGGTCAAGCACGCTGAAGCGCTCGTCCAGCCCGACCCGGTGGCAGTTTCTCCTGATCAACCGGTTGGCAACCGAATGAAACGTGCCCGACCAGGGCAGCCGCACGTTCGTTTGCGTCGTGCCCGTTGCCCGCACCACGCGCTGCGCCCGGCGCGTCATCTCCAGCGCCGCGCGGCGCGTGAAGGTGAGCAGCAGGATTCGTTCAGCATCGATTCCCTGCAAGAGCAGATGGGCGACGCGATGCGCGAGCGTGTTGGTCTTGCCTGTCCCCGACCCGGCGAGGATCAACAGCGGCGGGGATTGGAACGCACCGCAAGCGGCGCGTTGGCCCGCCGTGGCCGCCTCGCGCTGCCGCTCGTTCAGCTTCTCGAATGCCTCGATCGCGCCCATGGAGGGCGACTATAGGCGAATACTGTGTGTATATCCAGTATCGCCCCCGCCCCCCCTCAGCCCCCGCTGCCGACGTCTGCCCGCAACGAGAAATAGTGCCGCGCCCGCACGCCGCTTTTTCTTTATCCTGTTGTTCCATGAGCCACCGCGTCGAAATCATCCCTGTAAACGGCAACCCGATGGAAGTGTTCCTCTTCACGCCCGCGGGCGAGGGGCAACGTGCTGACAGTCCCGGGCTCGTACTCTGCCAGCACATCCCCGTCGGTCACGCCGGCCTCGAAAACGACACCGTCACTCTGAAGCACGCCGAGCGCTACTGCGAGGCGGGCTACGCGGTCGCGGTGCCCTTCATCTTCCACTGGTGGCCGAAGAGCGCCCAGTTCCGCGACGACTGGACGCGCCAGGACCTCGACGCCGCATTCGCGCTGCTCGCCGCGCAGCCGGGCGTGAACGCGAGGCGCATCGGCATCGTCGGCCACTGCTGGGGCGGGCGCACCGCCTGGCTCGGCGCCTGCACCAACAAGCGCTACAAGGCCTGCGCCATCTTCTATGGCGGCCGCGTCAACCTGCCCATGGGCAAGAACTCCCCGCCCGCGATCGAGCGCGCCGCCGACATCCGCTGCCCGGTGATGGGATTCTTCGGCAACGAAGACACCAACCCCTCGCCCGCGGACGTCCACGTCTACGACGCCGCACTCACCAAGGCCGGCGTCGCGCACGTCTTCCACCGCTACGACGGCGCGGGCCACGGCTTCCAGACCTTCACCATGCCCGAGCGCTACCGGCACGAGGTGAGCGAAGATGCGTGGGCGAAGGCACTGGCGTTCCTCGCCGAAAAGCTGAAAAATTAAGACCGCAGAGGACAGACCACTAATTCCAAATGCGGAATTAGTGGTCTGTCCCCGTTTTCCTCGCCAGAAACCGGTCAAGCTGGTCGGCGAAGCGCTTGCGATCCGTGTTGTCGAACGGCGCCGGGCCGCCGGTCTGCACGCCTGTCTCGCGCAGCTTCTCCATGAAATCGCGCGTCTGCAGGCGCTCGCAGATGTTGTCCGGCGTGTAGAGTTCGCCGCGCGGATTGAGTGCGTGGCCGCCGCGCGCGATTACGTCCGCGGCAAGCGGCACGTCGGCGGTGATCACCAGGTCGCCGGGCGCGACGCGCCTGGCAATCTCCTTGTCCGCCACGTCGAAGCCGCGCGCCACCTGCAGCGAGCGGATCCAGGGCGAGCGCGGCGCACCGAGCGGCTTGTTCGCCACCAGCGTCATCGAAATCTCCGCGCGCTCGGCGGCGCGATAGAGGATCTCCTTGACCGCCAGCGGGCAGGCGTCGGCATCGACCCAGATGTGCATCGGCCCATTGTAGGATGCACGGTCAGTGATCCATCAGACGACTCTCGATTTCCGCGGCCGCGGCAGCACCGACATCACAGCCGACGTCGCGCGCGCCGTCGCCGCGAGCGGCATCGCAAAGGGCCTGTGCACCGTGTTCCTGCAGCACACCAGCGCCTCGCCCCCGACGACATGGCCGCCCACGCGCGCTCGATCCTCACCTCGAACAGCCTCACCATCCCCGTCGCCGACGCAAAGCTGATGCTAGGGACTTGGCAGGGGCTGTATCTCTACGAGCATCGGCATGCGGGGCACGCGCGGAGTGTTGTCATCACGGTAATTGGAGACCGCTAAGTACATCGCGTTTACAGCTCGCGCAGTTCCTCCGGCTAGGGTTTGCGCTTTGGTTTGACCAGGTCGGCCAGGCCTGCCAGCGGCCTGTAGGTCGCCGGTCCCTTTTCAGCTTCCTTCCCTCCCCCGCCCGCCCTTGCGGCAGCCTTTGCATCCTCATAGCGCGCGTGCTCGTCCTCGAGCAGCACCGCCTTGGCGAAGCGGGCGGGCAGGATGTGCGCCTCGCTGGCGGAATTTAGGCTGGATGCCGAATGGCGGTGCGCGATCACTTCGAACGGGATCTGGTTCTCCGCGAGATAGCTTCGTACGGTTAGCGGGATGGGCATGGCGTTCTCCGAAGGAAAAAATCTCTCGTCTGAGAATTGTGCACTCTCCATCGGGGCGCAGCTTGACCACGGTCAAAATTACCTACAATGAGCCCATGTCCGGTCCAACTGCATTCGCCCTGCCGTCGGGCTTCCCGCGAGAGATTTCCCGCGAGGAGATGGCGGCCCTGCCGGTGCGGCGCTACGAGGGCGAGGTGGTGATGGTGGCCAGCCACCGCGAGATGGTGCGGGCGATGGACGACATCCGGCGCGAGAGCGTGTTCGGCTGGGATACCGAGACGCGGCCCGCGTTCCGCAAGGGCGAGATGCACCTGCCCAGCCTGGTGCAGGTGGCCACGGCGCGCGCGGTGTACCTGTTCGAGCTGCAGAAAATGGACCTTTCGGGCGCGGTGGCGGAGATCTTCGCCGCACCGGGAATCGTCAAGGCGGGGATCTCGGTGGCGGACGACCTGAAAAAACTGGCGATGCTGTTTCCGCTCGATCCGGTGGCGGTGCTGGATGCCGGCACGGTGGCGCAGCGCCACGGCATGGAGCAGACGGGGCTGCGCAACCTGGCGGGGATTTTTCTCGGCTTTCGGGTGCCCAAGGGCGCGAAGACGACGAACTGGGCGGCGCCGCGCCTCTCGGCGCAGCAGGTCACCTACGCGGCGACGGACGCGTGGGCCTGCCGGGAGCTGTACCTGCGCTTTCGCGAACTGGGAATGGTCTAGAAATCGGGGTCAGAGCCCGAATTCACGCTCAACTGGAGAATCCGATGATCGAGCTGCGTGACAGGCTGCGGAAATTCGTCGCCGAGCGGGACTGGGACCAGTTCCACTCGCCCAAGAACCTCGCCATGGCGCTCTCCGTCGAGGCCGCCGAGCTGGTCGAGCACTTCCAGTGGCTCACCGAGGCCGATTCGCAGCGCCTGGCGCCTGAGAAGCTCGCGGAAGTGCGCGACGAAATGGCCGACGTGCTGGTCTACCTCGTGCGCCTCGCCGACAAGCTGGACGTCGACCTGCTCGCGGCCGCGGCGGCGAAAATCGAAAAGAACACGCTTAAGTATCCCGCCGACAGGGTGCGCGGCAGCATGAAGAAATACAGCGAATACTGAACGAATGGATTCCCGCCTTCGCGGGAATGACGTCTCTGCGCTAAGCCTGCCACACCGCGTAGCCCTCTGCCTGCAGGGCGATCGCGAGCTCGACCTCCATGTCGCGCGCGGCCTCGTAGGGCATCGGGTTGGCGTAGGCATAGAGCCCGGGCAGCAGGCGCAGGCCGTAGCGCTACACGTAGGTATTCGCCCGGATCCCGGCCTTGTGCCTGGCGAAGCGCTTCTCGGGGCTGAGCCCGGTGCAGCCGACGTAGACGCAGGGCTTGAGCATGTCGCGGTTCGGGTTGGCGTTGCGGAAGCGCGCGTGGTTGAGCACGGCGCCGTCCAGTTCGATGACGTAGACGTTGTGGCGGGCGGCTTTCTTTCGTTTCATTTCTGCAGGGCATTTTATCGAGCAAGTCTGCAATAATCAGTATCCTGCCGGAGCGCCCCAGATGAACCAGCACGCCGACACCGAATCGCTTTCGCTCGCACGCTACGGCGTGGGCCAACCCGTGCCGCGCACCGAAGACCCGGTGCTGCTGCGAGGCGAAGGGCGCTACACCGACGACCTGAACGAGCCCGGCCAGGCCTACGCCTGGATAGTGCGCAGCGCGCATGCCCATGGACTGCTGAAGAACATCGATGCGGGCAGGGCGAAAGGCATGCCCGGGGTGCTCGCGATCTACACGGCCGCCGAGCTCGCCGCCTACGGTCCCCATAAATGCATGCCGCCGCTCCTGAACCGCGACGGCACACCGATGAAAAAGCCGGCGCGCCACGCGCTGGCGAGCGGCAAGGTGCGCTACGTCGGCGACCCGGTGGCCTGCGTGGTGGCCGAAACGGCGCTGCAGGCGCGTGACGCCGCCGAGGCAGTCGAGCTCGACATCCAGGCACTCCCTGCGACGAGCCTCGCCAGCGAAGCCGCGCAACCGGGCGCGCCCCAGCTCTACGACGACGTGCCGGGCAATGTCGCCTGCGATTACCACTTCGGCGACGCGGAAAGAGTCGCGGAGGCATTTCGGAATGCGTTCCATGTTTCGAAACTAAGCCTGAGAAATACGCGCCTGGTCGTGGCCGCGATGGAGCCGCGCGCGGCGATCTGCGCCTACGACGCGCCTTCGGGCCGCTTCACGCTCACCGCGCCGGGCCAGGGCGTATTCGGCATGAAGGGCCAGTTGACGGAGATTCTCGGTCTCGCAGCGGAAAAGGTGCGCATCCGCAGCTACAACGTCGGCGGCTCCTTCGGCATGAAGGCCGCGATCTACCCGGAATACGTTTGTCTCGCGCACGCCGCGCGCGCGCTCGGGCGGCCGGTGAAGTGGGCCGACGAACGCTCGGGCAGCTTCGTCTCCGACCACCACGGCCGCGACCACGAGATGACCGCCGAGCTCGCGCTCGACAAGGCGGGCAGCTTTCTCGCGGTCCGCATCACCGGTTACGGCAACGTCGGCGCGTGGCTCAACATAGTGTCGCCGCTGATGGCGACGCTGAACGCGGTGAAGAACACGCCGGGCGTCTACCGCACGCCGCTGCTACAGGTTTCCAGCAAGGTAGTGTTCACCAACACCCCGCCCGTGGGCCCGTACCGCGGCGCCGGCCGCCCCGAGGGCAATTACTACATGGAGCGGCTGATCGACAACGCCGCAGCCGGGATGGGCATCGACCGGCTGGAATTGCGCCGGCGCAACCACGTCGCCCCGGGGCAAATGCCATACAAGGCTGCTTCCGACATGGTGTACGACAGCGGTGAGTTCGCGAATGTTTTCGAGAAGGCTTTGGAATTCGCAGATGTAAAGGGTTTTCCCGAAAGAAAAAAGAAAAGCAATTCCCGCGGCAGGCTCCGCGGCCTGGGCATCGGCAGCTACCTGGAAGTCACCGCGCCGCCCAACAAGGAAATGGGCGGCATCCGCTTCGAGAAGAACGGCGACGTGACGATCACCAGCGGCACGCTCGACTACGGCCAGGGGCACGCGACGCCGTTCGCACAGGTGCTCGCCGCGCAGCTCGGCATTCCCTTCGATCGCATCCGCCTGCGGCAGACCGATTCCGACGAAATCGTGTTCGGCGGCGGCACCGGCGGCTCGCGCTCGATGATGATGACCGGTGCGGCGATCGCGGAGGCCGCGCCGCTCGTGATCGACAAGGGGCGCGCGATCGCCGCGGAGACGCTTGAGGCCGCGGCAACGGACATCGAATTCCACAATGGGAATTTCGTGGTCGGCGGCACGGACAGGAAGATCGCGATACTCGAATTGGCGAAGAAACACCCGGGCAAGCTCGACGTCACGCACGTCACCGGCATGATTCCCTCCGCCTTCCCCAACGGCTGTCACGTGGCCGAGGTCGAGATCGACCCGGAAACCGGCGTGGTTCGGGTGGTGCGCTACGGCTCGGTCAACGACTTCGGCACCGTCATCAATCCGCTGCTGGTCGAAGGCCAGATCCACGGCGGCGTGCTGCAGGGCATCGGCCAGGTGCTGATGGAGACCGTGAAGTTCGACGAAACCGGCCAGCTCCTCACCGGCTCGTTCATGGACTACGCGCTGCCGCGCGCCGACGACGCGCCGCCCGAGTTCGGCGTCGCCAGCCACGCCGTACCGGCGACGAGCAACCCGCTGGGCGTCAAGGGCTGCGGCGAGGCCGGCTGCGCGGGCGCCCTCACCTCGGTGATGAATGCGATCGTGGACGCGCTCTCCGAATACGGCATCCGGGCGTTCGACATGCCCGCGACGCCGGAGCGAGTCTGGCGCGCAATCCATGAGGCGAAAGAAAAATAAATGGAAAGGCCCCGCATGGGAGCGGGGCCTTGTGCCGGACTTCCACCGGCAGCGCCTATTGGGCGCTCTTAAAATCCCCGGCTTTCACCGAGGCTGAGGCTGTTGCCTGGCTGCCGCGTCTTTAGGGAGGCTCGGCACCGGGGGCACAGTATCCCGACGGTTGCCGGGAATCCCGCTAGTGCTGCCGATTTTCCGGCGGCCCTCACAGACTCGATTCGAGATTACGCCTCGCGCGCGCCAAGTCAACCGCCATCGCGCGCCGCATTTGATCCAGATCAGAAGGCGCGCGGATTCAGGATGCGGAAGGCCTTGGTGCGGTGTGCGAGTTCCAGCAGCTTGTGGTCCTTGGTGACGAGGCACTCGGCGCGCGCGGCGAGCGCCAGCTCGAGGAATTTCTGGTCGTCCGGGTCGACGCAGCGCGGCAGCAGCTTGCGCTCAGCTTCGGGCGCCGCAGCATCGATGCGGCGCGCGATGCGCCGGCATTCGGCGAGGCAGGTCCCTTGCGCGGCGGCATCGAGCGTATGCCTGGCGAGATCGTAGGCGAGCACGCGTTCAAGCTCCGCTTCGCACGCGGCGTCGATGAAAATTTCCGCGCGCCTTTCGAAAACTTCTTTTTTTAAATAGAGAAGAGATAAATCGTTAAACACCAGCCAATCGAGCCAGATGTTGGTGTCGAGGACGATGCGCCGCTCAGTCATCGAGCAGCACCAGTTCCGGCGCCCCGCCCTTCTCCACGAACACGATCGCAATCTGCTCCAGCCGGCGGCCGAGCGCCTCGGTGTCCGCGCGGCCGATGCCGACGACCAGCACGCTCGGCTCGGGCGTCCAGAGGTCTTCCGGGTCGCGGCCTTCGCCGGCGCGAAAGCGTATTTTCTTTTCCTTCAATACGTTTTTCAGGAAATCAAAGGCAACAGCATTCTCTGCGTCACTCCTGCGCTCGCCCTGCGGGTTGGCGACGGTGACGTAGGCGGCGCTCGCGGCGCCGTCGGCTTCGAGCAGCGCGTCGAGGTCGGCATTGGGTTCGCCGATCTTGATGACGAGCTCCGGCTCGCGGAAGACGACGTACAGCGCCGCGTTGTAGGCGGCGATCAATTCCGAACGAGGCGGCATGCGGCCCCAAGAGTACACGCGAGGAGAAATACGTAGCTATTTCCGGCGTTTACACGTAGAGTGCGGACCCTCGCAGTTTGATCCCGGCAAGCTTCCTTCGGTTTGGCAGCGTATCCGGCCAACCAAGGAATGCGCATGAGCTTCTCCTCGCTCGGGCTCGACCCGTCCCTGCTTGCAACCCTGACCGCGCTCGGCTACACGGCGCCCACGCCCGTGCAGCGCGAGGCGATTCCCGCCGCGCTCGCCGGCGGCGACCTGCTGGTGTCGTCGCAGACCGGCAGCGGCAAGACCGCCGCGTTCCTGCTGCCCGCGCTGCAGCGCCTGTACGCGCCCGCCGCCTCGGGCGGCATGGGCCCGCGTGTGCTGGTGCTCACGCCGACGCGCGAACTCGCGCTCCAGGTGCAGAAATCCACCCACAGCTACGGCAGCGGCCAGCGCTTGCGCACCGCGAGCGTGGTCGGCGGCATGCCCTACGGCCTGCAGCTCAAGCTGCTCTCGCGGCCCGTGGACATCGTCATCGCCACCCCGGGGCGGCTGAAGGACCACATGGACCGGCGCACCGTGAACCTCGGCCGCGTCGAACTGCTGGTGCTCGACGAAGCCGACCGGATGCTCGACATGGGCTTCCAGGAGGAAATCGACGCAATCGTCGCGCGCATCCCGAAAGAGCGCCAGACGATGCTGTTTTCGGCGACGCTGGAGGGTATCGTCGGCCGCCTCGCGCAGCGCGTGACGAAAAACGCGCAACGCATCGCGATTGCGCGGGTGACGGAAACCAAGCTGGACATCACGCAGCACGCGCTGATGGCCGACAACCACGCGCACAAGCTGCGCATGCTCGATACGCTGTTGCGCGAGGAGGAAGTCGACCAGACGCTGGTCTTCACCGCCACCAAGCGCGCCGCCGAGGACCTCTCGGGCGAACTACTCGGCAAAGGCTTCGATGTGGGCGCGCTGCACGGCGACATGCGCCAGCGCGAGCGCAGCCAGATGCTGCAACGCCTGCGCGAGCGCAAGATGAAAGTGCTGGTGGCCACCGACGTCGCCGCGCGCGGCATCGACGTGCCCGGCATCAACCTGGTGGTGAACTACGACGCGCCGCGCCAGGCCGAGGACTACGTCCACCGCATCGGCCGCACCGGCCGCGCCGGCCGCGCCGGAGTGGCGGTGACATTCATCGGCCACGAGGACCGGCACCTGGTGCGCCAGATCGAGCGCTTCACCGGCAACACGGTGAGCATGATGGTCATTCCGGGGCTCGAGCCCAAAGCCCGCGGCGCTTTTGCTTCGCGTGCTCTTCCAGCACGAGCAATCGCTGCGAATGGGCGCGAGCCTTCTCGCCGCCGGGGATATTGACCGCGACGCCTTTGACGCGCGCAAGTCCCGCCAGCACCAGGATTTCATCGAGGCCCTTGCCCGCATCTTTCCCTCCCACCTGCACCATGCCGTAGTAGCGCGGGTCCCGGGCGGCGCCCTGGGCGTAGGCCTTACGGGTGATGATGACGAACGGCGTACTCAGCGTGTCGCGCACCAGCACGCGCGCTTTGGCGCCGGCCTTCAGGGTCTCGTCCAGCGTGACGCCGAAATGCTCGGCCTGCTGCCGCGTGCGTTCGCCGTAGGTCAGGTTGGTCTCGGGCGTATCGACGAAATAGAGCCGCAGCACTAATTCTTCGGCGCCGCAGCGCACGTGGAAACTGTCGCCGTCGTTGTTCTTATGCGCTACGTACCGGCAATCGGCGAGCGTCGTCCATTCTTTCCGGTCGGCCGCTGTTGCGTGAACTGAAAAAACCAGCAGCAGCAGGAAAATTCTCACGCCAGAAGCTTCGCCAGTTCGCCGCTCGCGTGCAGCTGCGCGAGGTCCGCGGAGCCGCCGACCAGCGCGCCCTTCACGAACACCATCGGGAAGGTCGGCCAGCCGGTCCACATCTTGAGCGCGTTGCGGCGCCGCCAGCCGGCGAGGTAGCTGCCGTATTCCAGATAATTGTAGCCGATCCCGGCCACGTCGAGCAGGCTGCGCGCGCGCTTCGGCATGGGATTCTGGCGCATACCGACCACCACCACGGCATTGGCGGCGATCGCGTCCTGCACCTCCTTAACGATGTCGGCGTTGAGGGCCGAGATCCTGTCGCGGATCGCGGGGTGAATGCGGCTTTCTTCAAGGATTTGTCGGGCCATGCGGCATACTCTATATGCGAAGGAGGTCATGCCATGAGATTGCCCACCGTTATTGCATTGCTCGTCCTGCTGCCGCTCGCGGCCCTGCCCGTACGCGGCGCCGAGGAGCCCGAGGCCGTATACGCGAAGTTCCACCGCGCGGTGATTGCCGGCAACCTGGACGAAATGCTCAAGTACGGGCCCGCGCCGAGGCGCGCCGAAATGCATTCCATGTCCGACGCAAGCAGGGAAGCTGCGCTCAAGATGGCGCAATTCATGATGCCGCGCGCATTCACGCTGCAGCGCAAGACCGTGCAAGCCAACGGCCGCGCGACACTCATCGTGAGCGGCCCCTGGGCGGGCGAGGGCCAGAAGCTGGAAACGATGTACGGCATCGTACGGATGGTTACGGAAAATAACGAATGGAAAATCGACGGGTCGAACTGGAGCAACGAAAAGCCGCCCAACCTCGCCGCGCCGAATCGTGCCGCGCCGCCTTCCGCGGCGGACAAGGCCGCGCCGAAAACCTCGGTCGCCGCGAAGGGCGCTGCCGCCGTGAAGGACGCTGCCGCGGGATCGGGCGCGCCCGTGGTCGGATCGACGTCTTCCGCGACGCCCGGCCGCACGCTCGGCGCGGCCAAGCCTCCGTGCGTCTACAAGCCGGTGATGACCGCCGTGGACATCGAGAACTGCAAGTGAGATCGTCGGAAGACGACGTCATCCCCGCGCAAGCGGGGATCTAGCGCTTCTTGTACTGCGGCCGCCGCACGGGCGCGGCCATCGGGCGCTCGTCCTTGTGGCGGAAGCTGATGCGGCCCCGGGTGAGGTCGTAGGGCGATATCTCGAGGCTGACGCGGTCGCCCGCGAGGATCCGGATGCGGTGCCGCACCACCTTGCCGCCGGCGTAAGCAAGCACGCTCGCGCCGTTGGTGAGCTCGACGCGGAACTGCGTGTTGGGCAGGACCTCCTGCACCACGCCTTCCATTTCGAGCATTTCTTCTTTTGCCATTCAGCTGCCTTTGCTATTGCAAGACTGTGATTGTCTCATTTCAGCCCGTTCCCCGGTAGTGCAAGGGAAAGAGACGCTTCACCACAGGCCCATCCGACGCCCAAGCCCTGCAGCCGTCGATGAAATACGGCTTCTTCGCGCTCAGGTCGGGCTGCTCCTCGGTGGCGACATCGCCCGCCTTGGGCCAGCTGCCTATGGTCTGGAACGCCACCGTCGCCGCGGGCATGAGCAGCTCCGTGATGTGGGTGCAGCCCCTGGTGCGGCCGACCGCCTCGGTGACCGCCTTGCGCCAGCCGCCGCCGATTTTCGCGCCGATAAGGGCCTTGTAGGCCGGCGCCACCTGCGGGCAGGGCGTGTACGGCGCGTGGTTGGTCGTCACTTCGATATCGCGCACCGTCATCGCGCGGTCGATCGTCAGGCGCAGCTGCATGTCGTGCACGTGCATGCCGGGCGCGCGGTGACCGCGGTAGGGCTCGTCCACGGCGTAGGTCTTCTGGTCGATAATCTGCGCCTCGATGTCGTAGAGGTCGTCGTCGCGCTCGAAGCCCTCGCATTTGATGGTGCGGGTATGAAGATGGCGGCGCGGGGAGGGTGCTGGGAGGCTCATGGTTCGATTATGATCTGCTTGGGGAGGAAAGGATTATGAGGGTGTTTCGCTTCATTCCAGCCGCCGTCGCCTGTCTGTTCGCAACGGTGGTTTTCGCTCAGAACTACCCGGCCCGGCCCGTCACGCTGATCGTCCCCTGGCCGCCCGGCGGCAGCACCGACATCGCGATGCGCAGCATCAGCGTCATCGCGGAGAAGCACCTCGGCCAGCGCATCGTGATCGAGAACCGGCCCGGGGTCACGGGCACGATGGGCGCAGCGCACCTGGCGCAGAACGCCAGGCCCGACGGCTTTACGATCTCGCAGATGCCGATCACGGTGTTCCGCCTGCCGCACATGATGAAGGCCGCGTTCGATCCGATGAACGACTTCACCTGGATCATCCACCTCACCGGCTACACCTTCGGCGTGGTGGTGCGCAGCGAATCGCCCTGGAAGAGCTGGGGCGAGCTGGTCGCCCATGCGAAGGCGAACCCTGGCAAGGTCACCTACGCCACGCCGGGCAACGGCAGCAGCCTGCACATCACCATGGAAGACCTCGCGCTGCGCGAGGGCCTCAGCTGGGTGCAGGTACCGTTCAAGGGCTACGCGGAGGGCGCCGCCGCGCTACTCGGCGGCCACGTCGACGTGCAATCCGATTCGACCGGCTGGGCCGAGCAGGTGAACGCGGGGCGCCTGCGGCTCCTGGTCCCCTGGGGCGCGCAGCGCACCAGGCGCTGGCCGCAGGTGCCGACGCTGAAAGATCTGGGCTACCCGATCGTCTCGAACTCGCCCTTCGGCATCGCCGGGCCGAAGGGTATGGACCCGGCGGCGGTGAAAGTTCTGCACGACGCCTTCAGGAAGGCGCTCGAAGATCCCGAGTTCCAGAACACGCTGGAAAAGTTCGACCAGGAGGCCTACTACCTGAACAGCGCCGATTACGCGGCGCTGGCGAAGAATACCTTCGAGGAAGAACGCGCGGCGGTGAAGCGCCTGAAACTGAATATGTAGGGTCAGGAACGCACGTGGCGCGTTACCAGGCGCGGGTCGCCCGGTTTACGGTTTTTTCCACATCTTCTTCCAGGTAGTAACCCCGCTTCACGAGGTCTTGGGCGGCAGTTCGAATTCTGGCAAGAAAAGCATTTTTGTCCTGATACCTTTCCGTCAAGGACGGGCGCGGATCCTTGGCCGCTTCGCGTTCGGCGGCGGTGCGCGCGAAGGGCAGCGCCGCGCCGTCGAGGTAGCACAACTCCCCCGCCGCGCCGCCTTCGGCGCTGCGCAGGGACCAGCCGGTGGTGGTGGCCGCGGGCACGGCCTGCTCGGGCATGCGCAGCCCCGCGATCTCGTTGCCGTCGGCGTCGATCGCCGGCACCAGCACGCGGTAGCGGAACGGATGGGGCGCGGGCGGGACGTTGTCGATGATGCCCTCAGCGATCCGCGCGCCGTAGTCGAACTGCGCCATCGGGTTGGGCGCGCGCGGCGCCGCGAAGGCGGCGGCCCCGGATCCGGGCAGCGTGGGCCACTTCAGAACCGACGCGCTCACCAGCGTGCGGTCAGCGAGCTTCGGGTAAACGCTTGGAGGAGGCAGCTCGCCTTTTTTCACCCAACGATCCAATGCCAGCACCAGTGCGCGCATCGCCGGCCGCGGGTCCACCGCCAGGTTCGGTGGCGCACTGCACACGCCCTTCGGCATCGTCGGCGTGGTCGAGTGCTGCGTGCCGGCGAAATGGTAGATGCGCACGCTCTCGGGCAGCGCGATGTCGTGCTCGCCGGCCGCATCGGCGGTGTTGAGCGAATGCCCGCCCTGCCAGTATTCGGTGGAGGTGACGGTATGAAGCACCTTCGGGCAGACGTCGCGCGCGCGGCAGTGCTCGAGCAGGCCGTCTTCCCGGCGGCTCCTCGGATCGTTCTGCTTCTCGTAGGCGAAGGGAAAACCCGCGTCGGGATAGCCGACGAAGCCGTAGCCCAGGCTGTAGGCGCGGTTGGGCTGGGCGAAGCGGTAGTTCAGGTAGAGGCGTGC
This sequence comes from Betaproteobacteria bacterium, assembly GCA_009693345.1. Lineage (GTDB taxonomy): Bacteria > Pseudomonadota > Gammaproteobacteria > Burkholderiales > SG8-39 > RBG-16-66-20. The sequence continues at coordinate 32,085 of SHXL01000002.1, forward strand.
CGAGGCGATGTGCGGGTTGACGCCCTCGAACACGGTGCGCATGTCCTCGGTCTCGTTGAAGCCGTGGTACAGCATGTCGCGCAGGAAACGCCCGCTCTGCGAAGTGCCGTGCGCGAGCGCCACCGCGACCCCGTGCCGGCCATCGGGGCCGAGCGGATTGGGGGTGCCCGCGCTGTCGCGCTGCTGGTAGCGCAGGAAACCGATCCAGTCGCGCGTCGCGGCGTAGCCGATGCCCGCCACCGGCGGATTGCGCGCACGGTAGGAAAACTGGTAGAGCGCGCCGGCGCGGAACGGCGTGCCGCGCGGCAGCAGCACGATCGCGCCGTCGTCGAGGAATTCCCAGCCGCCGGGCGGAATCAGGCGCGGCGGGTCGTCGTTGCGCTCGCGCACCGTGAGTCGCGCCGCTTTCTTGTCCAGGGACGCGGCGGAAAACGTCAGCTGCGCCTCGACCTGCCGGGAATCATTGAACAGGAACTCGTCCCAGACCGGTTGCTCGACGCCCGCCGCGCGCGGCACGTCAAGCCGAAGCAGGCCCGGCGTGCGCGGCAAGCCGGGGATCCAGCCGCTCCAAGCCACGGTGAAGCCGTGGCGCATCAGGAAACCGTCGCCCGCGGCTTCGGGCGCATCCAGCGCATTGCCGGGCGGCGCGTCGTTCAACTGGCGAAGGATCACCTTGTTGCCAAGGTTGTTGACGTCGTAGAACAGGGTTCCGTTGCCCTTGAACGGGTCCGCGGGTCGCAGGATCACGAAGTCGGCGGAGTATTCCACCTTGCCGCGCGCGTTGCGGGGGGCGAGCCTGATGTCGGCAATGGACCGGTTCGCCGGATGGGTGGGATCGAGTTCGCCGCGGAAGCGCCCGGCGACGCGCAGGTAGGGCCCGGTGGCGCCGAAGACCTTGCCGCCTGCAAATGGCGCTTGGGAAGTGACTTCGATACGGGTTACTTCAGGAAAAGCATTGCCCGTTACAAACACGAAAAACAGGAGAAAAGAGAATCGAATCATTTGCTGACGCGATTTCTGCCGCTGCGCTTGGCGCGGTAGAGCGCTTCGTCGGCGGCCTTGAGCACTTGGGCGGGGGTGGACGCCCCACCTCCCGGCGCAGCACCGCCAATCGAGACCGTGACCGAGAGGATTTTTCCCGGCGCCAGCGTCTCCTCCGTGTTGGGGCCGCGGAGCTTCTCGCCCAACTCCTTTACCTTGGGGCGGTTCTCGCCGCGAACCGCCATGCGATAGGACGCGACCGATGCACGGATCGCATCCAGGTGCGGCATCGCCTGCTCCAGCGTTGCATGGTCGAATAGCACCGTGAACTCCTCGCCGCCGTAGCGGAACGCGCGCCCGCCGCCTTCGACTTCGGCAAGGCGCGCCGCCACCAGCTTGAACACCTGGTCGCCGATGTCGTGGCCGTGCGTGTCGTTGAAGGACTTGAAGTGGTCCACGTCGACCATCGCCAGCACGTAGCGCGGCCCCAGGCCCGCCATCGCCTCCAGCAGCGCGCGCCGGCCCGGCAGGCCGGTCAGCTCGCCATTGAACGCGAGCCGGTGCGATTCCTGCAGCATGGCGACGATCAGGACCGCGCCCGCCGCCGCGGTGAACACGCCGAACACCGCCTCGCTGGCGGGCCACTCGCAGGCGACCAGGAAAGCCACGAGCGCGCCCGCCTGGCCCACGGCGATCGGCGACACCGGCCCGCCCTGCTTGGCAACATGCGGCGGCCAGGCGCGCCACACCGCGGCGATGAGCGCGGCGCAGAAGAGCACCCTGCTGAGGAACGGCGGGCCAAGGAGCGGCGCGTGCGGCGAGCGCAGCAGCCAGTGCTCAGTCATCTCCTGCCAGGCCATGCCCGAGAGCGCGCTGCGGCCGGAGGACGCGATCCACGCGACGAGGAGGATCTCGCCCACGACGATGAAGAGCCACCGGTGATCGCCGTGGTAGGACACGCCGCGCTCGGGCAAGAGCAGCGCGACCAGGATGTTGAGGGGCACCAGCACCACCGCGGCCGTATACACCGCGCGCGCCGCAAAACTGCCGGCGCCGAAATCGAGCGCCAGACGATAGCCGGCGTAGGCGAGAAGCAGCGAAGCCGCCGCGACGAACGCCCGGCCGCGGTTGAACCACAGGCCCATCCCCGCACCCGCCAGGAGAACGAAATACGCGCCGGCCTCCTTCAGGCCGGCAAGCGAGGGCGGCAGCGCGGGCCCGAGCCACAGCGCGAGCGCGGCGGCGGCAAGGATCGCGCCGGGGGGGATCAGGGGACGCAATTCAGCGGCGAGCGGGACGCGCACGGAGGCCGGCCTTGCGACCGGGCTTTGGCCGGGTTTTCCTGCCATATTTCGGCCGGGGTGGCGGTTCGATGCTGTGCTCGGCCGAGTGGTCCTCCAGCGTCGGCGGCGCCCCCGCGGTCTTTTCCAACACCGCGGCGAGTTCGTCGAACACCGGCGAGGCCTCGTTGGCGCTGTAGTGGATCTGGTTGCCGATGCGCTCGGCGCTGAGCAGGCCGGCATCCGCGAGCTGCCGCAATTCCCGATGCAGCGATCCGGCGGGAACCCCGGTGAGGCGCGAAATCATCCGCACGTGGAAGCCATCGCCCGGGCGCAGGAACAGGAGCGACAGCACGCGGTGGCGGTAGGCGCCGAACAGCAGGTTCGCCAGCAGCTGCTGCGCGGGCAGTGGTTCGGACTCCGTTCTCAACATTGCTACGACTGTAGCACAACCGAGAACGATCTGCCCGGCTAGCTCCCCAGCTTGTCCGGCCGGAAGCCGACGTCGCAGACCTTGCCGCGCTGGGCGCGCCTGCCGAAGTATCCGGAGAGGTCTTTTTTATTCAACTCTGCAGTTTTCCTGGTCCGCTTGAACCCCGAAACCGCCAAAGAAGATCCATCGGTAACTGCAACCCCTGCCAAAGTCACGTCGTCCGGCAACGCGATCAACTGCACCCCGACGCCGCCGTTGGGCCGCACCGGCAGCTCGTCCATGGGAAAGAGCAGCAGGCGGGCGTCAGAGGACAGCGCAGCTATTTGTTTTAAATCCTTTTGAATGAAGACGGGAGGCAAGGCCTTTGCCCCCTCCGGCACGCTCATGAAGTCCTTGCCCTGCCTGGTCTTGGTCGCGAGATTGCCCAACTCACAGAGGAAGCCATTGCCTGCGGTGTTGGCCATCAGCAGCGGAGCCCCCGCATCGCCCAGTCCGACCCATACGATGTCGTCGGGGCCCGAGTTGATGAGCGTGTTCATGGGCGCGCCGTCGCCGCGCCCCGAGGGCAGCGCGGCCGCGTCGACGCTGAAGCACTTGCCGCCGGACGCCAGCACAGTGAGGGTGTCCGTCGTCTTACATTCCAATTCCATGTAGCGCCCGTCGCCGTCCTTGTAGTTCACCGATTCCATGTCGACGCCGTGGCCACTGCGCCCGCGCACCCAGCCCTTTTTCGACAGGATCACGGTGATCGGCTCCTCCACCACGGTGCGTTCGATGGACGAGCGCTCCTCGGCCTTGATCAGCGTGCGGCGGTCATCGCCGTAGATCTTTGAATCCTTTTCCAACTCGGAAATGACCAGCTTCTTCAAGACCTTTTCGTCGCCGAGGATCTCGTTCAAACCCTTCTTTTCCGCCTCCAGCGCCTTGCGTTCCTCGTTCAGCTTGACGCCGTCCAGCTTCGTCAGCTGGCCGAGGCGCAGGTTGACGATGTCTTCGGCCTGGCGCTCGGTGAACTTGTATTTTTCCTGTAGCTTCTGCTTGGCCTCGGGCTGGTCTTCGCAGGAGCGGATCAGCTTGATGATTTCGTCGATCTTGACGAAGGCCATCAGGCGGCCCATCACGATTTCCAGCCGCTCCGTGCACTTGGTGAGCCGGTGCTGGGTACGGCGGCGCACCGTCTTCACGCGGAACTCGCCCCATTCCCGCAGGATCGTGACGATGTCCTTGGTCTCGGGCAGGCCGTCGAGACCCAGCCAGGTGAGGTTGAGCGCAAAGCGCGTCTCGAGGCTGGTCTGCACCAGCAGCGTCTTCATCGTCTCCTCGGCGCTCTGGCGCGAGGAGCGCGGCTCGATCACGAGACGCAGTTTCGACTTGCGGTCCGATTCGTCGCGCACCGTCTCGATCTGCTCGAGCATGAACTGCTTCAGGCGCCGCTGCTCCTGCGAGGTCTCCTTCTTGCCGGTCGAGGGCTTCGGGTTGACCAGTGCCTCGATCTCTTCCAGCACCTGCCGGCAGGACACGCCGTGCGGCAGCTCTGTGACGACGATGCGCCACTGGCCGCGCGAGAGCTGCTCGGTGGTCCAGCGCGCGCGCATCGCGATCGAGCCGCGCCCGGTCTCGTAGGCCGTGCGGATTTCGTCGCGTGCCGCGATGATCTGCCCGCCGCCCGGGAAATCGGGGCCGGGAAGGAGTTCCAGGACGTCTTTGACGCTCGCTTTGGGATGTTTGATGACGTGCGCCGCGGCGGCGGCAACTTCCCTCAGGTTGTGCGAGGGGATACGGGTGGAAAACCCGACCGGGATGCCGAAGGAGCCGTTCAGCAGGCCGAAGGGCAGGCGCGCGGGCAGCAGCTGCGGCTCGTCGAACTTGCCGTCGTAGTTCTTGTTGAAATCGACCGTGCCCTCGCCGATTTCGGCCAGCATCAGCTCGGCGTAGCGCGACAGTTTCGCCTCGGTGTAGCGGTAGGCCGCCGCCGAATCGCCGTCCCGGCTGCCGAAGTTGCCCTGGCCGTCGATCAGCGGATAGCGCATCGAGAACGGCTGCGCGAGGTGCACCATCGCTTCGTAGGTCGAGGAGTCGCCGTGCGGGTGGTACTTGCCCAGCACCTCGCCGACGTAGCGCGCGCATTTCGCGAATCCGGGAGTGCTTGCCTGACTCATTGAAAACAGGATTCTTCTTTGAACAGGCTTCAGACCATCCGCCACATCCGGCAAAGCCCGGGATTTCACCGTCGAAACGGCATAGCCGAGATAGGCCTGCGAGGCGTGGCGCTCGATCGGCGCCGCATCGTCGCCGTTTTCGTGCACGAACAAGTCGGGGGTTCTGTCGTCCATGGCTTATTTGAAGAGATCCAGTTGTTTGTCGGCCATCGCGACCGCGCCTTCCACCGCGCGCTTGGCCTTGTCGAGGTCGTCGCCGCCGCCGGCGCGCCCGCCGGCTTCCCAGGTGTATTTCTGCTTCGCGTCCCTGGCGGTGTGCCGCGTCACCTTGCCGAGCTTCGTTTTGCCCTGCCAGTAGACGTGCCCGTTATAGCCGGGCTCCCATATCGGCTTTTGACCCGCCGGTTTTTGCTTCTTCTTAGACATCGGCCTCCACGGTCTTCCAGTGCTCGCGCATCCAGTTCCTGCGTCCTTCGGCCTCTCCGGAATCCATCAGCAGCTCGAAGGTCTCGCGCGCCTTCTCGATCTGCTTCGCATCGAGCTGCATGCGCACCAGGCGCCGGGAATCCGGGTTCATCGAGGTCTCCCAGAGCTGCTCGGGGTTCATCTCGCCCAGGCCCTTGAAGCGCGAGATTTCCCAGGAGCCGTCCTTCACTTTCTCTTTCCTCAGGGCGCGCAAAGTCTCTTCCAGTTCATCCTCGTCCAGGCAGTAGATGCGGCGAGCGGCGCCTTTTCCATCCCTCCCCTTGCCCTGCGAAGGCACCTCCACCTTGAACAGCGGCGCCTGCGAGACGTAGATGTGGCCGGTCTCGACGAGCCTGGGTGCGTGCATGAAGAAGAAGGTCAGCAGCAGGGCCTGGATGTGGCCGCCGTCGACGTCGGCGTCGGTCATGATGATGACCTTGCCGTAGCGCAGGCCCGAGAGATCCGGTGAATCCGCCGAACCGTGCGGATCGACGCCGATAGCGGTGGCGATCGCCTGCAATTCCTTGTTGGCGAGCACCGTGCGCGCGTCCTTCGACATCGAATTCAGCACCTTGCCGCGCAGGGGCAGGATCGCCTGGGTCTCCTTGTCGCGCGCTTCCTTGGCCGACCCCCCCGCAGAATCGCCCTCCACCATGAAAAGCTCGTTGCGCGAGGTGTCGTCCGAGGAGCACTCGACCAGCTTGCCGGGCAGCGTCGCCACGCCGGAGCCCTTCTTGCGTTCGAATTTCTTGCCCCTGGAGAGCCGCGCGAGCGCCTGCTCGATCGCGAGTTCCACGATCTTCTTGCCATCGTCCGGGTGCTGATTGAGCCACAGCTCGAAGGCGTCGCGCACGCACAGCTCCAGCAGCTTCGCCGCGTGCCGCGTGGTGAGCTTTTCCTTGGTTTGGCCGTGGAACTGGGTGCGCACGATCCGAGCCGAGAGCGTGAAGCAGGCGCGCTGCCAGAGGTCGTCCGCGATCAGCTTGACG
>SHXL01000115.1 GCA_009693345.1 Betaproteobacteria bacterium
GGTCCTCGTCGGCCATTCCGACGGCGCTTCCATTGCGCTGATCCATGCGGGTACCTATCCGGTCCGGGGGGTGGTGGCGATGGCGCCGCATGTCTTTATTGAAGATGTCTGCGTGAATTCAATACAGGAGGCGGCAAGGCAATTCGAAACAACCGACTTGCCAATGAGCCTGGGCAGGTATCATAGGAACTCGCGCAAGACTTTCCACCTCTGGGCCGATGCCTGGCTCGACCCGGCGTTCCGGAAGTGGACCATCGAGGAATACCTGCCGCGCATCCGCTGTCCGGTGTTGGCGATCCAGGGCGAGGGCGACGAGTACGGCAGCATGGCGCAGCTGGATGCCATTGCGCGGCAGGCCGGAGGGGCTTGCGAATTATTGAAACTGCCCAAGTGCGGCCATTCACCGCAAAAAGATAAACCGGAGAAGGTTTTGCATTCCGTTTCAGGCTTCATAAAGAAAATCATTGGAACAAGCCCTTAAGACAGACATCCGCACCATAAGCCTGGTGTCCCTCGCGCACGGGCTGTCGCATTTCTTCCAGATCGCCACCGCGGTGGTGTTTCCGCTGATCAAGGACGACCTGGGGGTCACCTACGTCGAGCTGGGCGGCACGGTGGCTCTCTACTACACGGTGAGCGGTATCTGCCAGACCGCGGCCGGATTCGCGGTGGACCGCTTCGGCGCGCGGCGCGTGCTGTTCTTCGGCCTCCTGTTGAGCACGGCAGGCGCGTTGATCGCGGGGCTGTCGCAGAGCTACGCGATGCTGGTGACGGCGGCCGTGGTGGGCGGCATCGGCAACAGCGTGTTTCATCCCTGCGATTTATCAATTCTCAATGCGCGCGTGCATCGCGAGCGCCTGGGCTACGCCTTCAGCGGGCACGGCCTCGCCGGCTACCTGGGCTACGCTCTGGCGCCGATCTACGGCATCACCATGGCCGCGGCGGCGGGCTGGCGCGGCGCCTTGCTCGGCGCGGCGGCGCTCGGCGCGCTGGTGATCGTCGTGCTGGCGGTGTTCCGGGACGAGATCCATGTCGCGCCGGCGGACGGCCGCCACGGCGGTGCTCAGAGTGGGCTGATGGCCGATATCCGGATCCTGGCGTCGCTGCCGGTACTGATGTGCTTCGGCTACTTCATCCTCGCTTCGGTCGCTTTCATCGCGACGCAGAACTTCGGCGTCGTTACCTTCATGGCGCTGTATGGCGTGAGCGCGGTGTTCGCCTCGGCGGCGCTGACCTCCTACCTGCTGGGCGGCGCGGCGGGGATCCTCGCCGGCGGCTTCGTCGCGGTGCGCACTTCGCGCCAAGATATTGTCGCGGTCGGCGGCATGGCCGTCAGCGCGCTGCTCATGTTCACGATCGCTTCGACCTGGTTCGTTCCGGCGTTCCTGCCGCTGCTGTGCGCGGCGGCCGGTTTCTTCACCGGCATGACGGGTCCGTCACGCGACCTCATCGTGCGCGCGACCGCGCCGCCGGGCTCGACCGGCAAGGTCTATGGTTTCGTCTATTCCGGCCTCGACGTCGGCTCCATGGTGACGCCGCTTTATTTCGGCTGGCTGCTCGACGGCGGCCGGCCGTCGGTGGTGATCTATACGGTGGTGGTGACCGCGATCCTGACCATTGCGACGGTTCTGAATCTTCCCGGTAACCGGGAACCCGCGAAAGGCTAGTTCGCGCTGGCAGGACGCGTCATTAAGACGCGTATTTGTTGCCGCGGCGCTCAAGCAGGCGCAGCAGCGCGGGCCAGTCCTTGTGCGAGGCGGGGCGCCCGGGACGCTCGAGCTGTTTGGCCGCATTGTCGCCGGCCTGCTTGCTCATCTGCAGCACGTTGTCCATGCCGCCGGCCATCGCGTCGACCTGGATCTGGCAGGCGCAATCGAGGTAGTACATCAGCTCGAAGGCCTCGCGCACCGACTCGCCCAGCGTCAGCAGGCCGTGGTTGCGCAGGATCATCGCTTTCGAGGTCCTGCCCAGGTCCTTCGCCATGCGCGTGCGCTCGTCCATGTCGAGCGCGACGCCTTCGTAGTCGTGGTAGCTGACCTGGCGCTGCACGCGCATCGCGTGCTGGCTGATCGGCAGCAGGCCGCATTTCATCGCAGACACCGCGACGCCGGCGCGCGTGTGCGTATGGATGACGCACTCCGCCTCGGGCCGGGCCTCGTGCACGCAGCCGTGGATCACGAAACCGGCCTCGTTGTAGCCGAGGCCGAGCGGGTCATCCAGCACCTTGCCGTCGTGGCCGATGCGGATCAGGTTCGAGGCGGTGATCTCCTCGAACATCAGGCCGTAGGGATTGATGAGGAACTCGTGGTGGCCGGGCAGGCGCGCCGAGAAGTGGGTGTAGATCAGGTCGGTCCACTTGAAGAACGCGGCCAGGTGGTAGGCGGCCGCGAGGTCGACCCGCAGGCTCCACTCTTCCTTGCTGACGCGCTCCCTAACGGACTTCGACTTTCTCGGCTTGAGGATGGCGCTCATAGGGGTTCTCCTTGGACGACGTGGATTCTACTGCTTCCATTGCTTCCAGCAGGAGGGCCGGTTCGTTCTGCGAAAGGCGCGCCGGGTCCGACAGCATGCGGCGCCACAGGCGCGCGCGGCGGTGGCCGTGGTACAGGCCGAGCATGTGGCGGGCGACGTTTCTGACTTTGACTTCATTAAAAAGACTTCTCTTCAAGTAGGCATACATGGCCAGCACCACATCGCGTCGCGTCTTTCCGGCATCGGCCAAGACCCAGGGGTCGTGATACGCGGCGCGGCCGTTCATGACACCGTCCACTTGATGTAAATGCTTTTCGATGGAAGCCAAGGAAGAAATGCCCCCATTGATCACGATTTCGAGGGCGGGGAAGTCGCGTTTCAGGCGGTAAACAAATTCATACTTGAGTGGCGGGACTTCGCGGTTTTCCTTCGGCGAGAGGCCTTTCAGCACCGCATTGCGCGCATGGACGATGAACGTCCGGCAGCCCGCTGCCGAAACCGTGGATACGAATTTCTCCATGAAAGAAAAATCTTCCATGGCGTTCAACCCGACGCGATGCTTGACCGTGACCGGGATCTTCACGGCCTCGCGCATCGCGCGCACGCAATCGGCCACCAGCTCCGGCTCGGCCATCAGGCAGGCGCCGAAGGCGCCGCGCTGCACGCGCTCGCTCGGACAGCCGATGTTGAGGTTCACTTCATCGTAGCCGTATTGCTCGACCAGCCTTGCGCATTGGGCGAGTTCTTCCGGCTCGCTGCCGCCCAGCTGCGCCGCCACCGGATGCTCCTCAGGGCTGAACGCCAGGTGCCGCTCGACGTTGCCGTGCAGCAGGGCGCCGGTGGTGATCATTTCGGTATAGAGAAAGGCGCTCGCGGAGACCTGCCGCAGGAAATAACGGCAGTGCCGGTCCGTCCAGTCCATCATCGGCGCGACGCACAACCGATGCGCGGTTGGCACCTACTTGTACTGCCCTGAGGATTCCGCCCGCAGGCGCGCGAGACCCGCCAGGCTTTCGGTGAACGGCGCGGCGACGCCCGCCTTGCGGGCGATCTCGAGCGTGCCGGTGAGCAGGCCGTCGATTTCCAGCATCTTGCCGGCTTCCATGTCCTGCAGCATCGAGGTCTTGAAGACGCCGAGTTTGCGCGCCATGTCCAGACGCGCCTCCGGGTCGATGTCCGCGTCCACGCCCACGGCGCGGCCGATGGCGAGGCACTCTCGCATGATCGTGATCATGTAGGCCTTCACGTATTCATCGGCGATGAGGCGATTAGCGGTCGATAGCGTCAGGGCCGATACCGGGTTGAAGCTGATGTTGCCGAGCAGCTTGACCCAGAATTCCTTCTCGATGAAATCGCTCTCGACGGCCGCGAATCCCGCTTCATTGAGCGCGGCGGCAAGCGCGTGGGTGCGCGCGGTGTTCGCGCCACCGGGCTCACCGAGGATCAGGCGCTGCCCCATGTTGTGGCTGATCAGGCCGGGCTCCGGCGTGGAGGCGGCAAGATGGATGACGCAGCCGACGATACGTTCGGTCGGCATCGCGGCGCGGATCGCCCCCCCGGGATCGAGCGTGTCAAGACGCAGCTTGCCGCCGCCGAACTTGAGGCGGTCGAAAAACCACCACGGCACGCCGTTCATCGCAGTGACGATCGAGGTTGCCGGGCCGAGCAGCGGCGCGATGCCCGCCGCGACCTCGGGCAGGCTCTGGCCCTTGACCGCGACGATCACGTAATCCTGTGTCTCGAGCCTGGAGGGATCGTTGGTCGCGTTGATCCGTACCTGGAATTCCTTGCCATCCGAAACCACCCGCAACCCTTTTGCGAGGATCGATGTAAAGTGGGCGCCACGGGCGACGACAGAGACCTCGTGGCCCGCCTGCGCGAGCCGGCCGGCGATCAGGCCGCCGACCGCACCGGCGCCGTAAATGCATATTTTCATGGTGCTATTCTAGCGGCCAGGTACTTCCGGAGACCCGCCCATGTTCTCGTTCATGAAGAAGATGAAGACTCTGCTGCTGGCCAGCAGCACGATCCCCGGCCGCGCTGCGCAAATACCGCTGCCGGAAACGCACTTCGTCAATGGCAACCGCATCGTGCCGCCGTTTCCTGACAGTATGGAGCGCGCGGTGTTCGGCCTGGGCTGCTTCTGGGGCGCGGAAAAACTGTTCTGGAAGGTACCGGGCGTCTACAGCACCGCGGTCGGCTACGCCGGCGGCGAGACGAAGAACCCGACCTACGAGGAAGTCTGTTCCGGATTCACCAACCACACCGAGGCGGTGCTGGTGGTATTCGACCCGAAGCTGGTGAGCTACGAGACCTTGCTCAAGGCGTTCTGGGAAGGCCACGACCCGACGCAGGGCATGCGCCAGGGCAACGATTCGGGCACGCAGTACCGCTCGGCTGTTTACGCGTATGGCGAAGCGCAGCTGAAAAAAGCGCTTGCATCGAAAGAGATTTTCGAACGCGAGCTGAAAGAAAAGAAATTTCCATCCATAACGACGGAAATCAAGGCAGCCCCGGAGTTCTACTACGCCGAGGACTACCACCAGCAGTATCTCGGCAAGAACCCGAACGGCTACTGCGGCCTGGGCGGCACCGGGGTTTCCTGCCCGGTGGGGATTGCAGTCGGCGCCTAGTGCGATGGAAGTGAACCGCTCGGCGTCCGGTGACCTGCTGCTCGGGCCGCCGGTGCGCGAGCGCGTCGGGCAGGGGATCATTGTGCTCGTGTTCTACGCCCTGTTCGCCTACGAGATGCTGGAAAAAATCGCGAGTGGGAATACGTCTCCGTGCAACTCGCCGGCGTTGCCGTTCTGGTCCTGCTGGGGGTGATCGTCGCATTAGGGTTGTGGCTCGCGCGCCGCGAGCGTTACCGGTTCGACCACCAGGCACGGAGCGTGGAGCGTGACGGCAAGCAGATCTGCCGCTACGAGGAAGTCGAGCGGGTGCTGATAGATATCGGAAAAGAGGATGGCGAAAGCGTCTATCGCGTGAAGCTGTCGTTGCGCGGCGGTCAGGCGATTCCGATCAGCGAGAAAATCGCTGAAAAAGTCCTGGCCAACAAAACCGCCTATCCCATTGCCTCTGAAATCGGAGTCGTCGTGCGGGTGATGGACTAGCGGGCGAGGGCGCCGATCGGCGCGGCGACTGACGCCGCGCTATTGACGCCCACTGGCGTCGGCGTGCGGCCGAGCAGGGCACGCAGCCGGTTGGCCTTGGGCAGGTTGTCGCGCGACAACAGTTCCAGCACCGGCACGCCGTAGGGCGTGAGATGCAGCAGGTCGCACAGGCTGGCGGCGGCCAGTGCGACGAGATTCGGCACCGGCAGGCGCAGCGCGGGGTGGTCGTCGGGTCGCGCACGGATCGCGTCCAGGTGTTCCGCCAGGGTGCGGCGGACGCTGCCGCCGAGCTCTACTTCGCGCCAGTCGGCCCTGCCGCGCGTCTCGCACAGGACCACGATCGCTTCGGCGAGATCGCCGACGTCCAGCGCCGCGAAGCGCCCGCGCGCCGCCATCGGGATGCAGTGCACCGGCCAGCGCGCGAGCCTGCGCAGCCACACGGCGGCATAACCGCCTTCGCCCTCCAGCAAGGACGGTCGGACGATGCTGTAGTCGGCGCTTGTGTCGGCGATGGCGCGCTCGGCGGCGGCCTTGGAGCGGAGGAAGAGGCTGTAGGCGCGGGGCCGCAGGCCGAGCGCGGAGACGTGCACTAGGCGCACCCCGTCGCGCTCGCAGGCGAGCGCCAGGGCCGCGGGCGCCATGTTGTGCACCCGTTCGTAGGTTTCGGCGCCGCGCTCGCGCAGGATGCCGACCGCGTTGACGACAACGTCGACGTCACCGAGCAGGGGTTTCCAGACGTAACGGGTGGTGAGCGATTCGAAGTGGGTCTCGCGCAGCTCGACGTCGTGCAATGACGCGCGCAGCGCCGGCGGCAGCTTCTTCAGCGCGCGCTTCGGGTGGCGCGTGCCGATCACCACAGCGTGTCCCCGAGCGTGCAGCGCTGCCGCGACGTGGCGACCGACGAACCCGGTGCCGCCTAAGACCATTGCTCTCATGATCTGTACTTTCGGTAAATTCTGTCTTGACAGAATAATAAGACAAGTTTAGCCTTGCGTCAAGCCATGGCCACCATCCCCACCGCCGAGGACGCACTGACCGATGCCGTGGGCGCCACGGGGTCGCGCTTCGTCCTGCACTGGGGCGAGATGGGCACGCGCTGGGGCGTAAGCCGCACCGTGGCCCAGATGCACGCGCTGCTCTACCTGCTCGGCCGCCCGATGCACGCCGAGGCGATCGCCGAGATCCTGCAGGTGGCGAGGTCGAATGTGAGCAGCAGCCTGCGCGAGCTGCAGAACTGGGACCTGGTCCGGGTGGTGCACTTGGCGGGCGACCGGCGCGACCACTTCGAGACCGTGCAGGACCCCTGGGAACTGATGCGCATCCTCGTGAAAGAAAGGAAGGCGCGGGAATTCGATCCGACGGTGGCCTTCCTGCGCGGCTGCGTCGCGAGCCGCGACTTCGCGCGCGAGGACGCCGGAACGCAGAAGCGCCTGCGCGAAACGCTCTCGCTCATGAAGGCGCTCGCCGGCTGGACGGATCAGATGCTGGCGATGGACAACGCGTTCCTCAAGCGCCTGGTCAGGCTGGGCGCGAGGGTGCAGGCGTTCCTGAAGGTCGCATGAACACCGCGCAGAAAGCCTGCCTCCCGCTCACCGCTTATTACGACAAGTCCTGCCCGCTTTGCGCGACGGAAATGCACGCGCTGCGCGGCCTGAACCCAGCTGGGCTGCGTCTCGAGGATTGCTCGGCCTGGAATTTCGATTGCCGGAAGATCGCCTGCGAGGGCGTTACGCGCGAGGAACTGATGGCGCGTTTTCACGCACGCAGCCCCGGAAGGTGCTGGCTGGTCGGGAAGGATGCCTTCGAAGCGGTGTACGCGCCCGCGGGACTGAAGCGCGCGGCGCGGTTCTGGGGCAGCCCGCGGCTGCGTCCGCTGCTCGAGCGGATCCATTCCTTCATCGCCCGCTACCGTCAAGTGCTCTCGCGCCTTGGGCTCCACCGCCTTGTCGGGCGGCTGCCGGCGCGCTAAGGCGCCAGAGCTTCCCAGTCGCCGAGCTGGATGCGGGCGACCGCCTCGAAACGCGCATTGCCCCCCGGCCGCACCACCGCAATTTCGCCTTCGGCAAGGTAGGGCGCGCCGAAGAGGGCGAAGAACGGATTGCCGTGGCTCGAGACGACGTTGTTCACGCCTTTCGGCGGGAGAGTCGAAAGCAGTTTGCGCAGCGGATCGTAGCGCTTCGGATCGTCCGATTGCACCGGGCCGCCGCGCACTTCCTGCGTCTTCTCGGCCTTGCCGAAGGCGAGCACCGCGGTCTCGACGGTGCGGCACAACGGGCTGGCGTAGACCTTGCCGATCGGAATGCCGAGGCGCCTGATCTGGGCGCCGACGGCGCGCGCCTCGTCGCGTCCCTTGTCGGTAAGGTTGCGCTGGCTGGCGCAATCCTCGTAGGAGGTCATCTTCGCGTCGTTCTTGCTGAAATCCGTGGACGCGTGGCGGATGTAGAGCACGTAGCCGCCCTTGCGCAGTTCAGCCATGAGCTGCGGACCGCCAAGCTCTTCAGCCTGGCCTAAAAGGCTGAAGGCTGCAAAAAGAAAAAACAGCCCGACGCAGCGCACTTTCCTGTTATGCGGCTTTTACCTTCGCCGGCCCGGCCTTCGAGATCAGCTCGCGCAGCACGTAGGGCAGAATGCCGCCGTGCTTGTAGTAGTCGACTTCGATCGCCGTGTCGATGCGCGACTTGACCTTGATCTGCTGCGTGGTGCCGTCCGCTCTTTTTATTTCGAGCATCAAATCCTGCTGCGGATGGATGTCGCCCAGGCCGAAGATGGAGATTTCCTCGTCGCCCTTTAGCCCCAGGGTGGCGACGCTGTCGGCGCCCGTGAACTGCAGCGGCAGCACGCCCATGCCGACCAGGTTGGAGCGGTGGATGCGCTCAAAGCTGCGCGTGATCACCGCCTTGACGCCGAGCAGCTGGGTGCCCTTGGCCGCCCAGTCGCGCGAGGACCCGGTACCGTATTCCTCGCCGCCGAAGATGACCGTCGGCGTGCCATCGGCGATGTAGCGCATCGCCGCGTCGTAGATCGGCAGCTTTTCGCCCTTGTACAACGTCACGCCGCCTTCGGTTCCCGGCAGCATCAGGTTCTTGATGCGCACGTTGGCAAAGGTGCCGCGCATCATCACGTCGTGGTTGCCGCGGCGCGCGCCGTAGCTGTTGAAGTCGGCCACCGCGATATCGTGCTCCTGCAGGTAGATCCCGGCGGGCGAGGTCGGCTTGAT
>SHXL01000116.1 GCA_009693345.1 Betaproteobacteria bacterium
GACGCCTCCGGGCGCAGCGGTCGGCCCGGCCGCGGAACGCACGCTGGCGCCGCAGGCGTTCCTCGTCGAGCAGGACCCGGGCACCACGATCGAGCCGCACTTCCACCAGGAAAACGAGGTCCAGGTGATCGTCGAGGGCGACGGCTTCCTCGGCCGCAACGCCGTGGCGCCGGTCCGCGTGCATTACGCCGGCGCGCACACCGGCTACGGGCCAGTCATCGCCGGGCCGAAGGGCCTCTCCTACTTTACGCTGCGCGCTCGCACAGATCCGGGCGCGCAATTCCTGCCTGGCGCGCGCGACAAGATGGCGAAAGGGCGCAAGCGCCATCTGCTCGCCAGGGCCTGGCCGCCTTTGCCTGCCGCGAATCTCGCCGCCCACGGCGGGTCCGAAGCGACGGCACTGTGGGAGCCGCAGCCCGACGGCATCGGGGCGAGGGCCCTGCGTGTTGCGCCGAACTGCGCCGCAAGCGTGCCGGGCCATTCCGCCGCACTTCGCTACTTGCTGGTCATCGGTGGCGCGCTGATCATGAACGGCGAGCGCCTGCCGCGCTTTGCCGCGGTATTCATCTCGAACAATGAAACCCCGGCGCTGTGCGCGGCGAAAGAAGGCCTGGAACTGCTAGTGTTGGAGTTTCCGGGTACACAAGAGGAGTGGACATGAGATTCCTGCTGAACGCACTTTGCGTGCTTTCCGCCCTGCTCGTGACCGGCGCTTCGGCGCAGCCGTGGCCCGCCAAGCCGGTTAGGCTGATCGTGCCCGCACCTCCCGGCAGCGCACCGGACTTCCTGGCGCGCCTGATCACGCCGAAGCTCTCCGAGCAGTGGGGACAGCCGTTCGTCATCGACAACCTGGTAGGCGCCGGCGGCAACATCGGCACCGACCGGGTCGCAAAGGCGCCGGCCGACGGCTACACGCTGCTCTTCAACACCATCGGGCCGATCGGCGTGAACGTGAGCATGTATTCCAGCCTGCCGTTCGATCCGGTGAAGGACCTTGCGCCGATCACCCTCGTGGCAAAGGTCCCGAACCTGCTGGTCGTCCACCCGGGCGTGCCGGTGAAGAGCGTGCAGGAACTGGTCGCCTACGCCAAGGCCAATCCCGGCAAGCTGCGCTACGCGTCGCCGGGCAGCGGCACTTCGCCGCACCTCGCGGCTGAGCTGCTGAAGGTGCTCACCGGGATTGACATGCTGCATATACCCTATAAGTCGAGCGCGCAGATGACCACCGATACCCTCGGCGGCCAGATCGAGGTCCTGTTCCACAACGCGCCGGTGGTGCTGCCGCACGTCAAGACCGGTGCGTTGCGCGGCCTAGGCATCACCAGCGCAGCGCGCAACCAGTCGGCGCCGGACCTGCCGCCGGTAGGCGACGCCGTGCCGGGCTTTGAGGTCACCGCATGGTTCGGCTTCATGGCACCAGCCAACACTCCGGCCGCCGTGGTGAACAAGGTCCACGCGGACGTGGTGAAGATCATTGCCCTCCCGGAAATCAGGGAACGCATGCTCACCCAGGCGGCGGACCCGGTCGGAAACACGCCGCAGGAATACGCGGTGTTCATCAACGCGGAGATCGTCAAGTGGGCACGGGTGGTGAAGCAGTCAGGCGCGAAGGTGGAATAGGGATGCGGGATTGGGCTTCAGGAACGGTGTTGTGTCGCCGCAGAAGAACTCAGGACGCTGACCGACGCATCTAGTTGAAGTGCGAACCAAATCGCGGGGTTCCAGCATTCCACCTTCATGCCGACGCGCTGCACCAGTACGGACCGAAGAATTATTTTCCTGTTAGTTTGCCGGGTGAGGCTGTGAATCAGTCACCAGAGAATTGTGGATTTCGCCGCTCAGTCGATGCCCGGGTGCCTTCAGCAAAGTCGCGCGTCGCGCGCGCGCCTGCTCTGCTGATTCCAGCGCTATCGCCGCTTCGACGGCGTCAGCGAGGCCTTCGCGCATTCGACGGCGGATGGCGACCACCGAAAGCGGCGCCGACTCTGCGATCTCCGATGCGAACGCCAGACTCGAGTCCTCCAATTCGCTTCGAGGCACCAAAGATTCGGCCAAGCCCATGCGCACCGCGTCCGCCGCGGCCACCCTGCGCCCTGTGCACAGCATCAAGGACGCTTGTTGCAAACCGACTAACCGTGGAAGCGTCACCGTGAGGCCGAATCCGGGGTAGTAGCCGAGACGGCTGAAGTTCGCGCTGAACTTTGCGTCGTCAGCGGCGATTCGGAAATCGGCCGTCAGCGCGAGGCCAAGATGACGTACGCGCGGTTGTGCACCGTCGGTTGATGGCGAAGGCTGTAATATTTCGAGGGAAAAGGGTGATCGAGCAACAGACTCGCGAATGTCCGCTCCTGGCCGGGAGCCGTCATTGAGCCCTGACGGGTAGCTCCCTACCGCGCTGCAGCGAACAGGCGGTCGAACGGCAGCTTTCACCCATAGCGGTCATTGGCGGCCTCTCGGTTTGACCGGCATCAACATGGGCCTGCCTCTGGAGATGATCCATTGAGGCCGGTGGTACTCTCTCTGCCGCTGGACCTAAATTGCAAGCAGCTCACGAGGATTATCCGACAGTCCAGTAGCGCTCCTGACATCGCCGACCGGCTGCAGGACGACATGTGAAAAGGAGAAGGAAGCGTGACCGACGAAGAGGCAATGCCGGAAGAGCGGCGCTGGCTGCTCAGGAATGGACGCAACGTGATCATCGACATGCTCGCCAAGCGCGAGCCGGTCATGGCGCTCGGCGTGCGCGCGGCGCGCACCGTGGACATAGTGAAGGTGGCGAAGGCTACCGGGCACCATCTGATCTGGATCGACCTCGAGCATAGCACCATGTCGATCGACCTCTGCGCCCAGATCTGCTCGGCGTCGCTCGACGCGGAAATCGTGCCGTTCGTGCGCGTGCCGGAGCGCGAGTACGGCGTGATCGGCCGGCTGCTAGACGGCGGCGCGGTGGGGATCATGGCGGCGCGCATCGAGAGCCCCGAGCAGGCGACCGATCTCGCGCGCGCCTGCAAATTCCAGCCGCAGGGTCTCCGCTCGCAGATCATCGGCCTACCGCTGTTCAACCTGCGCCGCGTGCCCTCGCCGCACCACAACCGGCTCGCCAACAAGGTCACCGTCTTCATGCCGCTCATCGAGAGCGAGGCGGGCTGCCGCAACATCGAGGAAATCGCCGCGGCCGACGGGGTCGACCTGATCGGCAGCGGCAGCAACGACTTCACCTCCGAGCTCGGCGAGCTCGGCAACTACAAGCACCCGACCCTCGTCGCCGGCTACACCGCGGCGATCAAGGCCTGCAAGAAGCACGGCAAGGACTTCTCCGTCGGCGGCATCGGCGACATGGCGCAGAACAAGCAGTGGATCGAGGCAGGCGGCGCGACCCTGCTGTACAGCGCGATGGACTCCGAGTTCTTCCGCGACGCGCTGCAGACCCAGGTGAAAAACGTGCTCGCGAGCTGGCGTTGACAGAAAAGGAGAATCCGGACATGACCCAACCCGACCTGCCCCTTTCCGCCGGGCACGACCCGCACCCGCGCAAGCCCGCGGCCGCCGTGCCGGCGAACGCCGTGGACACGCACGCGCACGTGCTGATCCCCGGCTACCCGATCCTCCCAACCGGCCTGTACACGCCGGCGCCCGCGCTGCCGGAGGAGTTCCGCCACATGCTGGATGCAATCGGCGTGAAGCGCGGCGTGCTGGTGCAGCCGAGCATCTACGGCTTCGACAACAGCGCGATGCTCGACGCGATGGCGAAGGACAAGCACCTGCACGGCATTGCGGTGGTGCCGTTCGACGTCGACGTGAAGGAGATCGAGCGCCTGCACGCCAAGGGCGTGCGCGGCGTGCGCCTCAACATCGTCGACCTCAAGTACGGCAAGGGCAAGCTCGACCTCGAGGCGCTGCGCTCGCTGGCGAAGAAGGTCCAGCCGTTCGGCTGGCACGCCGAGTTCCTCATGCACGTGGACGAATTCCCCGACCTTGCCAAGCAGATCGGCGACATGCCGATCCCGTTCTCGTTCGGCCACCTCGGCTACGTGTACCCGCAAAAGGGGCTCGAGACGGCCGGCTTCAAGGCACTACTACGCCTGATGAAGGACGGCAAGGCATGGGTGAAGCTCACCGCGCCCTACCGCCTGAGCGAGAAAGGCAAGCCCTGGTCCGAGATCGACGCGTTCGCGCAGGCGCTCATCGATGCGGCGCCGAACCGGCTGGTGTGGGGCAGCGACTGGCCACATATCTGGCCGCAGCCCGGCGGCCCCGGCGGCAAGTCGAAGAACCCGGCCATGCCGAACGATGGCGACCTCTTCGACACCTTCGTGCGCTGGGTGCCAGACGAGAAGCTGCGCAAGCGCATCCTCGTCGACAATCCGGCGGAGCTTTACGACTTCAAATGAGGAGGCCAGCGTGAGATTTCCGCTTATCGTCGCCCTGCTCTTCTACGCCGCGGCAGCCGGCGCGCAAACCTATCCCGCAGGTCCCGTCCGCATCATCGTGCCGGCTTCCCCGGGCGGAAACATCGACGTTACCGCGCGCGTGCTGGCGCCGGGCATGAGCGAGTTCCTCAAGCAGCCGGTAGTGGTGGAGAACCGCCCCGGCAGCGGCGGCATGATCGGCACCGACGTGGCGCTCAAGGCGGCGCCCGACGGCTACACCATCTTGATGGGCAGCAGCAGCACCTTCACCGTCGGGCCGAATGTCTACAAGAACTGGCCGATCGACCCGGTGAAGGGCCTGACGCCGATCATGAATGTGCAGTACGTGCCGTTCGCCCTGGTGGTGAACGCGCAATCGCCGGACAAGTCGGTGCACGACCTCATCAAGCGCGCGAAGGAGAAGCCCGGCACCGTGTCGCAGGCGAACGGCGGCACCGGCACCTCCAACCACCTCGTGTCGGAGCTGTTCCAGATGCTCACCGGCACGCAGTTCATCCTGGTGCCCTACCAGGGCGGCGCGCCCGCGATGACCTCGGTGATCGGCGGACAGACCGAGTCCTACTTCGACCAGGCGAGCACCTCGGTCGCGCCGGCGCAGGCGGGCCGCATCCGCGTGCTCGCGGTCACCTCGAAAACGCGCTGGACGCCGCTGCCCAACGTGCCGACGTTCGGCGAGCTCGGTATCCAGGACTTCGAGGTGAACGGCATCACCGGCCTCGCCGGTCCCGCCGGCCTGCCGCGCCCGGTCGTGCAGCGGCTGAACGAAGCCGCCACGCGCGCCCTCCAGGACCCGAAAGTGAAGGAGCGCATGAACACGATGGGCGCGGTCATCGTCGGCAGCAGTCCGGAGGAGTTCGACCGCTTCATCCGCGAGGACCTCGCGCGCTGGTCGAAGGTGGTCAAGGCCACCGGGGCGAGCACCCAATGAGCACCTGGGGCCTCAAGCTCGGCGTCATCGTGCCGTCGTGGAACACGGTGATGGAGTACGAGTTCAAGCGCATGGCCGGCGAGGGGACCTCGCTGCACGCCCAGCGCATCCGCCACACCGCCGATACCGAGGAAAACGTGAAGTGGCTGAGCACGCAGGCGCCCGAGGCCGCGGAGTTGCTCTCGCACGCCAAGGTGAACGCCATCTGCTTCGGATGCACCGGCAGCGGCTTCCTGAAGACCCCGCAGGAAGACCGCGACTTCGCCGTCGACCTGCAGAGGCGCACCGGCATCTCCACCACCACCTCGTCGGCCTCGATCGTCGAGGCGCTGCGGAAGATGGGGGCGAAGAAGATCAGCGTCGCTTCCCCCTACGAACCGTGGATGAACGAGAAGCTGCGCGAATACCTCGAGGCCGACGGCTTCGAGGTCGTGGCAATGAAGGGCCTGGGCACCCAGGCGCACGGCAGCGTGCAGCCCGAGCAGGTCAAGGCGCTGACAATGGAGGTGGTGCGCCCGGAAGCCGACGCGGTGTTCATCAGCTGCTCCAACTTCCGTACGCTCGACATCATCGAGGCGGTCGAGCGCGAGAGCGGCAAGCCGGTGGTCACCAGCAACCAGGCAGCGATGTGGGGTAGCCTGCGTGGCATCGGCGACCGCCGCACGATTCCCGGCGCCGGCCGGCTGTTTCAAGAAGCCTGAGGTAACCGAGGAGGAACCATGAAGCTCGCCATAAAACTCGCATTCGCAACGACCGCAATCGCCTGCCTGCTGTCCGGGGGCGCCCTGGCGCAGGACTTCCCGAACAGGCCGGTGCGCATCGTGATCCCGTTCCCGGCCGGCGGCGGCACAGACATCCTGTCGCGCGCCCTCGGCCAGAAGCTCTCCGAGCAGTGGAAGCAGGCGATCATCGTCGACAACCGCCCGGGCGGCGGCGCCAACATCGGCGCCGAACATGCCGCCAAATCGCCCGCGGACGGCTACACGCTGTTCATGGCCTCGACGATCCACAGCATCAACGTCAGCCTCTACCCCAAGCTCACTTACGACATCCTGAAGGACTTCGCCCCGATGGGGCTCGTCGCGGAGACCGCGCAGGTGCTGGTCGTGCACCCCTCGGTGCCCGCCGCGTCGGTAAAGGAGTTCATCGCTCTGCTGAAGAGCCAGCCCGGCAAGCTCCCCTACAGCTCGGCGGGCAACGGCAGCCAGCCGCACCTCGCCGCAGAGCTGTTCAAGAGCATGACCGGCACGGACATGATCCACGTGCCGTACAAGGGCGCCCCGCCCGCCATGAACGACCTGCTCGCCGGCCACGTCTCGGTGTCGTTCGCGACCACGCCGACCGCGGTGCCGAACGTGAAGAGCGGCAAGGTGAAGGCGCTAGGCGTGAGCAGCACCAAGCGCGTGCCCGCGCTTCCCGACGTGCCGACCATCGCCGAGTCCGGCGTGCCGGGCTACGACGCCAACGGGTATTTCGGCCTGATGGGGCCGGCCGGCGTGCCGCAGGCGGTGATCGAGAAGATCAACGCCGCCGTGATGGCCATCGTGCGAGATCCGGCGATGAGCAAGACCCTGAGCGACCTGGGATACGGGGCCTCCCCCAGCACCCCCGCCGAGCACGCCGCATTCCTGCGCGAGGAGGTGGCGAAGTGGGCGAAGGTGGTGAAGGAGTCAGGCGCAAAGATCGACTAGAGCATCTGGATTCGAACCCCGGTTTTTTTTACCAATAGCGGCTCACGAGAAGACATAAGCCCCATTGTGCTCCGTCGCGGAATGATGGCGAAAGCGGCACCACTTCGAGGGGAAAGGGTGATCGAGCAATACACCCGCGAAGGACTGCTCCTGGCCAGCCGTCATTCGGCTCAGTCTGGCGGTTTCTTACCGCACCGCAGCGAAAAACAGTCGGATGTCGGGTTCCGACCCAGAGCCGACATTCAGGGTGTAGATTTTGGATCGAGTAAGCCTCCGGATTGCCAAAGCTGACTACTGTGGCTTTTCTCGGAATCGTTATTGACAGCTAAGGATGGATGTCGAAAGGAACATTCGTGAAGACGTCGGACAAAGAGCAAAAATTTAGTCCTGCATTCGTGCGGTCTATAGCACGTTAGGTTTGTTATGGACACCCTTATGCTCATCAGCGCGCTCAAATACAAGCAATGGGCTGATCAACGCACTCTCGCTGCGGTTGAAGTCATTGACGGGGAAAACTCTCCTTCTGCCATTGCGTTCGCACTTCAACAACTCAATCACATGGTCAGAGTCGAGGAGCTATTCAGAGCACGCCTTCTCGGTGTTTCACCACCGCACACTTCGACAAATACCGAGGTAGTTCCGGGCCTTCAGGAATTAAGCCAACGAATTACCGATTCAGATAAATGGTTTACAAAATATGGCGAAACCCTGCCGCCGAACCAGCTAACGGAATCTGTCTACTTTGACTTCGTAGATGGCAAGCGCGGTGCCATGACACGCCAGGAGATCCTCTTTCACATCATCAATCACGGGACGTATCACAGGGGGGCAATTGGCCATGCCTTGGATCTTGCACGAGCGCTCCGTCCCGCAGATACCTACACTGTTTTTATTCACTCAGTTGAACCAGAGCGTCGCCAACAAACGTAACTCCCCGTAAGTGCTCCCGAGAATCACCGCTCCTAACCAGCAGACGTCGTCCGGTCCGGTCCAGTCCGGCGGCTTTGTTGCCGCACTGCAGCGAATGGGGGTCGAACGTCGGCTTCCGACCCGAAGCCGACATTCAAACTGGGACCGGGGAGCGGGAGAATGAGCAAATCGTGCGGCGCCGTGTGGTCAGGGGTGGATAGAGTGTCCTATCCGTCTTCTTCATGAACTCGGCCGACGCATCGACGTGGATGATATTGACGCCGAGATGCCTGGCGAGCGTCTCCATCACCTGCTCCGCGGTTGAGCCTTGCAAATTGGACCAGATCAATTTCGCAATTCGCGACGAAGAATTTTCCCCGTAGGCCCCTTTGGCAGCTCATTGACAAACTCAATTTCGCTCGGCACTTTGTAGTCGGCGAGCTTCGTCTTACAGTGGGATATCAATTGCTCCGCCGTGGTGTGGCTTGCATTCTTTACAACATACGCTTTGACGATTTCTCCAAAAATCTGATCCGGCTTGCCGACGACGGCACACTCAACGACCTCTGCATGCGTATACAACGCCTCCTCTACATCCGCCGGATAAACGTTAGCGCCGCCACGGATGATCAAGTCCTTCTTGCGTCCGACGATATAAAGAAAGCCGTCCTTGTCCTTCATGCCCAAATCGCCGCTTCGTATCCAGCCATCGATCAGCGTTTCCGCAGTAGCCGATGAGTTTTTATAATAGCCAGTCATAGTCGAAGGCCCGGTCAGGAGAACTTCTCCCACACTGCCTATCTCGACGTCTTTTAA
>SHXL01000117.1 GCA_009693345.1 Betaproteobacteria bacterium
ATCACGCAGGGCACGCCGAAGCGCTACGCCGCAAAGGCCGACAGCGGCCGCACGCTGCTGCGCTTCTTCTGCGGCGACTGCGGCTCGCCGATCTACAGCCAGCGCGAGGCGAGCCCGGAACGGCTGGTGGTGCGGGCCGGGTCCATTGACGATTCCTCCGCGATGAAGATCGTCACAAATATTTGGACAAAGAGCGCACGGTCCTGGTCGCACATCGACCCGGGCAGCGAGCAGCTGCCGGGAAACCCGGCGTAGGATCGCGCCATGCCGATCTACGAATACGCCCCGCTCTCAGGAAAATGCAAGCAGTGCGACGGCCGCTTCGAGGTCTACCAGCGCGTCGCCGACGCCAAGCTCAAGAGGTGCCCTGACTGCGGCAAGCCGGTCGAGCGCCTCATCAGCGCCGTTCCGGTGCACGGAAAATTCTCGACGAAATCCGACAGCAGGCTGAAAGACCTCGGCATGACCAAGTACGTGAAGACCAGCGACGGATCCTATGAGCGCACCGTCGGCCAAGGGGGGCCGAAGATGATCCGCGAGCCGAAGAAATAGGAATCGGGGTCAGACCCCGATTTTCATTCCGCCCTGATGTTGCCGTCGCGGATGACTTTCGCCCACTTCACGATTTCGTCGAGCAATTCGTCCTTGAGCGCTTCGGGCGTGCTGCCGGAGACTTCGGTGCCCTGCGCGGCAAGCTTGGCGCGCAGGTCCGCCATCTGCAGCACCGCGCCGATTTCGCGATTGACGAGTGCGATCACCTCCTTCGGCGTGCCCGCGGGCGCGTAGAGGGCGTAGTCGGTCACGGAAACGACGCCGGGGAAACCCGATTCCAGCAGCGTCGGCAGCTCCGGGAACTGCGCCGAGCGCTGGCGCGACGCCACCGCGAGCGCGCGCAATTTCCCCGACTTGAGGTGCGGCAGGTAGGCGGGCAGGCTGTCAAGCGCCATGTCGATGCGCCCGTTCAGGATGTCGGGCAGGATCTGCGTCGTACCCTTGTACGGAATGTGCGTCATGCGTATGCCCGCCGCCTGGCTGAACAGTTCCCCGGTGAGGTGGATCAGCGCCCCCGTCCCCGATGACGCGAACGTGAGCTTGCCGGGACTCGCCTTGGCGAGCGCCACCAGCTCGGCAGCGGATTTCGCCTTCGACGACGCGGGCACGATCAGCGCGATCGTTCCCTGGCCGAGCCTCGTGACCGGGGCGAAATCGCGCCGGATGTCGAACGTGAGGTTCTTGTGCAGCAGCAGCACAATTGCCTGCCCGCCGATCGGGCCCACCAGGAACGTGTAGCCGTCGGGCGCGCTCTTCGCCGCCGCGTCCGTGCCGATGGTAGTGCCGGCGCCCGGCTTGTTCTCGATGAGGATCGGCTGGCCGAGACGGGGCGAGAGCTTCTCCGCGAGCGAGCGAGCCACGATGTCCACTCCGCCCCCCGGAGGGAACGGGACCACGAAGCGGATCGGTTTTTCCGGATAGACCGCGGCCGCGCCTGAGGCGGCGAGCGCGAAGACGCACGCGGCAAGCGCCGCCTGCAGGAATGCACGGGAATTCTTGTTCACGACGCCTCCCTGGGGGCCTCAGTCAGCCCTGATGCCGGCTTCCTTCACGACGCGGCCCCACTTGGCCGAATCGCCCTTGATGCGCTCGACCGTCTGCGCGGGACCGAGGATCTCGACGTCGCAGCCGGTGGCGTTGATCGCATCCATGCCGGCCTTGTCCGTCGCGGCCTTCGCGAGCGCCTGCGTCCAGCGCGCCACGACCTCGGGCGGCAGACCGGCCGGCCCGAGCAGGCCGTACCAGGCGGTGGAGTCGAAACCCTTGATGCCCAGTTCGTCGAACGTCGGCACATCCGGAAACGCCGCGGAACGGGTGAGCGAGGTGACGCCCAGCGAGCGGATCTTGCCGCTCTTCACCGCGCCCACCGCCGGACCGAGAGAGGAGAACAGCATCGGCAGCTGGCCGCCCATCAGGTCGGTCATCGCCGGCCCGCCGCCCTTGTAGGGAATGTGCAGCAGGTTGGCGCCGGTGACGCTCTTGAAGTATTCGCCCGACAGGTGATGCGGCCCGCCAACCCCGGAGGTGCCGTAGCTCCACTTGTTCGGGTCCTGCTTGGAGGCCGCGATCACCTCGGCCACGCTCCTGAACGGCGTGGACGGATGCACCACCAGCATGCTGCCGCTGCCGCAGACGTGGCCCAGGTGCGTGAACGACGTGATGCTGTTGTAGCCGACCTTGATCAGGTGCGGCGCGACGGTCAGCGGCCCGCTGTCGAAGTAATACAGCGTGTAGCCGTCGGCCGGCGCCTTGACCATGAACTCCATCGCCACGCCGCCGGCGTTGCCCGGCTTGTTCTCGATGATGAGCGGCTGGCCGAGCAGCGGCTCGAGCACGCGGGCCAGCGGGCGGATGCCGGCGTCGGCCGACCCGCCCGGCGCATAACCGATCACGACCCGCACCGGCTTGTTGGGATAGCCCTGTGCGAACGCCGGCGCGGCGAGGGCCGCCAACACAACGCACAGCAACGCAGAAAATGTTCTCATGTGCTTAATCCAGAGGTTCGAGCTTGACGATGGAGGCCCCGTGGTTGCTGCCGACCCAGAACGTCACCGGGGTGGTGGAGTTGTCGACGAACACGCGGCGAATGTTGGTGCTGCGCGGCAGCAGGTATTCGACCGAGCGCCCGGTGCGCGTGTCCACGCGCGTCACTAAATCGGTAATCATCGAGCCGGTCCAGGCCTCCTCGTTCCTGTCGATCGCCACGTCGTAGGGCGCGGACCAGCGCGGCGCGACCTGCCACTCCTTGAACTGCCCGGTCTTCGTGTCGAGCATGCCGATGCGGTCGCCACCACCCGCCACTGGTTGCTCACGTAATAGGAGATGCCGTTCATGCCGATCTTGCCCGTGCACCAGGGCTGCGCCGCCGCCCATTCGACGCAAAGATGGATGTCGCGCGTCTCGCGCGCGTTGTTGTGGCACAGGTATCCGAGGGAGCGCCCCGCGCCGCGCGAGTCGACGCGCACCACAGCGTAGCCGTCGGGGACCCATTTTTCCGGATCCACCACTTCCCAGTTCTGGTACCGGTTCGACGAACCCGCGAGGACGTCCAGGTTCTCGCGCGCCATGATCTCCCACGCCGTCTTGTAGCCGTCCTGGAAGGCGAGCCCCTTGCCGTAGGGGCCGTAGGTAAGGATCGCCGGATAGCGCCCCGCCTCCTGCGGAAGAAAAACATCCGCGCGCAGCACCAGCCCGTCGTCCATCGCGATCGGCACGTCCCAATCTATCTTCATCTCATCCTTTTGCCATCAGATGAATCAATGAATTACGCTGGCTCCATCCCTTTCGCCCGCAGCACCGGCGCCGCCGCCGGAGAGGCGATGTATTGCATCAGCGCACGCGCGGCCTGCGGCGCGGCCGATTTCGCGAGCAGGCCGCCGGAGAACACGGTCGCGTGCTGCAATTCCGCCAGCAGCGGCCCGAGGAAATCGATGCCCTGCACCGGGAGCAGTTCGCTCACCTGCTGGAAGCCGATTTCCGCCTCGCCGCCCGCCACCAGGTCGCCCGCCGCCGTGCCGGGCTTCGCCTCCACGACCTTTTCCCGCGGAATTCCCATCCGCTTGAAGAGCTCCGTGAGATAGACGCCGCTCGGGCCGCTCGACAGGGCGATCGACTTCGCCGCCAGCAGCGCGCGCTTGAAAGCCTCGGCCGAGCCCAGGTCGGGCCGCGGCGCGCCGGCGCGCACCGCCACGCCGATCGTCGAGCGGGCGAAGTCCACGCGGCTCCCGGCGACGATTGCGCCGGCCTGCGCCAGATCGTCGACGACGCCTGCCGGGAGAACGACCACATCCATGCCGCCTTCGCCCGCACGCAGGCGCCGCGCGATATCCACGCCCCCCGCGAAATGGAGCGTCACCTGGTGGCCGCTCGCCTGCTCGAACATCGGCGCGAGCTCGCGCAGCGCCTCGCGCATCGCGATCGAGGACATCACGTTCAATTCAGTCGTTTTTTGCATGATTCATGCTGCCCCGATTTCTACTCGATCTTCGCGCCCGCCGCCTTCACGATGCGCCCCATCCGCGCGTAGTCCTCGCGCAGCAGCGCGGCGAACGCCTCCGGCGAGAGTGCGCGCGGCATCACGCCCTGCTTGTCCAGGCGCTCGAGCGTGGCCGGATTCTGCAGGATCTTTGCCACGGCGCCGTTCAGCGCGTCGAGCGTGGCCTTCGGGATGCCCGCCGGGCCGAGCAAACCCATCCAGGAATCGAACGCGTAGCCCGGCACCCCGCTCTCGGCGATGGTCGGCAGCTCGGGGACGAACTTGGAGCGCTGCGCGCCGGTGACGCCGAGCATGCGCACGCGCGCATCCTTGGTAAAGCCGAGCGC
The DNA here is from genome assembly GCA_009693345.1 of Betaproteobacteria bacterium. Taxonomy (GTDB): domain Bacteria; phylum Pseudomonadota; class Gammaproteobacteria; order Burkholderiales; family SG8-39; genus RBG-16-66-20. Next base: position 4,375 of record SHXL01000117.1, read on the forward strand.
GCCGATGGTCGAGGCGATCACCGCGTCGGCGCGGCCGGCCAGCACCTCGTTCACCGCCTCGTTGGTCGCCTTGTAGGGCACGTGCACCATGTCGATCCCAGTAACGCTCGCGAAGTAGGCCATCGACAGGTGCGTCGCGCTGCCGCCGCCCGCGGTGGCATAGTTGAGCTTGCCCGGATTGGCCTTGGCGTACGCGACCAGTTCGGCGACCGTCTTCGCCGGCAGCTTCGCATTCACGATCAGCACGTAATCCACCGTGCCGACATGCGCCACGGCCGTGAAGTCCTCGAGCGGGTGGTAGGGAAGCTTCGCATAGACGTGGCCGGTGATGGTGTGGCTCGCGGCGGCGAGCAGCAGCGTGTTGCCGTCGGGCGCGGACTTGGCCACCAGCGCGTTGCCGATCGTGCCGCCCGCGCCGGCGCGGTTCTCCACGACCACGGTCTTGCCGATGAGCGGGCCGAGCTCCGGCGCGATGGTGCGCGCGAGGATGTCCTGCACCCCGCCGGCCGCAAACGGCACCACAATGCGCACCACCTGCTGCGCGTGCGTTGCCGCAGCGCACAGCGACAGCATCAGAAACGTCAGGATCCTCATCATTTCCTCCCATCCATGAAATCTACTCCGCCTTCAGCCCCTGCTCCCGGATGATGCGGCCGTAGCGGCGCAGGTCGGCGTCGATCAGCGCCTGCAGTTCCTTCGGCGTGCCCGCTTGCGGCACCGCGCCCTGCCCGATCAGCCTGTCGCGCACGTCGGGCACCGAGACCGCTTCGTTGATATCTGAATTCAATTTATCAATGACCGTTGCGGGCGTGCCGGCAGGAGCGAGGAGCGCGATCCACGAGCCCGACTCCGCGTCCTTGACCCCCGCTTCGGCGAGCGTGGGCACATCGGGCAATGCGGGATTGCGCTTCGCGTGCGACACGGCGAGGCCCTTCAACTTGCCCGCCTTGATGTGGCCCGATCCCTCCAGCACCGAGGCGAACAGCAGGTTCACCTGGCCCGACATCAGGTCGATCATCGCCGGTCCGCCGCCCTTGTAGGGGATGTGCGTCATCCGCGTGCCGGTGGCGGCCTGGAAGATTTCCGCGGTGAGGTGCGGCGAGCCGCCGCTCCCTGAACTCGCGAAGGTCACCGCGCCGGGCTTCGTTTTGGCGTAGGCCACGAGTTCCTTGATCGAATTGGGCGGGAACGACGGGCTCGCCATCAGCACGAACGGCAACTCGCAGACGAGCGACACCGGAGTGAACGCAGTGTCCGGGTTGTACGGCAGCTTGGTGTAGAGCGCCGGATTGATGGACGTAACGCCGACGTTGGCGATGAGCAGCGTGTAGCCGTCCGGCTTCGCCCTCGCCACCGCATCCGCGCCGAGGATTCCGCCCGCGCCGCCGCGGTTCTCCACCACCATCGACTGGCCCCACTTCGCCGTCAGCCGCGCCGCGATCGTGCGCGCCGTGATGTCCGTGCCGCCGCCCGGCGCGAACGGCACGACGAGCGTGACAGGCTTCGCGGGCCAGGACTGCGCGAAAGCGGGAACGGCGAGCGCGAACAGCGCGGCGGCGAGCGTACGGGCGGGCATACTCATGGTCGGCACATTATAGTTGCGGGATGCGCAGCCTCTTGGTCCTCGCCGCGATGCTGTTGTCAGGAGGAACCCTGGCCACCGAGGTGGCGCGGCGCACGCGCCCTGGAGAACGCGCACCGAAGGCGTGACGCGCTCCTTCGATGCCGCGCATCCGGCAATCATGAAGCGGTTCCGGGGCCTTTCAGGCACCAGTCCTCGATGATCGCCTCGTAAATCTGCACCGACTGGCGGATGCGCTCCATGTTGCAGTACTCGTCGGTCTGGTGCGCCATCGCCGCTTCGCCCGGCCCCAGCACCACGGTCGGGGCGCCGGCGTAGACCTTGCGCAGGTTTGCCGCGTCGGTCATGTACGGCGCGGTGCGCGCCACGGGCTTCTCCTTCAGGATCGGCTGGCAGATCGCGAACACGCGCTGCACCCATTCTTCATCCGGTTCCGTCCACACCGGTTGCGAGTCCGCGAACACCTGTACTTGCGCATCACTGAGTAATTTATTGAATTGAAGAATCAATTCCTCATGATTCATGCCCGGCACGGTGCGCACATCCACGCCGAGCGTCGCCGCATCGGGCACCAGGTTGATGCCGCTCCCGCCCGCGAAGGTGCCGACGTTCAGCGACGGCAGGCCCATCACCGGGTGCTCCGGCACGCCGAACTGAAACTCCTCCAGCTTCGCGATTGCCTTCGCCGCCTTGTAGATCGCGTTCACGCCCAGCTGCGGCATGGAGCCGTGCGCCGACACGCCCGTGAACGCCGCGTGGAACTTGATCGAGCCCTTGTGCCCGACCAGCGGATAGTTCGAGGTCGGTTCGCCCACCACGATCGCGCCCGCCCTGCCCATGAGTTTGGGCAGCGCCGCGAGGTGCCGCGAGCCGACGCAGCCGCCTTCCTCCGCCGCGGTGAGTACCAGGACGATTCCCGCTGTGTTGTTCAAATGCTTTGACAAATTTTTCGCACTACTGAGCATCGCGGCGACCCCGGCCTTCATGTCGGAAGAACCACGCCCGTAGAGACGGTCGCCGTCCGTTTCGCCGGAGAACGGGTCCTTCGACCACTTGCGCGTCCCCAGCGGCACCACGTCCAGGTGCCCCGTCAGGCACAGCGGCGCCCTCCCATCCGAGCCGCCAATACGCGCAACGACGCTGGTCCTGCCTTCCTCGTATTCAAAGTATTCGACGGAAAAACCCCATTCTTTCAACAGGCTGCCCGCCCTGTGCGCGCAATCGCGCTCCTGCCCCGGCGGATTCACGGTGTCGAAGCGCAGCAGCTCGCGGGTGAGGTCGACGGCGTTTTGCATGCGGGGATGATACCGGGATGGCAATGGAGTAGTCTTTCGCCTTCGAAAAAGGGAGATCGCATGAGCAAACTCAGCCGCAGGGACATCCTTAAATTCGGCGCCAGTACCGCAGCCGGCCTTTGTTTTCCGGCGATCATCCGCGCGCAATCGAAGGAGATCGTGATCCTCGGCCTGTGGGACCAGACCGGCGCCTTCGCCGACGTCGGCCCGATCAACGACCGCGGCATGAAGATGGCGCTCGAAGAGCGCAACATGCAGATCCTCGGCCGGCCGATCAAGTACATCACGCGCGACGGCGCCACGCAGGCCGGCACCTCGACGCGGCGCACGGAAGAGGCGGTGGACGGCGACGGCGCGAAATTCGTCGTCGGCCCCTGGTCTTCAGGCGTCGCGCTCGCGGTCTCCGAGGTTGCGAAAAGGAAAAAGGTGCTGCACCTGTTCAGCGGCGGCACCGAAGACATCTCGGGTGCGCGCTGCCACCGTTATTCCTTCCAGTGGGCGGCGAGCCCCTACACCGCGGCGAAGACCGTGGTGGATTCCTTCATGAAGGCCAATCCGAAGGCGAAGCGCTGGCACCTGCTGGTCGCCGACTACGCTTTCGGCTGGTCGGTCGAGAAGTACGTCAAGGAGGTCGGCAAGGCGCACGGCCTGGAGTTTGTCGGCGCCGACCGGCACCCGCTCGGCGAGCGCGAGTTCTCCAACTACGTGCAGAAAGCGGCGGCCAACAAGCCCGACGTGGTGGCGATGATCAATTTCGGTTCCGATGCGGTCTCGGGCGCGCGCGAGATCTTCAACTTCGGCCTCACGCCCAAGGTGCCGCTCATCATGACCTGGTCCTCCGGCGTCGAGGAACTGGTGCAGCTCTCGCCGGAAATCCGGCAGAACATCTGGGTGGGCTCCAATTTCTACTACACCGCCGACACTCCGGTGGCGAAAGCCTTCGTGAAGAGCTACCAGTCGAAGTTCGGCAACCCGCCGGGCTACGCGCCCTCCGCCGCCTACTCGATGACGCGCCTGCTGCTGGCGGGCTTCGACAAGGCGAAATCCGCCGAGGTGCAGGACGTCGTCAAGGCGCTGGAGGGGATCGAGGTGAACGACATCGTCGGGCGCATGCGCATGGATGCGGCCACGCACCAGAACATCCGTCCGTACTTCTTCATGCGCTGCAAGCCTAAATCGGCGATGAAGCACGAGACCGACTTCGCCGACATCATCGCCACCGGGGATGCGCCGCTGCCGAAGGAATACGGGGCCTGCAAGGACATCGGCCAGTTCTGAGCGGTAATTCAGAGCGGTTCTGCGGGCGTAACGTCTGAGCTTCGTCGCCGCACAGATCCTCAACGGGATCGCGACGGGCATGCTGTATGCCCTGATGGGGCTCGGCCTGTCGCTGATCACCGGGATCCTCAACATCCCGAACTTCGCCCACGGCGCGCTGTTCGCTGTGGGCGCTTACCTGCTGGCGACCGTCGCCCTTGCGATCGGCAATTTCTGGGTCGCCCT
>SHXL01000118.1 GCA_009693345.1 Betaproteobacteria bacterium
CAGATTGGGATCCGGGCTTCGGCAAATTGGCGAGGCAAGCATGGCGCTCGCCGGCGGACACGATCCTCAGGCGGGAAACGTGGTCTGTCCCTGTTTTTGCAACTTAAAGCCTCCAGCAGGTGCGGCCGTCCCGGCGTAGCGCGTCGAGATCGAGGGCGCCCTTGATATCCAGCACGCAGCCGCCGGGGGCGAGCTTGCCGAGAAACTCCGCGGTGCCGCGTTCCCGGAAACTCCTGTGCGCTACCGCGAGGATCAGTGCATCCGCACGCGGCAGTGCGGACCATTCCTCCAGTTCTATTCCGTACTCGTTCCTCGCCTCAACCGGATTGGCGAGCGGATCGTTCACGTGCACGCACGCGCCCAGCGCCACGAGTTCCGCGCGCAGTTCCGCCACCTTGGAATTGCGGATATCGGTCACATTTTCCTTGAAGGTGAGGCCCAGCAGGTTGATTGTCGCGCCACTGAGCGCCTTGCCGCCCTGCTCGAGCAGGCGGGCCGTTTTCCCGGCGATAAATTTAGCCATGCCGTCGTTGATACGGCGTCCGGCGAGGATCACCTAGGGGTGGTAGCCGGCCATCTCGGCACGGTGCGTCAGATAGTAAGGATCGACCCCGATGCAATGGCCGCCGACCAGCCCGGGCCTGAACGGCAGGAAATTCCATTTCGTTTCCGCCGCCGCCAGCACTTCGCGCGTGTCGAGCCCCAGGCGGTCGAAGATGATCGCGAGCTCGTTCATGAGAGCGATGTTGAGGTCGCGTTGCGTGTTCTCGATCACTTTCGCCGCTTCGGCGATTTCGATGCTCGCGGCACGGTGCACGCCGGCGGGGACGATCCCGCTGTAGAGCTCCGCGACACGCTCCAGCGTTTGCGGCGAATCACCCGAGACCACCTTCACGATGCGCGCCAGCGTGTGCTCGCGGTCGCCGGATTGATGCGCTCGGGCGAATAGCCGACGTGGAAACCCTGCTTCCATTTCAGGCCCGACGCCTCCTCCAGCGCCGGCACGCAGATACTGGCGGTTGCCCCGGGGTAGACGGTGGATTCATAGATCACGGTCGCGCCGCGCTTCAGGTTCGCACCGACCGCGCGCGAAGCCGATACCAGCATTTCCATGTCGGGCCGCTTGGCCTCGTCCACCGGCGTCGGCACGGCGACGATGACGAAATCCGCCTCCTTGAGCAGCGCGGCGTCCGCGGTGACGCTCAGGGTTTTCGCGGCGCGCAACTCGTCGGCGCCAAGTTCACCGGTAGCGTCCTCGCCGCGCCCGATCTCCTCCACCCGTTCGCGCGACCGGTCGTAGCCGATGGTGCGCTGGCGCTTGCCGAACTCGACCGCGAGCGGCAGCCCGACGTACCCCAGGCCGACCACCGCAACGACCGCGTCCGCACCCATGCAACGACCGCGCTCGCGCTCATGGCGCAAGCCCACCGGCCCCGGCATAGTGTGCCCGGTACCAAGCGACAAATCGTTCGACCCCGACCTCGATGGGGGTCGCGGGCGCATAGCCGATTTCGGCTCGCAGCTTTTCCGTGGAAGCATAGGTCGCCTGCACGTCGCCTTGCTGCATCGGCGCGAGCTCGATCTGCGCCTTCCTGCCCAGGGCGCGTTCGACCGCGCGCACGAAATCCATCAGCTTCACCGGCGAGCCATGGCCGATGTTGAATAGACGCGATTTCGGCCCATCCGTCGCCCCGGGATGCGGCCGTTCCAGGATCGCGGCCACCGCCTCGGCGATGTCATCGATGTAGGTGAAATCGCGCAGCATCTCGCCGCCGTTGAACACGCGGATCGGCTTGCCCTCGAGGATCGCGCGCGTGAAGATGAACAGCGCCATGTCGGGCCGGCCCCAGGGGCCATAGACGGTGAAGAAGCGCAGCCCGGTGCAGGCCATTCCGTACAACTTGCCATAGCTGTACGCCATCAACTCATTGGCGCGCTTGGTGGCGGCGTACAGGCTGACCGGGCTGTCCACCCGGTGCTCCTCGCGGAACGGCAGTTCGGTATTCGCGCCATAGACACTGGAGCTGCTGGCGTAGCAAAGGTGCGCGATCCTGGCCTTGCGGCAGCCTTCGAGAATATTGAGGAAGCCCGCGACGTTGCTGCTCACGTACGCCATCGGGTTCTCCAGGGAGTAGCGCACGCCTGCCTGCGCAGCCAGATGCAGAACCGCATCGAAGCGCCTCGTCTCGAAGACCGCACGCATGGCAGGCTCATCGGTGATATCGAGCTTCTCGAAGGAAAACCTGGGTTTGCTCTGCAGCTGCTTCAGCCGGGCGTGCTTGAGCGCCGGGTCGTAATAGGCATTCAGGTTGTCGATGCCGAATACCTCATGCCCGCGCTCGAGCAGCCGCATGCACGAATGCATGCCGATGAATCCCGCCGCGCCTGTAACCAGCAATTTCAAGGAGATACTCCGCGCAGCGCCTCGCGCACTGCCGCAACGATCTTTTGCTGGGTATTTTCATCCAGATACGCGTGCATCGGCAGACTGATGACCTCGCGCGCGAGGCGCTCCGAGACGGGGAATGACTGTCCCATGTATCCCGAAGCGTAGGCCGGCTGCTGGTGCAGGGAAAGCGGATAGTGCACCGCGCTCGGAATGCCGCGCGTCTTGAGTTCCTGTTCGAACCGGGCGCGCCCGGGAACGCGCACCGTGTACTGCGCGTAGACGCTGGTGCGGTCCGCTTTTACTTTAATTTTCTTTAGGTGAGAAGAAGAAGAAAGCAAAGCGTCATAGTGCGAGCCGATGGCGATGCGCTGCCGGATCTCCCATTCGAAGCGCTCCATCTTGGCGAGCACGACCGCGCACTGGATGGAGTCCATGCGCCCGCCGACACCGATGCGCGTGTGCTGGTAGCGCCCGCTCTGGCCGTGCACGCGTATCTCGCGCATCGCCCTGGCGAGCGCATCGTCGCTGGTGAAGAGCGCGCCGCCATCGCCGTAGCAACCAAGCGGCTTGGAGGGAAAAAAGCTGGTGCAGCCGATGGTCGAGACGTTGCAGCTTTTCCGCCCCTTGTATGTGGCACCGAAACTCTGCGCCGCATCCTCGATCACGGGCAGCTTGTGCCGCAAAGCGATGGCGTTGATTTCATCCATATCCGCCGGCTGCCCGTAGAGCGACACGGGCATGATCGCCCTGGTGCGCGGCGTGATCGCCGCCTCCAGCCGCGAAACGTCGATGTTGGCGGTGTCCTCCTCCACGTCCACGAACACCGGTTTCGCCCCGATGAGCGCGATCATCTCCGCGGTCGCGGCGAAAGTGAACGGCGTGGTCACCACTTCGTCGCCGGGCTTGACCTCCAGCGCGAGCAGCGCGATCAAGAGCGCCTCGGTGCCCGAGGCGACCGCGACGCAATGTTTCGCCCCCGTCCAGGCGGCGAGCCGGTCCTCGAGCTCCTTCACTTCCGGACCCATGACGTACTGCCCGTGGTCCAGCACCCGCTGGATGCGCGCGTTGATGTCTTCGCGCAGCGCCGCGTATTGGGTTTTCAGGTCGATAAAATCCATCAGGTGACTCACCTTTCAGCGCAGGCCCGGTATCAAAGAAGCGCGCCGAACTCCTCTACCGTCAGGCCAGCCTGCCGGATGATTGCCCTAAGGGTTCCGGTTGCAAGCTCGCGGTGATCGGGAACCACTATGCGGCGATGCGGCGGCGCGCGATGACGCAGCACGACATGGCTGCCCTTCTGTCTGTCCTTTTCGAATCCGGCCTTCGCGAGCGCAGCGATAGCCTCCCGCCCCGATATTCTCGGCAGACTGCTCAAACATTGACCTCGATCACCTCTTCGTCGATCGGCGGCGGCACTGGATCGCCGTGCGAGCGGAGGCTCTCCAGATAGGCCTCGACCGCCTCATGAGCGTTATTCAACGCTTCCGCACGCGACGCGCCCTGCGAAATACAGCCGGGCAAAGCCGGCACTTCCGCGACGAACTTTCCGTCCTCGTCCTGCTGGATCAGCACGCGATATTTCATGGTCCGCTCCCGTCCGTTTCTCTAGTCTAGCGACAAAACCACAGAGTCCGGCTGTCGCCATTGTCGAATCTTAGTGCATCGTCCGCATCACCGCACGCAGACCCTCCCACCACCCCTCAAGAGCAACGTCGAACGATTCCAAGATCTTCGCGTTGTCCAAGAGCGAATTCTTCGGCCGCCTTGCCGCCGCGGGATACTCGTCGCTGCGAATTGCGATGACCGGGGTCTTCAGCCCCTTTTCCTGAAGAATCGCAGTGGCGAAGCCATGCCAGGTGGTCTCTCCAGCTGCGCTCAGGTGATAGATGCCGCCGGGCTTATTTGAAAGATCAGGACTTGAAAGGACCTGCGCCACCGCGCCGGCGATCGCACCGCTCGAGGTCGGCGCGCCACGCTGGTCGTTCACCACGCGCAGCTCGGGCTTCGACTTCGCGGCGTCGAGGATCGCGTGAACGAAATTGCGGCCCGACGGCCCGTAGACCCAGCTGGTGCGGAAGATGAAATGCCGGCAGCCGCTGGCGGCGATCGCGCGCTCGCCCTTCAGTTTGCTGTGGCCGTAGACGCTGAGCGGCGCGGGTGCGTCGGATTCGATGTAGGGAGTGTGCTTCTCGCCGTTGAACACGTAGTCCGTCGAAAAATGGATCAGCAGGGCATCCAGCGATTTCGCCTGCAGCGCCAGCTCGTTTACCGCCCGAACATTCACCGCAAATGCGGGTTCCTTTCCGCGCTCAGCGCGATCCACCGCGGTATATGCCGCGGCGTTCACGATCACGGCGGGCTTTTCTCTTTGAATTACCGTCTTGATCGAATTCAAATCCAGAAGATCGAGACCTTGCCGGTCAAAAGCGCAAAGCTCGCCAAGCGGCGCGAGTGCCGGCACAAGCGCCGAACCGACCTGCCCCTTGCTGCCGGTAAGCAGGATCTTCAATCGAAGGTATCGGCGGCGGCGAGCGGCGTCCCGCGCCGGTCCTTGTCGGCCAAGAGCGGCTCGCCGGCGAGCGGCCATGGAATGGCGAGCGCCGGATCGTTCCAGAGCAGGGTGCGTTCGTGCTCGGGCGCGTAGTAGTCGGTGGTCTTGTACTGCACCTCCGCCTGATCCGACACCACCAGGAACCCGTGCGCGAAGCCGGCGGGGACCCACAGCATGCGGCGCGCTTCCGCGCTCAGGGTAACGGCGGTCCAGCGGCCGAAGCTCGCCGAGTCACGGCGAAGATCAACCACCACGTCCCAGATCTCACCCGCGGTGACCCGCACCAGTTTGCCCTGGGGCTGGCGCAGCTGATAGTGCAGCCCGCGCAGCACGTTCTTCGACGAGCGCGAATGGTTGTCCTGGACGAAATCCACATCCAGTCCAGTCGCCTGCACGAAGGTCTTGCGGTTGTAGCTCTCGAAGAAAAAACCGCGCGCATCGCCGAACACCTTCGGCTCCAGCAACAGGACGTCGGCGATCGAGCTGCGTTCGACCTTCACGAGAGCGGCTTTTCCTTGAGAATCCGAAGCAGGTACTGCCCGTAGCTGCTCTTTGCGAGTTTGTTGGCCAGTCGTTTCAAATCGGCCGAATCAATGAATCCCATCCACCAGGCAATCTCTTCCGGACAGGCGATCTTCCAACCCTGCCGGCGTTCTATCGTTTCGACGAAGTGCGAGGCCTCAAGCAAAGACTCATGCGTTCCGGCATCGAGCCAGGTATGGCCGCGTCCGAGAGGAACCACATTTAATTCGCCCCATTCAAGATATTGCCGATTGACATCGGTAATCTCCAATTCGCCGCGCTTAGACGGCTTCAGCCTTTGGGCGATGCTCACCACGCGATTATCGTAAAAGTACAGGCCGGTTATCGCATAGCGTGACCTGGGGTGCGCGGGCTTCTCCTCGATGCTTCGTACCTTATTCTTTCGACGGAATTCAACCACACCGTAGCGCTGCGGATCATTGACCGCATACGCAAAGATTGTCGCACCCCGATTCCGCCTCGATGCTTTTTGCGTCAATTCAGACAGCTTGTGACCATGAAAAATGTTGTCGCCAAGCACCAGCGCGACCGAATCCCTGCCGATGAAATCCGTCCCGATGAGAAACGCTTGGGCAATCCCATCGGGCGATTTCTGCACTTTGTAGGAGAGGCGAATGCCCCACTGCCTGCCGTCGCCGAGAAGTTTTTCGAACTTCGGCAAGTCCTCTTTCGTGGAAATGAGGAGGATGTCTTTGATGTTCGCCAGCATCAGCGTCGACAACGGGTAGTACACCATCGGCTTGTCGTACACCGGCAGCAGTTGCTTGGAAACCGCGAGCGTCGCCGGATAAAGACGGGTGCCCGAGCCGCCCGCAAGAATAATTCCTTTCACGAAAGGATTCCTTTCTCCAAACGGCCCAGGTCGGCATCCACCATCATCGCGACCAGTTCCTCGAGGCTGGTCTTCGGCGACCAACCGAGTTTTGCCTTTGCTTTCGCGGCGCTGCCCAGCACGGTGTCGACCTCGGCGCGACGGAACAGCGCGGGGTCCACCTCGACGAATTTCTCGTAGTCCAGGCCGACATGCGAAAACGCGATGCGGCAGAACTCACGCACCGATACGTTGCGGCCGGTCGCCACCACGTAGTCGTCGGCCGCGTCCTGCTGCAGCATGCGCCACATCGCGTCGACGTAATCGCCCGCGAATCCCCAGTCGCGCTTGGCGTCGAGGTTGCCAAGCTTCAGCCGGTCCTGCCGCCCGAGCTTGATGCGCGCCGCGCCCGCACTGATTTTGCGCGTCACGAATTCCGGACCCCGGAGCGGCGACTCGTGGTTGAACAGGATGCCGCTGGAGGCGTGCAGCCCGTGGCTTTCCCGGTAATTCACCGTCATCCAATGCGCGAATGCCTTGGCCACGCCGTAAGGGCTACGCGGATGAAAGGGCGTGGATTCGTCCTGCACCGGCGCCTGCACGCGGCCGAACACCTCGCTCGAGGTCGCCTGGTAGAAACGGATCTTCCGGTCGGTACAGCGGATCGCCTCCAGCACGTTGGTCACCGCCATGCCGGATACCTGCACGGTCACCGATGGCAGGTCCCACGATTTGTCGACGAAGCTTTGCGCCGCGAGGTTGTAGAACTCGGTCGGCTGCGCCTGTTCGATGGCGCGCAGCAATGACGACAGGTCGGTGACGTCGCCCACCAGCAGCGTCACATCCTTGTCCACCTCAAGTTTCCGCAGGCGCCAGAGCGCGTCGCTGCCGCGACGCGCCACCAGGCCAAAGACCTGGTAGTCCTTGCCGAGCAGCAGCCGCGCGAGATAGGCGCCGTCCTGGCCGGTGACGCCGGTGATCAGGGCCCGCTTGCGGCCGTCCGGTTTATTTTTTTCCAAGGAACCAATCCACGGTTTTGCGCATCCCCGATGCGAAGCTTTCGCGCGGCCGCCAACCGAGCTCGCGCTCGATCTTGGCGGTATCCATCGCGTAACGACGGTCGTGCCCCGGCCGGTCTTTCACCAGCGCGATCAGGTCCGCGTAGCGCCCGCTCTTCCTCGGCCGCGCCGCATCGAGCATCTCGCAGAGCGTCTTCACCACCTCGAGATTGGTCTTCTCGCTCGCACCGCCGATATTGTAGGTCTCCCCTACCCGTCCCCGGTCCAGCACCGCGCGAATCGCATCGCAATGGTCCGCAACGTAAAGCCAATCACGCACGTTGAGGCCGTCACCGTAGACCGGCAGCGGCTGTTGCGCCAGCGCATTGGTGATCATGAGTGGGATCAATTTTTCCGGAAACTGGCGCGGGCCGTAGTTGTTTGAGCAGTTGGTGGTAAGCACCGGCAGGCCGTAGGTGTGGTGATAGGCCCGCACCAGGTGATCGGACGCCGCCTTCGACGCCGCATAGGGGCTGTTGGGTGCGTAGGAATGGGTTTCCCTGAACGCCGGGTCGGCGGGCCCGAGCGAACCGTAGACCTCATCGGTGGAGACGTGCAGGAAGCGAAAGCGTGCCTTTTCGCCGGACGCATTGTCGCCTCCCGGCAACGCGCCCCACCAAGTCCGCGCTTCCTCCAGCAGGCTGAAGCTGCCCACCACGTTGGTCTGAATGAATTCAGCCGGCCCCTCGATCGACCGGTCGACGTGGCTTTCGGCGGCGAAGTGCACGATCGCGCGCGGTCGGTGCTTCGCGAGCAATTGCCGCAGCAGCGCGCGGTCGGCGATGTCGCCCCTGACGAACTCGTGGCGCGCATCGCCGTCGAGCGGCGCGAGGTTCTTCAAGTCGCCGGCGTAAGTGAGCTTGTCGAGATTGACGATCGCCTCACCCGTTTCGGCGACCGTGGACAGGACGAAATTGGCGCCGATGAACCCGGCGCCGCCGGTGACCAGAAGCATCCGGCGATTATCGCATTGCGAAGCGTATGGGGTGGCCTACTGCGCCGGCGCGTACTCCGCGATCCAGGCCTTGAGCCGGGCGCGCACCGCTTCAGGCGTCGCGCCTGCAGAAGTGGCCGACGAGAGCCACCCCATGACCTCTTCCGGCAGGTCGGCGCTGTGCGGCGCGCGCGCCCGGGCAATGCGCAGCTTCGGGTGCGGGGTCGGCAACGTGGTCTCGTCGTTCACCAGAACTTCCTCGAACAGCTTCTCGCCGGGCCGCAACCCGGAAAACTCGATGCGGATGTCGTGCTCGGCGAAT
>SHXL01000119.1 GCA_009693345.1 Betaproteobacteria bacterium
CGAGCTCGAGCACGCCGATGCCCCCGATCGAGGAAGCGGTGCCGCGGAAATACTTCTCCACCAACGGGCGGGCGAGCCCCACAGCCTCGAATATCTGCGCGCCGGTATAGGACATATAAGTCGAGATGCCCATCTTGGACATCACCTTTTTCAGGCCCTTGCCGATCGCCTTAACGTAGTTCCTGATCGCCTTGGAGCCTGACACGGCATCTCCCGGGTTCGCCGCAAGCAGGGTTTCGAGCGCGAGGTAGGGATGCACGGCCTCGGCGCCGTAGCCGCCGAGCAGCGCGAAATGGTGCACCTCGCGCACCGATCCCGTTTCGACCACCAGACCGGTCGAGGTGCGCAGCCCCTTGTTCACCAGGTGCTGGTGGATCGCCGACAGCGCCAGCAATGCGGGAATCGCCACCCGCTCCCTGTCGACCAGGCGGTCGGAGATGACCACGATCGAATAGCCAGAGCGCACTGCATCCTCCGCCTGCGCGCAGAGGGATGCAAGGCGCGCCTCGATCGCCTCATTGCCCCACGCCACCGGATAAGTGATGTCGAGTTCCAGCGAGCGGAACTTGCCGCCGGTATAGCGCTCGATGTGACGGATCTTCTCCATCTCGTAGAAATCGAGCACCGGCTGGCTGACTTCCAGCCGCAGCGGCGGATTCATTTCATCGATTCCCAGCAGGTTCGGCTTCGGCCCGATGAACGATACGAGCGATGTAACCAGCTCCTCGCGGATCGGGTCGATCGCCGGATTGGTCACCTGCGCGAACAGCTGCTTGAAGTAGTGGTATAGCGTCTTGTCCTTCTTCGACAGGATCGCAAGCGCAGCGTCGTTCCCCATCGAACCCGTCGGCTCCTCTCCGGCCTGTGACATCGGCAGCAGCTGGATCTTGAGGTCTTCCTGCGTATAGGCGAAAGCCTGCTGGCGGTCGAGCAACGGCACCGCGGACTTGAGCGGCGCGGTCTTCTCGGTCTCGACCTCGTCCAGTTTTACCCGGATCCTCTCGATCCACTCCGCGTAGGGTTTGGCGCCCGCAAGTGACTCCTTCAGTTCCTTGTCGTCGATGATGCGGCCCTTTTCCAGGTCGACGAGAAACATCTTGCCGGGCTGCAGGCGCCATTTCTTGACGATGCGTTCTTCGGGAATGGGCAGGCAGCCGCACTCCGAACCCATGATCACGAGATCGTCGTCAGTAACGATGTAGCGCGAGGGGCGCAGGCCGTTACGGTCGAGCGTGGCGCCGATCTGGCGCCCGTCGGTAAAGGCGATCGAAGCGGGGCCGTCCCAGGGTTCCATCATCGCAGCGTGATATTCGTAGAACGCGCGCCGGCTTGGATCCATCAGCGTGTGGTTCTCCCACGCCTCGGGGATCATCATCATTACCGCATGCGCGACCGAGTAGCCGCCCATCACCAGCAGCTCCAGCGCGTTGTCGAACGAAGCCGAGTCCGATTGGCCGTCGTAGATCAGCGGCCAGATCTTGGCGAGGTCGTCGCCCAGCACCGGGCTGGAGATCGCCCCCTGACGGGCGCGGATCCAGTTGACGTTGCCGCGCACCGTGTTGATTTCACCGTTGTGGCAGATCATGCGGAATGGGTGCGCCAGATCCCAGGACGGGAAGGTATTGGTCGAAAAGCGCTGGTGCACCAGGGCGAGCGCGGACTCGACGCGCGGATCCTTGAGATCCAGGTAGTACTCGCCGACCTGGTTCGCGAGCAGCATCCCCTTGTAGCAAAGCAGTCGCGCCGACATCGACGGCACGTAGAACTCCCTGCCGTGCTCCAGCTTGAGCGCCTGGATCGCGTGTCCGGAGCTCTTGCGGATGATGTACAGCTTGCGCTCCAATGCGTCGGTCACGGTGACGCTCGTGCCGCGCCCGACAAATACCTGGCGGATCACTGGCTCGAGTTTCTTCGCCGGCTCGGCAAGGTCGGCGTTATCCACTGGCACGTCTCGCCAGCCAAGCAGCGCCTGACCCTCGTCCTTGATCGCGCGCTCGATTTCGTACTCGCAAGCGAAGCGACTCGCCGGATCGCGCGGCAGGAACACCATGCCGACACCGTATTGACCGAACGGCGGCAGATGCAGGCCGCGCGCGGCCATCTCCTCGCGCAGGAACCGGTCCGGCAGCTGGATCATCAGGCCGGCGCCGTCGGAAAGCTTGGGGTCCCAACCCACCGCGCCGCGGTGGTTCAGGTTCTTCAGGATCGTGAGGCCCTGCTCGACGATCGAATGCGATTTCCTGCCCTTGATATGCGCGACAAAACCGACACCGCAGCCGTCATGTTCGTTGGCCGGGTCGTAAAGCCCTTGTGCCAATGGATGAAATCGCGAATTCATGCGTAAGAGGCTGATTTTCCAAATTTATCGGCAAATTTCGCCGCGCCGCACAAAAATTGCGGGCGAACTTTGAAATATACTCGCGGAACTACGGGCTTACAAGACACCGCACCAGTGCGGTCAACCGTAACCCGCCTGCGCCTCCACTAGAGCCCGGCGGCGATGCTTTCCCGGATCAGGCTGAGTTTCAGGTCACCGTGCAATGCTGCGCGGCCCAGGCCTTCGAGGAGGATGAAGCGCAGCTTGCCGCCCGCAGCCTTCTTGTCCACTTGCATGAGTTCCAGATACTTCTCCAGCGGCAATGCCGGCCCGCGCACTGGAAGACCAGCCCGCTCTATGAGCGCCTTCACACGGGCGGCATCTTCGCGGCGAAGCGTGCCGACCCGGACCGACAATTCAGCGGCCATCACCATCCCGCTCGCAACCGCTTCGCCGTGCAGCCACTTGCCGTAACCGACGCCGGTCTCGATCGCGTGGCCGAAGGTATGCCCGAAATTCAGAATCGCCCGCAGGCCGGTCTCACGCTCATCGGCGACAACCACTTGCGCCTTCAACTCGCAGGAGCGGCGCACGGCATGGCTCAATGCGGCGCGATCACGACTCAGCAATCTGTCGATGTTGGCTTCAAGCCAGCCGACGAACTGCAGATCCAGAACGAAACCGTGTTTGATCACCTCGGCAAACCCGGCGCGCAGTTCTCGGTCGGGAAGCGTGTCCAGCGTCGCGACGTCGGCAATCACGGCCAGCGGCTGGTGGAACGCGCCCATCATGTTCTTGCCGCGCGCGTGGTTGATCGCGGTCTTGCCCCCGACCGATGAATCCACCTGCGCAAGGAGCGTCGTCGGCACCTGGATGAATCCTATTCCGCGCTGAAATACCGCCGCAGCAAATCCCGCGAGATCGCCCACGACGCCACCACCCAGCGCAACGATGACCGAATCGCGACCGCAGCGTGCGGCCAGCATCGCATCGATTACGAGGTCGAGCGACACCCAGTTTTTCGCCTGCTCGCCATCGTCGATCAGTACCGGAACCACTCGAGCCCCAGCCTGTTCGAGCGAACGCAGCGTGCGCTCGAGATAAAGCGGCGCGACGATCGGATTCGTGATCACTGCAGCGCTTCGCGAAGCAACGTAAGGCGCATACATCTTCATATCATCCAGCAGGCCAGCGCCGATGTGGATCGGGTAGGAGCGATCGCCCAGCGTTACGCGGAGAGGCTGCATAGGCCCTCTAGCCGTGCGAGGAGGTCCTTCGCAAGCGTCTGCACGCTCTGTTTGCCGGTATCGACCACCAGGTCGGCGACTTCGCGGTACAGGGGATCGCGCTCGGCGTAGAGCGCATCCAGTTTTTTCTGGGGATCTGCCGTTGCAAGCAGCGGGCGGTTGCGATCGTGCCGCACGCGCTGCCAGAGGTGCGGCGCGCGCGCATGTAGGTAAACGACGATGCCGCGGGCTGCGATGATGCGGCGGTTCTCTTCCGCGAGCACTGCGCCCCCGCCGGTGGCGAGTACCGCGTCGTCCAGCGCACAGAGCTCCGTAATTACCTGCGTCTCACGCGCCCGGAAGCCCGCCTCGCCTTCGACGTCGAAAATCACGGGAATGCGTACGCCGCAGCGGCGCTCGATCTCCTCGTCGGTGTCGTAAAAATTTCGCTTCAGGCGCCGCGCGAGCAGCCGGCCCACGGTGGACTTGCCCGCCCCCATCATGCCTACCAGGATGAGACTGCTCTCGGGTTTCACAGCGCCATTCTACGCAAGTAGATCCCCGGTAAGAATCGTTCCAGGAACATGAAAAGAAACGGCCGGGGAAAACCTGGCCGCTCGACGGTACTGGAAAATGGCGTCAGCGGCCGGTCAGGCGCTCGTTCATGATCCGCGGTGTGATGAAGATCAGCAATTCCGTCTTGTTTCGGAGTGCTGCAGTATTCTTGAACAAGAACCCGATATAGGGCAGGTCGCCGAAAAACGGGGTCCGCGCCGTTGTGAGGTTGTCGATCTCCTCGTAAATCCCGCCGATCACCACAGTGCCGCCGTTCTCCACCAGCACCTCGGTCTTGACGTGTTTGGTGCTGATCTGCACGCCGGCCGCCGTGACCGCTCCTGGAATGTCCTTGTTCACGTCGAGCGTCATGATGACGTTGCCGTCGGGCGTAATCTGCGGCTTCACCCTGAGCGACAGATTGGCCTTGCGGAACGAGACGCTGGTCGCGCCTGAAGAGGTCGCCTGCTGGTACGGAATTTCAATGCCCTGCTCGACAATCGCTTCGACCTGGTCCGCGGTCAGTACCCGCGGGCTGGAGATGGTCTTCAATTTCTGGTCGGCCTCGGCCGCCGAGATCTCCAGATTGATGAATTTGGTCAGGCCCCCATTAAAGAGAATGAGCGAAATTGCCCCCGCGTTAAAAGTGCCCGCGCCTGCTGCCGGCATGTTGACGAACGTGCCGGCGATCGTCGAAGAGCCTGCGAGGGCAATCGTTTGCCTGGCGCCTACGCTACCCCTGTCGGCGTTGCCCAGCGCCCCTCCCGCCTCGCCCACGCCAACCGCGAAACGATTGTTCCCACCGAGGCCAGGGATGCTGGTGCCCCTTGCACTGACGCCCATGATCTCGTTGTAGCCGAGTCGCGCCCCCAGGTTGCGGCTGAAGTTGTCGCTCGCCTCGACGATGCGCGCCTCGATCATCACCTGGCGGACCGGCACGTCGATCTTGGCGATCAGTTTGCGCACCTCCTCGAGGCGGCTCGGCGTGTCCTGCACGAACAGCTGATTGGTGCGCGTGTCCACCACCGCACTGCCGCGCTTGGACAGAATGCGCTGCGTTGCGTCGGAAAGCAGCTTCTGCACATCGGCTGCCTTCTGGTAGTTGATCTGGAAGGATTCGGTGCGCGTCTGTTCAAGCTCGCTGATTTGCGACTGCGATTCCAGCGCAAGCTTCTCGCGCGTCGCAAGCTCGTCGCGCGGCGCGATCCAGATCACGTTGCCCGTCTTGCGCATGTCGAGGCCGCGCGTCTCCAGGATGAGGTCGAGGGCCTGGTCCCAGGGGACGTCCTTAAGCCGCAGCGTGATACTGCCGGCGACCGTGTCGCTGGTGATGACGTTCAGGTCGGTGAAATCGGCAATCACGTTCAGCACCGCTCGCACTTCGACGTTCTGGAAATTGAGCGACAGTTTTTCGCCCGTGTAGCGGCCGCGTTGCGACGACTTGGACGCATCCTGTGCCACCGCCTTCACCTCGACCACAAACTGGGTGTCGGACTGGTAGGCATTGTGCTCCCACTGCCCCTTGGCCTCGATCACCATGCGCACGTTCTCGCCCTGCTGGAATGCGCTGACGGTCTGCACCGGGGTGGCAAAGTCCACGACATCCAGCCTGCGCCGCATGTTCTCGGGCAGCGAGGTCTTGAGGAACTCGATCACGATGTTCTGGCCCTGCTGCCGGATATCGATGCCGGTAGCGGTGTCGGTAAGATCGATCAGGATGCGGCCTTCGCCCGCGGGGCCGCGGCGAAAGTCAACCTCGCGTATCACGTGCTTGCCGTCCCTCTTGCCTTCGGCGAAATTCGTTGCCGGGCCAGTAGCGGCCGCGACGGCAGCCGAAGACAGGGTCACAACCATATTCTTGCCATCGAGCGCGACCTCATGGGAGACCGTGCGGCGCATATTGAGCACCAAGCGCGTGCGGTCGGAACCCTGCACCAGGTTCATGCTGCGCAGCTCACCCTGGCCGACGTCCTGCGCATTGCGGCCGAGTGAATTGCCCGTACCGGCGAAATCGAACACGATGCGCGCGGGATTGGCGACCGTAAAGCTGAGAGGCGCGCTCTTGAGCGGTTCCTTGGTGGTGATCCGCACCACGACGTTGCCGCCCTGCTGGGTCACGTCGAAGGACTCGATGCTATTTGCCTGGGGCAACGCGGCCCCCGTCCAGGCGAATCCTGCAGCAAGCACGACGCACAATTTTTCCAATCGTCTGAACATAGTCATTTCCCGCCTCCCTGCATCTGCAGCGAAGTGGTGCGTTCCACCCAATCCCCGCCGCTGTCCTGGACCACTTCCTTAACGTTGATCTGGCCCTCGTCGATGGCGACGATCACGCCGAAGTTCTGGCCCATGTAATTGCCCTTTTTCACGCGGAACAGATTGGCGCCGGCGCGGACTAGCGCATACATGTCCTGGTTCTGACTCAGCGTGCCCACCATTTGTATGGACTCCATTGGAAACGACTCGAGCGGTTCCTTGGGCCGGTTGAGATCAGGCTGGACGCCGCCTCCGCCTCCGCCGCCCGCAAACGCCTGGGTCACCACGATCCGGCCGGGAACAAACGGATCGATCATGCTCTCGCCCTTGTAGGGCGCGGGCTCGAAAGACTTCACCTGCGGCAATGGATTGACCTTGCCGCGCAGATCCTTGGTCATTGCGGCGAGTTCCTGCCGGAGCTCGCTTTGCTCTTCGCCGCCGCAGGCACCGAGCAATGCCGCGCCCGCAATGGCGGCAGCGATCCTGATGGCGGTGGCGCAACTCATTTCTTCGCCGGTCCTTTCTTCGCGCCCGCGGCCGCTTTGCGTTGTGCCGCGACTTCATCTTCGTCGAGATAGCGGAACGTTCGCGCGGTCGCGTCCATCGTCAGGTTTCCGTCCTTGCCCGCTTCTATCGATATGTCGTTCAGCGTGACGATGCGCGGCAGCTGGCCCACATCGGCGGCAAACGCCCCCATGTCGTGATAGGTGCCGATGACCTTCACCGTGATCGGCAGCTCGGAATAGAACTCACGCGCGGCCTCGGTCTCGCCGGGCCTGAACAGCTCGAACTGCAGGCCGCGCGACAGGCCGGCCTGGTTTATGTCGACCAGCAAGGCGTCCATCTGCGACTTGTTCGGCAGCTGCTTGAGCAACGCGCCAAACTGCGTATCAATTTCGCGGAGCTGCTGCTTGTGCAGGTCCAGATTGATAGCCTGGGCCTTCTTCGCAAAGTAGTCCTTTTTCAGGTTTTCTTCCTGCTCGAGGCCTTTCTCGATCTCCGCGATCTGGTCCTGCCAGATGAAGAAATAGGCGCCGACCGGGATTGCCGCCAGCACCGCCACCAGCACCAGGATCTTCGGCGCGATCGTCCAAGTGCCCGGATCCTTCCAGTTGGTGTGCTTGAAGTCATCTACGATCTGATTGAAGTTGATCGCCATGACCTATCCCTTCTTCGCCGGCGCGGCCTTGGCCGCGTCCGTGGCGCCATCCTTGGACCCGGCTACCGCGGCACGCTTTTGCGCAAGCGTCATGCTGAATTCGGAAATTCGCATCTTGCCCAGGGTCGTTGCCTGGATTTCGATCAGCTTCGGATTTTCCAGCCAGGACGAGGATTCGATGTTGCGCATCAGCGTCGAGACGCGCGCATTCGACTGCGCGTAGCCGAGCAGGCGGATGGCGGAGCCCTTCTGGGCGACGGATCTGAGAAACACGCCTTCCGGCATCTGCCGCACAAGCTCGTCGAGCAGGTACACGGTTTGCACACGGTCGGCCTGCAAGGTCTCGATCACCTGCTTGCGGGCAAGCAGCGCGGCGATCTTGTCTTTCACTTCCTTGATCTCGTCGATCTCCTTGTTCAGCTTGGCGATCTCGGATTTCATGAATTTGTTGCGGTCTTCCTGCGCGCTGATACGCTGCTGATAGACGAACCACCCGGTGGCGGCGACCACAATGCCGAGCGCCGCGGTCATCGCGCCGAGAACGGCGAAATGCGTGCGTGACCGCTTGCGCCGCTCCTCGCGGTGCGGAAGTAGGTTGATCTTGCCGATCATACCGGGTCGAACCTCCGCATCGCCAGGCCGCAGGCGACGATCAGCGACGGCGCGTCCTGCATCAGATGTTTGAGCTGAATCCGCGACGAAGTCTGCATCGCGCCGAAGGGATTCGCGACCAGCGTCGGAACCTGCGTGCGCGTATGAACGATCTCCTCCAGGCCCGGGATCACGGCCGAGCCGCCCGCCAGCAGGATGTGGTCGACGGTATTGTAGGAAGTCGAGGTAAAGAAGAACTGCAGTGCTCTCTGCACTTCCTGTGAAAGATTCTCCATGAAGGGGCGCAACACTTCGGTCTCGAAGTCATCCGGCAGACCGCCGGAGCGCTTGGCGTTCTCCGCTTCCTCCGGACTCATGCCGTAGCGCGCGACGATGTCCGCGGACAGCTGGTTGCCGCCGAACGCCTGCTC
>SHXL01000120.1 GCA_009693345.1 Betaproteobacteria bacterium
AGTGCTCGGGGTCATCGCCAGGTAGCGTGGCGATCTCGACGCGCAGGCGCCTGCCGTAATTGCTGTCGTCGTCGAGCTCGAACAGCAGGCCGAGGGGCCTGCCGCTTTCCTTCGCCAGCCACAGGCCGCGCAACAGGCAGCGCACCGGCTCGGCGTCGCCAAGATCCAGCGCCGACCAGACCGCCGGGCCCGCGGCGGGCGCATCCGCGCCCTCCTCGATCAGGTTCGGGAAGCGAAAGCTCACGTTCCCTCGCAAGCGCGCACCGGAGAACCGGTGCCCGCCCAAAGCGGCGAAGAAGCACTCGATCTCGCCCTGCACGTCGGCGCGCATCCAGAGCGGAAACTCTTGGCGCGCGACCACCAGGTCCTCCAGCGGCAGGGCGCCGAAATGATCGAGAAGAAGATTGCGCAGCAGCATCCCAAGAGGATGCCGTAGCGCTGGCTCATGGGGTGAGCCTGCCAAGGGGTTAAGCTAGCACATGGCAAAGAAACTCTTCGACCCCTCCTCCGACAAACCCTTTGCGATCAGCCGCTCGGGCATCGCACTGTTCCAGGAATGCCCGCGCTGCTTCTATCTGCACCGGCGACTGGGCATTGCACGGCCGGCGGGCTTTCCGTTCAACCTGAATTCGGCGGTGGATGCGCTGCTCAAGAAGGAGTTCGACACCTTCCGCGCCAAGGGCGAGCCCCACCCGTACATGCGCGAGGCCGGGATCAACGCGATGCCGCACCCGCATCCGCAGCTCGATCGCTGGCGCGCCAACTTCACCGGCATTCGCACGCTGCACGAGGCCACGGGGTTCGAGCTCTTCGGCGCAATCGACGACCTGTGGCGAGATCTGGGCACCGGAGAACTGATCGTCGTGGACTACAAGGCCACCTCCAAGGCCGCCGAGGTCACGCTCGATGCCGACTGGCAGGACGGCTACAAGCGGCAGATGGAGTTTTACCAGTGGCTGCTGCGCCGCCAGGGGCTGAAGGTGGCCGGGCGCGGCTGGTTCGTGTACTGCAACGGCCGGCGGGACCTGGACAGTTTCGACAACCGCCTCGAATTCCGCGTGAAGATGATCCCCTACGACGGCGACGACGCGTGGATCGAGCCGGTGCTCGCCGAGATCCGCGAGACGCTTGATGCGCCGCAGGCGCCGGCGCCCGAGGAAGATTGCGAGTACTGCGTGTTCGCGGCGAAGGCGACGGGCGTCTAGCGGCGAAATCGGGCTCTGACCCCGATTTTCAGCGGTAGAGCTTTGATGCCGCGGCGAGCTGCTCGCGCACGCGATTCCTGAGCGCCTCGGGCTCGAGCACCTCCACGTCGGGCCCGTATTTCAGGATGTCCATGACCAGCTCGCGGTCGTTGGCATATGGCAGCGAGAGGATGTAGCTGCCGCCCTTGTCGAATTCGCTCTTCTGCTTGGAGTGCCAGCTCTGCGTCGCGACCCAGCGCGCGGCCTTGGCGGAGAAACGCAGCTTTGCCCACGTCACCTTCTTGCCGCCGAAGATGCCGTAGCCGCCCTTCAAGTATTCGTCCAACTCCGCCTTGGGAATGTCCTTCGCGCGCTCGTCCACCAGCTCGGCGGCGCGGATCGCGTCCACCGCGAAACTGCGCAGATCGTTCCTCAGGTGGCACCAGGCGTCCACGTACCAGTTGTCGCGGTAGTGCACGAGACGCTGCGGCGAGATCGTGCGCTCGGTCTCGCGGTCTTCATTGCGGTTGTAGTGGCGGATCTTCAGGCGCCGGCGGTTGAGCGTCGCGGTGGCCACCACCGCGAAGCCCTCGTGCTTAAGTTCGCGCGCCGCCATGTGCAGCACGCGCACGCGGCGCGCCACCTCCTCCTGTGAGTGGTCGCCCGAGCCGAGGATCGCCGCGAAGCGCGCGAGCAAGGGCTTGATGTGCGGCGTGAGCAGGCCCGGCTGCAGGTTTTCCAGCAGGTGCTGCATGGTGAGCAGCGCGTGGATCTCGGCAGCCGAGAACCACAGACCCGGCAGTCCGTAGCGCGGCCCGGCGAGCGGCTTGCCGAAACGGTAGCCGTTGGAATCGCGATCATATTCGATGGGCGCGTTCAGGCGCTCGCGCATGTAGGCGAGGTCGCGCTTCACCTGCGCGCGCGAGATGCCGAGCGACTCCTGCAGCTTGGCGAACGAGACGCTCAAGCCGCCCTGCAGCATCTGGTCGATCTTGTAGAAGCGCTCGGTGCGGTCCATGGACTCTCCCCTACGCTGATTCTAGCGGCCGAGGGAAATCGGGCTCTGACCCCGATATACTCGCAAAACGTGGACAAAATCCTTGTCATCAATCCGAATTCCACCGAGGCCGTGACGCGCGGCATCGACGAGGCCTGCGCGCCGCTGCGCATGCCGGGCGGGCCCGCCATCGACTGCGTGACGCTGAAGGCAGGCCCGCCGGGGATCGAGACGCAGCAGCATGTGGATGGGGTTGTTTCCCCTCTTTTGTCCTTGGTAAGAAAGAACGAAAAGAAGTATTCGGCCTTCGTCATCGCCTGCTACAGCGATCCCGGCCTGCACTCGCTGCGCGAGGCGACGAGGAAACCGGTGCTCGGCATTTCCGAGTGCGGCATCCTCACCGCGCTGACGCTCGGGCAGAAGTTCGGCGTCATCGCGATCCTAAAGCAGTCCATCCCGCGGCACCTGCGCTATGTAGCCGCGCTTGGCGTCAGCGCGCGATTGGCGGGCGAGCTGCCGGTGGGCCTGCGTGTCGTCGAATTGTCGGATGAGAAAAAAACCTTCCGCCGCATGGTGGAAGTCGGCAAAGCGCTGCGCGACGCGCACGGCGCCGATGTCGTGGTGATGGGCTGCGCCGGCATGGCGCGCTACCGCAAGCCGCTGCAGGACGCGGTCGGCATCCCCGTGGTCGAGCCGACGCAGGCCGCGGTCGCGATGGCGATCGGGCGCGTGCGCCTGAACTGGGCCGGGAATTAGGGAATTTCGCCCGGCAGGTCGAAGCGCTGGCGCGTGGTGCAGTAGCGGCTGGCGAACAGGCGGCCGATCGGGCGGTAGTTTTCTTCCGAGATGCGCTTGGTCTTGGGGTCGATGATGCCCTCGCGCGCGTGGACGAGCAGGATTTCGCCGATCACCAGTTCGCGCTGCGGTCCGAACTCGATGCGGCGCTCGACTCTGCATTCGAAGCAAGCGGCCGCTTCGCCGATGCGCGGATGCTTCACCTTGAGCGCAGGCACCGGCGTGAGGCCGGTCTGCGCAAACTCGCTCTCGGTTTCGGGAATTTCGTAGCTCGAGAGGTGCATCGCGTTGGCCGTGGACTCATCGACCAGGTTGACCACGTACTCGCCGGTGCGCCGGATGTTCTTCAAGGTGTGCTTCACTTGGCCGTCGGAGCGGAAGTTGAAGCTGAGGATGCACAGCGGCGGATCTTCCGAGATGGCGTTGAAGAAGGAGAACGGCGCGCAGTTGGCGACGCCGTTCTCGTTCCAGGTCGACACCCAGCCGATCGGCCGCGGCACCACCAGGCCGATGATCAGCTTGTAGCGCTCGAGCGGCGTCAGGCTGGCGAGTTCGAGATCCATCAGCCGTTGGCGGGCGTGACTTCGGCGCCGGTGCGCTCGACGATCAGCTTGTAGTGCTCCGGGCGCCGGTGCGCGGCGAAGTTGAACATGGTCTTCTTCAGGTTGGCGGCGAGGTCGATGTCGCAGTTGTAGCAGATCACCTCGTCTTCCTCGGTCTGGCTCTTGACCGCGATCTCGCCGCTGGGCGCGACGATCACCGAATGGCCGAACATGCGAAAGCCGTCCTCGAAGCCCGCCTTGGCGGTCTCGATGAGCCAGGTGGCGTTCTGGAACGCCATCGACTGCGCCATGATGAGGTGGTGGTGCACGCGCAAGGCCGGCGGTTCGCCGTAGTGCAGGTTCTCGGTCGGCGTGTTGAAACCGAGCGCCACGATCTCGGCGCCCTGCAGCGCGAGCACGCGGAAGGCCTCGGGCCAGCGCCGGTCGTTGCAGATCAGCATGCCGGTGATGGTGTCCAGGTAGCGCCAGACGCGAAAGCCCAGGTCGCCGACCTCGAAATATTTCTTTTCCAGGTGCTGGAAAGCCGCTTTCGGCTTGTGGTCGGCGTGCCCCGGGAGATGGATCTTGCGGTACTTGCCGTTGATGGCGCCGTCCGGCCCGACCAGGAGCGCGGCGTTGAAGCGCCGTCCCTCGGGCGTGAGCTCCGCGTAGCCGATGTAGAAGCCGATGCCGAGCTTCTTCGCATCTTCGAACAAGGGAAGTGTTTCCCTGGACGGCATTTCACGTTCAAAAAATCTTTGATCGACTTCCTTTTGATCCTCCATCCACCACCTCGGGAAGAAGGTGGTGAAGGCGAGCTCGGGAAAGACGACGAACTTCGCCCCCATGCTGTGCGCCTCCTTGAGCAGATTGCGCAATCGCGTGACGGCGGCGGCGCGAGAGTCGGCTTTGTTTAGCGGCCCGAGCTGGGCGGCGGCGATCTTGAGGTGTCTGGCCATGGGGTTATCCGCGCAGTTATCCGATGAGGTTTCTGAGTTTGCGTGCAGGTCCGTCTATTTTTGCGTGCGCGGCAGCGACCAGCGGACCGGGCACGCCGCGAGGCAGGTACTGTCCCGATCCGCGCGCCACTTTCAATTTGCCGTCCTCGACGACGATGCGTCCGCGGCTGGTCACGATCTCCGGCCAGCCCTTGTAGACATGTCCCTCGTAGGGCGTGTAGCCGACCGCATCGTGCATCATCGAATAGTCGATGCGCTTTTCGATCTCCGGATTCCAGAGGGCGATGTCGGCGTCCGACCCGATCGCGATCGTGCCCTTGCGTGGATACAGGCCGTACATGCGCGCATGGTTGGTCGAGGCGAGCGCGACGAACTGGTTGATGCTCAGACGCCCCTTCAGCACGCCCTCCGAAAAGAGGATCGGCAGGCGCATCTCGATGCCGGGAATGCCGTTAGCCATTTCCTTGAAGGTGGTCTGGTCGCCGCGCGGGATCTTCGCCGTTTTGTCGAACCGGTAGGGCGCGTGATCGGAGGAATACACCTGGAAGGTGCCGTTGGCGAGGCCGGCCCAGATCGCCTCCTGCGCCGCCTTGTCGCGCAGCGGCGGGCTGCAGCACCACTTCGCCCCTTCGACGCCGGGGCGATCCATGTCCTCCGCAGTGAGCACCAGGTACTGGGGGCAGGTCTCGGCGTAGATTCTCGCGCCCAGCGTCTGCGCGGCGCGGATCGTGTTGGTCGCCTCCGGGCTCGAGACGTGCACGATCAGCACCGGAACGCTCAGCAGCCGCGACAGGGAAATGATGCGGTGCGTCGCCTCGGCCTCGGCGAGCGCATCGTGCGCCACACCGTGAAACTTCGGCGCGCCGTGCCCGCGCTCGATGAGGCGCTTGGCGATCCAGCGGATCATGTCGTCGTTCTCGGCGTGCACCATCACCAACGCGCCCTCGCGATCCGCGACGCTCAGGATTTCCAGCAGCTGGTAGTCCTCGAGCTTCCACTTCGGATAGGTCATGTAGACCTTGAACGAGGTGATGCCGCCCTTGATCGCGACCGGCAGCTCTTCGTTGAGCACCTTGTCGGTCGGTTCGCCGATGATCAGGTGGAAGCCGTAGTCGATCACGGCCTTGGTGCGCGCGCATTCGTGGTAGTCGGCAACCGTGGTCGTGACGGACGTGCCGCGATGCTGCGCCGCGAACGAAATGATGGTGGTGGTGCCGCCGAACGCCGCGGACACCGTGCCGCTGTGGAAGTCGTCGGCCGACATGATGCCCATGCCCGAGAGCTGCTCGATATGGCAATGGCTGTCGATGCCGCCCGGCAGCACATAGCGGCCGGCGGCGTCGATGTCGCGCGCGCCCGCCGGCAGGTGCTCCGCCATCGCGACGATCTTCTCGCCGGCGATGCCGATGTCGCAACGCATCGTCTCGGCGGCGGTCGCCACCGTGCCGTTGCGGATGGTGAGGTCGAATTTCACGAACGGGCTAAAGGGTCGGGTTGACGACCTCGCCGCCCAGCGCCGCGAGGCCCCAAGTGGAGAACTGCGCGTCGGTGCTGAAGCTGAAATGCCCGGCGAGCGCATGCGCGTCGCGGAAAATGCGCTGGATCGGGTAGCCGTCGTAGATGCCGTTGGCGCCCGCCATGGCGTGCAGGATGTCCACCGCCTCGGTGCACAGGCTCACGGCGTAGGCGAGGTTGCGCTTGAAGCGCAGTTTCTTCTCCGGTTCGGCGATGACGTTGCGGTTGGCGATCTCCTGCCCTTCGATGCAATCGTTGCGCAGGATCTGGCACGCGGCGTCGATGCGCGAGCCTGCCTGGCCGATGCGCAGCTGCACCGCCTGGAAATCGCGCATCTTGAGGCCCGTGTAGTTGGTGCTGCGCTGCTTGACCACCTCGATGCTGAGTTCGAGCGCGGCCTGCGCGTTGCCGGCCGCGACGCCGCCGATGCCGTGGCTGCCGAGCGTGGACAGCGGCACGCGGAAGATCGGATGGGGGTTGCCGCGCGCGCCGGGAAACTTGTCGCCGCCGCGCGCCTCGTACATGCACAGCGCCCGGTGCGCCGGCACGAACACGTCCTTCGCCACCACGGTCATGCTGCCGGTGGAGCGCATGCCGAGCACCTGCCAGTCGTCCACCACTTCGTACTCGGACTTGTGCAGCAGGCACATGCGGTGGTCGAGCACTTTGTCCCCATCGCGCACGGTAACGGCGAGCATGTTCCAGTCGGCGACATTGACGCCGCTGGAAAAATTCCAGCGCCCGCTGATGACGAAACCGCCGTCCGCGGCACGCCCCTGGCCCTGCGGATAGGCGATGCCCGAGGCGATCAGGGCCTCCGGGTTCTCTCCCCACACCTCTTCCTGGGCGCGCTCGTCGTACAAAGCCATCATCCAGTGGTGGATGAGGAGGTTGGCGGCATTCCAGCCCGTGGACGCGCAACCTCGCGCGAGTTCGCAGGGAATATCGATGTACGCGACGAAATCGAGTTCCATCCCGCCCCAGCGTTTCGGCTGCAGGATGCGCAGCAGGCCCGTGCGGTGCAGGTCGGCCAGCGTCTCGGGCAGCATGATGCGCGCCTCTTCCGCGCGCGCCGCGCGCTCGCGCAGCGCCGGCACCAGCGCGCGCGCACGGGCGAGCGCCTCCTCGTGGGCGACGCCGGCAAAACCGGCGGTTCCCTTGGCGGGCGCGTTCATCGCGCGGTCACCCGCTCCATCTTCGAGTAGTCCTCGCCGCCCCAGTCGGGCGCCTGCTTGATGCCGAAGAAGTTGAGCTCGATGGTGAGGCCGTTCGGGTCCTTGATGAAGAGCTGGAACAGCTCGAACTCCGGCAGGCTGCGCGGACGGTACGTCAAGCCCATGGACTGGAAGCGCTTGACGAAGCCTTCGGGCTCGGAGGCGAGGAAGGCGATGTGGTCCACCACGCCGGCGTGGTCCGCGGCCGCGTTCTTCGGTGTGCCGAGGTAGTACATCTCCTGGTTCGGGATCCCGGCCGGCCCCATGTGCACCTGGATCTTGCCGTTGATGCCCAGCCAGTAGCCGGGGAACGGGAAATCCGGCCGCGGCATGACCTCGAAGCCGAGCACGTCTACATAGAATTGCTTCGTGCGCTCCAGGTCGTTGGCGCGCACGAAATAGTGGTTGAGTTCGGTCAGCGGCATGGCGGCTCCCTTTGCTTTTCTAATTCTACTTGCCGGCGTAAGGCACGGCGGCGACGACGACCTCCCACATGTGGCGCGCCGAGGGTTCGAGCTGCTCCTCGCGGATATGGCCCACGAGGCCGGCGGCGCGGCTCACCACGGCGACGCCGCGCGCAACCTCCCGCGGCACGCCGATCTCGCCCAGCAGCGCGGCGATCGCCCCGGTTGCGTTGATGGTGAGGTGCCGGCCCCAGGCCGCGTCCACCTCCGCCGCCAGCAGGCGCAGCGCGCGGATGTGCCGGCCGGGGACGCCGGCCTCCTGCGCGAGGGCGAGCAGGCGCGGCGAGCGCGGATCGTCGGGCCTGTGGTGCGGATGGCCGAAGCCGGGGATCGGCCGCTTCGCCGCACGGAAGCGTTGCGCGATGGATTTGGCGGTATTTGACTGATTTTCCGAAGAGATTATTTCTTCGAGATTCGCCGCACAGCCCTCCATGGTGCCGATGAACGTGCTGCCCACGCCGAGCAGGCCCGCGGCCACCGCCGCCTGCACCGCCTCCGGACAGGAGTCGTAGATGAGGCGCGTGGCGATCGCCGAGGGCGTGAGGCCGTGCTCCATCAGGGTCACCAGCACGGCGTCGAGGATCTTCGTCTGCGCCGGCGTCGGCCGCTCGCCGAGCAACTGGAAGTACATCATCTCGGTGAACGTGAGCTTGCCGATCAGGTCGTCCACCAGGCTCGCGCCGCGGACGTAGATCGCGTCCGTGGTGTGGTGCGAAATCTTCGTCGTGGGTTTTTTCAGGGGACCTCTATAAATTCTATTTTTGACAAGGTGTAGTCAGTCGATCGTTGTTTTGACATTCTGGGGCGAATGTTTCTAGATTTTTTCGTTGTTTTCGATACG
>SHXL01000121.1 GCA_009693345.1 Betaproteobacteria bacterium
CAGTGTTCGACCGGACCGACCGCGAGCAGGCGGCGGAGCTGTTCGAAGCGGTGCGGAAGGTCTCGGCAGCCCGGGTGGGCGTTTCCCGGCCCTCCTACAGCGAGGTCGAGAGCGCCGCGATGGGCGTCGTCGCCGCCGCGGCACGTGCTGCAGGACTGAATACGCGCTTCGATGCCGCAGCCAATCTGGTCATCGAGATGCCAGGAGCTCCGGCCGGCAGGAGCGCATACTGGACCGGATCGCACCTCGACTCGGTTCCGGAAGGCGGCAACTACGACGGACTCGCCGGCGTGGTGGCGGGACTCCTGTGCCTGGCCAAGGCGAAGAAGCTCGGTAGCGCACGCGAGCGCCCGCTCGTGGTTCTCGGCCTGCGCGGCGAGGAAAGCGCCTGGTTCGGCAAACCCTATCTCGGTTCGTACGCGCTTTTCGGCAAGCTCTCGGCGCGCGATCTCGAGCGCAAGCAGCGCGACACCGGTCGGCCGCTCGGCGAATACCTCGAGAAAGTTGGAGCGGACGTGCGGCGTATCGCGGCCGGGGAGCCGCTCATTGACTCTCAGGCAGTCGGCGGCTATCTGGAACTGCACATCGAACAGGGACCGATCATGGTTGCGCGCCAGGCGGCAGTGGGCGTGGTGACCGGCATCCGCGGAAATCTGCGGCACATCGCCGCGCGCTGCCGCGGCAGTGCGGGCCATTCCGGCGCCGTGCCCCGGTGGTTGAGAAGCGACGCCGTGTTCGCGCTGGCAGAGCTGCTGATGCGCCTGGACGACAACTGGCAGGCGCTCAATGCGCGCGGCGTCGATCTGGTGGTGACCAGCGGCATCGTCGGCACTGATCCGCGTGAGCATTCCGTGTCGCGCATTCCCGGCGAAGTTGGTTTCAGCCTGGAGTTTCGCAGCCAGTCGCTCGACACGCTGGAATCCTTCTACCAGCTGCTGCTGGTCGAATCCGCCGGCATCGAGAAAGCGCGCGGCGTGAAATTTGACTTTGGCGAACGCGTGCTTTCGGAGCCGGGGCTCATCGACCGCGAATGGGCCGCGCGCCTGAGGCGGATCTGCACCGCGCTGCAGTATCCGCATATCGACATTCCCAGCGGTGCGGGGCACGACGCGGCGATCTTTGCCAACCAGGGCATCCCGTCGGGAATGCTGTTCATTCGCAACGACAACGGCTCGCACAATCCGAATGAGAAAATGGACCTCGACGATTTCATGATGGGGACTGAAGTGCTCTACCAGGCCTTGACAGGCGAGCCGGAGGCGCTGCGATGATCGCCGACATGACCGCCCGCATGATCCTGGAGGCGGGAGCCGTGAAGTACAACGCCGAGCGCCCGTTCTTCCTCGCCTCCGGATGGGCGAGCCCGGTCTACATCGATGTGCAACGCCTGATTTCCTTTCCGCGCATCCGCAGGGCGCTGATGGACCTTGCCTCCGAGGTGGTGCTGACCGGCGCCGGCTTCGAGCAGTTCGACACCGTCGCCGGGGTCGAATCCTCCGGCATTGCCTATGGGGCGTGGATCGCCGAGCGCCTGTCGCTGCCGCTCCAGTACGTGCGGCGCAAACCGCGCGGCTTCGGCCCCGAATCGCAGATCGAGGGCACGCTGCGCGCCGGCGCGCGCGTCCTGCTGGTGGACGACATCACCACCGACGGTCGCAGCAAGATCGAAATGTGCCGCGCCCTGAGAGCGATGCAGGCTAGCGTCGACCATGTCCTGGTGATGTTCTTCTACGACGTGTTCAGCGAGGCGCGCACGCTGTTCAAGGAGCTGCGCATCGAACTGCATTATCTCGCGACCTGGCGCGACGTTCTGGCGGCGGCGCGATCGAGCGGCTATTTTGCACCGCCCGCCGTCGAGCAGGTCGAGCGCTTCCTGGAGAATCCGGCCCGCTGGTCGCTCGAGCACGGCGGCATTGGAGCGTTCCCGGAGCACGCGTAGCGATGTCCTCCAGTCTTCTGATCCGCCGGGCGCTCGTCCTCCCCGGCGGCGGCGACTGGAAGGCGCGCCGCGCCGACATCCTGATTCGCGACGGCCGCATCGACGCCGTGGGCGAGCTTCAGCAGCATGCAGACCGGGTCATCGATGGCAACTCGCTGCTTGCCGTGCCCGGCTTCGTCAATGCCCACTACCACTCGCCGCCTTCGATCCTGAGAGGCACGGCGGACGGCTTTAGCCATCCCGCGTTCATGTGGCAGAATCAGGCTGAAACCGCGCAGCGAACGGCGCACGAAGTCTACGTCAGCGCGCTGCGCAGCGGCGACGGCGAGTTGGCCGAGCGCATGGCGCGCAGCCACATCATGGCGAACGCCGAGGCGATCGCGGAGTGCCTGAAACTGTGATCGAGATCAATCCGCAACGCCTGCTGACCGATCTGCGCCAGCTCGCGACGTTCGGCAAGCTCGGCACGGGCGTCGACCGGCCCGCCTTCTCTCAGGCGGACATCGCGGCGCGCCGCTGGCTCGAGGGCCGCATGCGCGAGGCCGGACTGCAGGCGGCCATCGATCGCTGCGGCAACGTGTACGGCCGCTCGCCCGGGGCATCGAAAGCATTGCTGATCGGCTCGCATAGCGATTCGGTGCCCAAGGGAGGCTGGCTCGACGGCGCGCTGGGCGTGATCTACGGCCTCGAGATCGCGCGCACCTGCCTCGAGCAGAAAAGCCTCGCGGCGGTCGACGTCGTCTCCTTCGAGGACGAAGAGGGGCGCTATATCCCGTTCCTCGGCGTGAAATCGTTCTGCGGGGTGCTCGACGAAAAGTCGCTCGCCGCTATCCGCGATAGCGGCGGGCGCTCGCTCGGGGAGGCAATGTCGGCCAGCGGGTTCGACGGCGCGCCGGCGTGTTTCGAGCCGTCGCGGCACGTCGCGTACCTCGAAGCGCACATCGAGCAAGGACCGAGGCTCGAGGCGACGCGGCGCAGAATCGGCGTGGTGAGTGGAATCGTCGGCATCCGCCGGGTGCGGCTCACGGCGCGCGGTCAGGCGGACCACGCAGGCACCACGCCGATGTCCATGCGCAAGGATGCGGGAGCGGTCCTGATGCGTCTTGCCAACAGGGTTCTGGACAGCTTTGAGTCAATGGCGGCGGCCGACACGGTCTGGAACATCGGCGTCGTCGACGTGCAGCCCGGCGCGGCGAACGTGGTGCCCGCCCAGGCCTCGATGGTGGTCGAGTTCCGCGACATGGACGCGGCGCTGCTCGAGCGCCTGCTCGCGCGGCTGCTCGAGCTCGTCGCGCAGGCTGGCCGCGGCGCGGTGAGCATGGAACTGGAGGAAATCGCGCGCATCGAGCCGGCGCCGATGGACCGCGCCCTCGGTGGCGTCATCGCCGAGGCAAGCCGGCAGCATGGCGAGGAGGCGTTGTACATGCAAAGCGGCGCCGGGCACGACGCCATGATCATCAGCCGCACGGTGCGCAGCGCGATGCTCTTCATCCCGTCGATCGGCGGGCGCAGCCACGACATCGCCGAGGACACCAGCGAGGCCGACATCGTCCTGGGTTGCCGGGTGCTCGCCTCGGCCGTCGAGAAGCTCGCTCCATGAAGGGCGTGTACGGCGCAAAGGGACGCATCGGCCTGATCGTCCCAGCAAACAACTCGGTCATCGAGCCCGAGTTCTGGTCGGTCCTGCCGCCGGGGTTCTCGGTGCACGCTACCCGCATTCTTGCCAGGGGCGACCTGACCCCGGAGGCGATCCGCCGCATGGAGCGCGACACCGACGCCGCAGTCGAGCAGATCGCGGCCACCGGCGTCGACGTCATTGCCTATTGCGACATGGTGACCACTTTCGTCATGCAGGCGCAGTGGAACGAGTCGAGCATGCAGCGCTTCGCGCAGGCGACCGGCGTTCCCTGCATTTCGGCCTGGACCGCGCTGCGCGACGCGCTCGCGAAGCTCGGCGCCTCGCCATCGGCACGCCCTACCCCGCGCCGATCCACGCGCTGGTGCCCGCATTCTTCCGGGGCAAGGAATTCGAGGTGACCTCGCATGGCACGCTCGACATCCTGTCCATGCGCGAAGTGCCGACGGTGGACGCCTCTCGCCTGAATGCTTTCATCAAGAAGCTGAACCCGAGAGGTGCCGAGGCGCTGGTTCTTCTCGCCACCGACCTGCCCAGCTTTTCTTGCATCGCGTCGCTGGAAGCGCAATACGGCATTCCCGTGCTCACCTCCAACCAGACGCTCCTGTGGCGGGCCTTGTCGAGCCTGGGCGGGTCGGTTGCCAACCTCGGCAGGCTTTTCAATGACTGAAGCCGCGCCGCGCCCGCCTTCGCGCCGGGCGGCCGGTCTGCCGCGCTCCGCGATCCGCGAGATCATGAGCCTTGCGGCGGGAAAGCCCGACGTCATCCATCTCGAGGTGGGCGAGCCCGACGTTGCTACGCCGGCGCATATCACCGAAGGCGCGTTCAAGGCGGCGCGCGAAGGCTGGACGCGCTACTCCTCCAATGCCGGGCTGCCCTCGCTGCGCCAGAAGGTGGCAGCGCGGGTCTCGAAGCGCTGGGGAGTGCCGGTGTCGGAGCACCGCATCGTCATTACCACGGGCGCCGTCGGCGGGTTGTATTCCGCACTGATGTCGGTGCTGGATCCGGGCGACGAAGTCCTGATTCCCGATCCGGGCTGGCCGAACTACGAGGCGATCGCGCATCTCGCCGGCGCGGCGCCGGTCCGCTTTGCGCTTCTGCCCAGGAAAAACTTTCTTCCCGACATCGCGGAAATCCGCCGCCTCACGACGCTGAAGACCAAGGCGATCCTGATCAACACGCCGGGCAATCCGACCGGCGCGGTGTTTCCGCGCGAGCGGATGCGCAATGCGCTGTCCGGCAACTTCTGCCGCTGCACCGGCTACCATGCCATCGTCGACGCGGTCGACACAGCGGCGCGCTCGAAGGGGGATTGAAGAAGACGATGCGAGTCATCACCCTCAACGTCAACGGCGTGCGCTCAGCCTCGAAGAAAGGCCTGTTCCGCTGGCTCGCCGCGCAGCGCGCCGACGTCGTCTGCCTGCAGGAGGTGAAGGCGCAGGAAACGGATCTCGACGCGGGGCTTCTGGCGCCCAGGGGCTTCAGCGGATTCTTCCACTGCGCCGAGAAAAAGGGCTATGCCGGCGTGGCGCTCTACAGCCGCCGCAAGCCTGATGCCGTAATCAAGGGTTTCGGCGTGCGCGAGTTCGACGCCGAAGGGCGGTTTCTCGAGGCCAGATTCGGCAAGCTGGCGGTGATCTCCCTGTATCTGCCCTCCGGTTCTTCCGGCCCGCACCGCCAGGCATCGAAGTTCCGTTTTCTGAAGGCGTTTCTTGTTCATTTGAAGAAACTCAAAGCGAGGGGTGACGAGATCGTCCTGTGCGGCGACTGGAATATCGCGCACCAGAGAATCGACCTGAAGAACTGGCGCTCCAACCAGAAGAACTCCGGCTTCCTGCCCGAGGAGCGCGACTGGCTCACCCGGGTGTTCGATGAAGTCGGCTTCGTGGATGTGTTTCGGCGCCTGAACGCGAAACCCGACCAGTACACCTGGTGGTCGAACCGCGGCCAGGCCTGGGCGAAGAACGTCGGCTGGCGCATCGACTACCAGATCGCCACGCCCGGCGTGGCGGCAGCGGCGCACCGCGAATCGATCTACCTCAAGCGGCGCTTCAGCGACCACGCGCCGCTGAGCATCGATTACCGCTGGAAGTTAGGCTGACTGCAAGAAATGTCGTCCCCGCGTAGGCGGGGACCCAGCAGTTCGTCGAATCGCATGGGTTCCCGCTTTCGCGGGAACGACGGCACGCTGGCCGCTAGATTGACTTGGGCGCCGCGCCGTCGCGGTTGCGGTTGCGGCGGCGGTCGAGCCACCAGGCAAGCACCGGCAGCACGGCGAAACCGCCCGGCATCACGATGATCACCAGATAGGGCGAGAGCTTGGAGATGCGCTTGAGGTGGTCGCGGATCTGGGCCAGTTCCTCGGGCGTCCATTGCTGCTTGTTACGCCGTCGCATCAGGATCGGCAGCAGTCCGCTGACCTGCGACATTTCGGAGAGCAGGAACTTGCGCTCGCGCTCGGCGAGTTCGAACGCGCGCTTGATCGGAGCGATTCCCCTCACGACGCTGCTTTCGGCGTGTCCGCAGGTGCAAGGCGCAGCTACCAGCCGCGCGCACCGCGGTACAGGCGCCACAGCGACCAGCCCGCGGGAAAGCCAGGTGATGGCGCGCTTTGGGCGCAGGGCGACGAGCAGCGCCATGCCGGCGACGACGCCCAGCGGATAGCGGGCCGCCTGGTCCAGCAGGCCGCGCGCTACCCGGACCACGGAAGCCGCGAGGGAAGCCGCCGCATCAGCGGGCGCGAGCAATGCGTTGAGCGTCACGCGCTCGGCCTGGGCGCGCGCCACGAGGCGCGCACGCTGCTCGGCAAGGGCAAGGAGGCGTTCGCGCATCATGGCTCGCCCAGCGTGTCGCGGTCGCGCTCGAGCTCGGCGAGCGTCGCGGCAAGGAGTTTCGGGCGCTCGCGCAGGCGCATGCGGGCAAAGAGCGCCGCGCCGGTGCCCACGGAGACGAACAGCGCCGCGAACAGCCCCGCCGCGAGCAGGCGGTTCGAATCCCAGTACGTGAGCACCACCAGCACCGCGGCGAACACGACCGCGATGCCGAGGAAGAACAGCGCCGTGGCGAGCCAGATCAGGATCTCGATCAGGCGCATCGCCTGCTCCTCCACCTCGGTGGCGGCGAGCCGCGTGCGCGTAAGTGCGAACGACAGCAGCGTGCGCGCGAACTCCCTCACCGGACCGGGCATTGGTATTTCCTGAAAGCCCGATAGCAGGACGGGCAGTAGCCCATTGCTGGCCGGGCGTTAGCTCAGCGGCGGCTGATCAGAACGCCGAGCACCAGGCCGGCAGCGGCGGCGATGCCGACCGCTTGCCACGGGTTGTCGCGCACGTACTCGTCGGTCGCCTTGGCGGCGTCCTTGGTCTTGTCCACGAGCACGCGCTCGGCGTCGGTCAGCTTTACCTTGGCCGTGGCGAGCGAGGCCTGGATGCGCTCGCGCGCGGCGGAAACCTTCTCGCCCGCCTGGGTGGCGGTGGCGCGCAGCAGTTCCTCGGCGTCGGCGACCACTACTTTCAGGTCGGCGACCAGCTTCTGTTTCGATGCGTCGTTGATGACGGGTTGAGCACTCATTTCGGCACTTCCTGAAGGTACTTGGGGGACTGGGTGACTACCGGTTTTTGCCTCTGCTGACAATGGCTTGCCGCACATGGTATAGGGTGCGCGCCCATGGAGCGGTAAGATGGCGTCCCGATGGCGCTCGCCGACTACGCAGCAGCGTTCCGCAGCCGCAAGATCGGGCTGCTCATGCTGCTGGGCTTCGCCTCCGGCCTGCCGCTTGCGCTCACCGCGGGCACCCTGCAGGCCTGGCTCGCCGCCGAAAACCTCGACATCGTCGCCATCGGCTGGTTCGCGCTGGTGGGCCAGCCCTACACCTACAAATTTCTCTGGGCGCCGTTCATGGACCGCTACGCGCCGCCGTTCCTCGGGCGGCGCAGGGGCTGGCTGCTGGTCACGCAAGTGCTGCTCGCCGCGGCGATCGCCTTCATGGGCACGCTCACGCCCACGAGCTCGGTGTGGCTGATCGGCGCCAGCGCGCTCGCGGTGGCCTTCCTCTCGGCCTCGCAGGACATCGTGTTCGATGCGTTGCGTGCTGACTGGCTGGAGCCGGAGGAACGCGGCGCGGGCGCGGCGGTGTCGGTGCTTGGCTACCGCATCGCCATGCTCGTCTCCGGCGCGGGCGCGCTGATCGTCGCCGACCAGTGGCTCGGCTGGCAGGCCACCTATTGGCTGATCGCCGCGCTGATGGGCGTCGGTATGGCGGCAACCTGGTACGTGGTCGAACCCGAACCGCGTGGCGCGCCGCCGAAGACCCTGGACGAGGCGGTGGTCAAGCCGTTCGAGGAATTTTTCACGCGCGAGGGAGCCGTAGCGCTGCTCGCGCTGGTGGTGCTCTACAAGCTCGGCGACGCCTTCGCGGGCAATCTCACCACCACGTTCCTGCTGCGCGGCCCGGGGTTTTCCCTAACCGAGGTCGGTGCCATCAACAAGGGCTTCGGCCTCGCCGCCACCATCTTCGGCGCGCTCGCCGGCGGCGCGCTGATGGCGAAAATGCGCCTCTACCGCGCGCTGCTCGTCTTCGGTGCGTTGCAGGCGATCACCAACCTCGGCTTCATGCTGCTCGCCGCGAGCGGCAAGAGCTACGCGCTGATGGTGACGGTGATAGGACTCGAGAACCTCTGCGGCGGCATGGGCACCGCCGCCTATGTCGCGCTCCTGATGGCGTTCTGCGACCGGCGCTTCTCCGCCACGCAGTACGCTCTGCTAAGCGCGCTCTCGGCGATCGGCCGCGTCTACGTCGGGCCGGTCGCGGGTTACCTCGTCGCCGGTTTCGGCTGGCAGCTCTTC
>SHXL01000122.1 GCA_009693345.1 Betaproteobacteria bacterium
CTGCGGGCTGCGCGAGACGGTGATTTTCGCCGACAAGCTGATGCAATCGGGCTTCACCATGGCCACGCGTGGCGGCATATCGTTCGGCGTGAAGGACATGCACATTCCGGCCTCGAAGCACGAACTGATCGCCGCGTCCGAGGCCGAGGTCAAGGAAATCGAATCGCAGTACACCTCCGGCCTGGTCACCCAGGGCGAGCGCTACAACAAGGTGGTCGACATCTGGTCGCGCTGCGGCGAGCAGGTCGGCAAGGTGATGATGGAGCAACTCGGCACCGAGGAGACCATCGACCGCCACGGCAAGAAGGTGCGGCAGGAAGCCTTCAACTCGATCTACATGATGGCCGACTCCGGTGCGCGCGGTTCCGCGGCGCAGATCCGGCAGCTCGCCGGCATGCGAGGCCTGATGGCCAAGCCCGACGGCTCGATCATCGAGACGCCGATCACCGCGAACTTCCGCGAAGGCCTGAACGTGCTGCAGTACTTCATTTCGACGCACGGCGCGAGGAAGGGTCTCGCCGACACCGCGCTCAAGACCGCCAACTCCGGCTACCTCACGCGGCGCCTGGTGGACGTGACCCAGGACCTGGTGGTGATCGAAGACGATTGCGGGACGCAGAATGGCGTCTCGATGAAAGCCCTGGTGGAGGGCGGCGAAGTCGTGGAGGCGCTGAAGGAGCGGGTTCTCGGCCGCGTGATCGCGATCGACATGCCGCACCCGGAAAGCCAGGACATCCTGTTCCCGGCCGGAACGCTGCTCGATGAAGACGCGGTCGACACCATCGACAGCCTGGGCATCGACGAGGTCAAGGTCCGCACGACGCTCAATTGCGAGACGCGCTGGGGCGTGTGCTCGAAGTGCTACGGCCGCGACCTGGGCCGCGGCTCGCCGGTGAACATCGGCGAGGCGATCGGCGTGATCGCCGCGCAGTCGATCGGCGAACCCGGCACCCAACTGACGATGCGTACCTTCCACATCGGCGGCGCCGCCAGCAGGACCGTGGTGCAGAGCCACTTGGAGGCGAAATCCTCGGGCACGGCGCGATTCACCGCGACGATGCGCTATGTGCAGAACGCCAAGGGCGACAAGGTGGTGATCTCGCGCTCGGGAGAATTGATCATCGAGGACGACAACCATCGCGAGCGCGAACGGCACAAGGTGCCTTATGGCGCGGTGCTGTCGGTCACCGACGGCAAGTCGGTCAAGGCGGGCAACAACCTCGCCAACTGGGATCCGCACCACCGGCCGATCGTTTCCGAATACGCCGGCACGGTGAAGTTCGAAAACGTCGAGGAAGGCACGACCGTCGCCAAGCAGATCGACGACGTGACCGGCCTCTCGACGCTGGTCGCGATCGATCCGAAGCGCCGCGGCAGTGCGGCGGCGAAGGGCGCGCGGCCGTCGGTGAAAATCATCAACGAGCAGGGCGACGAGGTGAAGATCGCCGCCACCGACCACGCCGTGAACATCGGCTTCCCGGTGGGAGCGGTGATCGCGGTGCGCGATGGCCAGCAGGTATCGGTGGGCGAAGTGCTGGCGAGGATCCCGCAGGAAACTTCCAAGACCCGCGATATCACCGGCGGTCTGCCGCGCGTGGCGGAACTGTTCGAAGCGCGCTCGCCGAAGGACGCGGGCATACTCGCGGAGGTAACCGGCACGGTCAGTTTCGGCAAGGACACCAAAGGCAAGCAGCGCCTGGTGATCACGGATCCCGAGCTGAAGCAGCACGAGTACCTGATTGCCAAGGACAAGCACCTGCTGGTGCACGACGGCCAGGCGGTGAACCAGGGCGAGATGATCGTCGATGGTCCGGTGGATCCACACGACCTGCTCAGGCTGCTCGGCGTGGAGGAGCTTGCGCGCTACATCATCGATGAGGTGCAGGACGTCTACCGCCTGCAGGGCGTGAAGATCAACGACAAGCACATCGAAGTGATCGTGCGCCAGATGCTGCGGCGGGTCGAAGTCACGGATCCGGGGGAAACCTCGTACATCACCGGCGAGCAATCGGAAAAAGCCGACGTGCTGGAGGAGAACGAGAAGGCGGTAAAAGAGGGCAAGAAGCAGGCCTCTTACCGTTACATGCTGCTTGGCATCACCAAGGCGTCGCTGTCGACGGATTCGTTCATCTCCGCGGCCTCCTTCCAGGAGACCACGCGAGTGCTGACCGAGGCGGCGATCATGGGCAAGCGCGACGGCCTGCGTGGACTCAAGGAAAACGTCATTGTCGGCCGCCTGATCCCGGCGGGTACCGGCATGGCGTACCACAAGATCCGCAAGGACCAGGCCGCCGAGCCGCCGATGCTGGATCTTGCGCCGGCCGAAGTATTGGCGCCGGCCGTGGAGGCGACTGCGGGCGGAGCCTGACGCGCGCGCAGGCTGTTCAGCGGCCGAGCTTCGAGTTTGATTGTATCCCGAGCGCGCGCGGCGCCCTTCTTTACCGGACGGGCTGTTCCAGTTCCGCCTGTTTGTCCAGCCACTCGCCCTCGAGCTGGCCGAGCTCCTTGCCTAGGTACGCCTGGTCGCGCAGCACCGTCTCTAGCGCTTCCTTGGACGCATCGAGGTAGATCGCCGGATCCGCTAGGCGCGCTTCCATGTCCGCTTTCTTCGCGTTCAGCCGGGCGATCATCTCCTCCAGCCGCTTGATTCGCGCTTCCATGGTTTTCCGGTTGAAGGAGGGCCTGGCAACGGTCTTCGGCAGCTCGGGTTTTTCGCGTTTGCTCTTCAACAGCCAGTCGCGGTAGTCGTCCAGATCGCCGTCGAAAGGCCGCAGGCTGGCGTCGGCGACGATGAGGAACTGGTCGGTGGTGGCGCGCAGCAGGTGCCGGTCGTGCGACACCAGCACCAGCGTGCCCTCGAACTGCGCCAGCGCCACGGTGAGCGCCTCGCGCGTCTCCAGGTCCAGGTGGTTGGTGGGCTCGTCCAGCAGCAGCAGGTTGGGCCGCTGCCAGACGATCAGGGCCAGGGCGAGCCGCGCTTTTTCGCCGCCCGAGAAGCTCGCGATCGAGCCCAGGGCCATTTCGCCCGGAAAATTGAAACCACCGAGGAAATTGCGCAGATCCTGCTCGCGCGTTGTCGGCGAAAGCTTCTGCAGGTGCCACAGCGGCGACTGGTCGTCGCGCAGCATTTCCACCTGGTGCTGGGCGAAATAGCCGATCGCCAGACCCTTGTTGAACAGGGCAGTCCCTTTGAGCGGCTTGAGTTCGCCGGCAATGGTCTTGATGAGCGTCGATTTGCCCGCGCCATTGATGCCGAGCAGGCCGTAGCGCTGCTCCGACTGCAGCGAAAAATTGATGTCCCGCAGCACGGTTTTTGTCCCGTAGCCCGCGTCCGCGTCCTCCAGCACCAGCAGCGGGTTGGGCGCGCGCAGCGGTTCGCGGAACTCGAAGGAGAAGGGCGCTGTCACGTGCAGCGGCGCCAGGTCTTCCATCTTGGCGAGCATTTTCATGCGGCTCTGAGCCTGCCGCGCTTTGGTGGCCTGAGCCTTGAAGCGGTCGATGAACGACTGCAGGTGGGCGCGTTCGCGCTCCTGCTTGGCCCGCTGGCCCGCGGCCAGGATGATCGACTGAGCGCGCTGCATCTCGAATTCCGAGTAGTTGCCCGCGTAGCGCCTGAGCTTCTTCTGGTCGATGTGCAGGATGACGTTCACCACGCCGTCGAGGAAATCGCGGTCGTGCGACACGACCAGCAGCGTTCCCGCGTAACGCTTCAGCCAGTCCTCCACCCACAGGATCGCATCGAGATCCAGGTGATTGGTGGGTTCATCCAGCAGCAACAGGTCGGAGGGGCACATCAGCGCCTGCGCGAGGTTCAGGCGCATGCGCCAGCCGCCCGAGAAACTCGAGACTGGCATCTCCAGCTCTTCATGCTTGAAACCCAGGCCGACCAGCAGCTGCTCGGCGCGCGAGCGCACGGTGTAAGCGTCGGCATCGCCCAGCGCCGCGTGCAGTTCCCCGATCAGATGCCCGTCATCCTCTTCTTCCGCCCGGGAAAGTTTTTCTTCAAGCGCTCTTAAATTTGCATCTCCATCGATCGCGTATTCGACCGCCGCGCGGTCCAGCGCCGGCGTTTCCTGCGCGACATGCGCCACCCGCCACTGCGGCGGGAAATCGGCGTCCCCCTTGTCGGTGTGCAGCTCGCCGCGCAGCACCGCGAAGAGGCTCGACTTGCCAGAGCCGTTGGCGCCGATGAGCCCGATCCGGTCCCCCGGATTGAGGACGGCGTCGGCGCCGTCGAGCAGCACCTTGGTGCCCCGGATCAGGCTGATATTGGAAAAGCGGATCATGCTCGGAACATGCGGGTCTCCCGGAAGGCCCGCGATTCTACAGAAACAAGCAGGTCAGCGCGCGGGAAAATCCCTGAAACGGCAATCAGGATCGCGGCGGATCTTCTCCAGCAGCGCAACCTCCCATTGCAGATAATCCTGCATCGCCGCCTCGATCTGGGCCGCGTGATCGTAGGGTTTGTAATACACGTCTTCAGGCGGCTCGAGCATGCGCGTTGCGCCGCGCTCAAGCGGCAGGCCGGCGGCGTCCCAGGCCGCCGTACCGCCTTGCAGCGCAGGCACGTCGCGCCCGAGCAGGGCGGCGAGATCCGCCGCGGCGTAGCGCGCGAGCAGGCCGTCGGGCGAAGTGCAGACAATGGTCTTCGCGTCGAAAGCCTGGACATGATTGGCGAGCCGGGAGCGGATTGCAAACGCCGCGCCCGGGATGTGGCCGTCGCGGTACTGAAGGCTGGTGCCGAAATCGAGCACCAGAGTGCTGCCTGCTTTCAGGTCCCGTGGGGAAATTGTCGGGCAGGAGGGTGCGCTATCGGGGAATGCCGGTTGAATGGAATCA
Source organism: Betaproteobacteria bacterium (assembly GCA_009693345.1). GTDB lineage: Bacteria > Pseudomonadota > Gammaproteobacteria > Burkholderiales > SG8-39 > RBG-16-66-20. The sequence continues at coordinate 4,840 of SHXL01000122.1, forward strand.
AGAACCGCATTTCTTACGACAACAACTTCCGACCAGCCCATCTGCAGCAGCCAGGAAGCGGTCAGCGTGGCGCGCACGCCGTCGTCGTCGACGAGCGCGATGCGCGCGCCGTGCACCGCGCAATAGGTATCGGTCGCCTGCACCAGCTGGCCGCCGGGCGCGGATACCGAGCCGGGCAGGTGCCCCGCCGCGTATTCCTCGGGCGAACGGACATCGAAGAGGTAGGTCGTTTTAGAATTATCGTTTTGAAAGGTTTTTAATTCAGAAAGAGAAATTTTCGGAATTCCAAACCGTTTCGCCACTTTCGCCGCCGCTTCCATTGCTTTTCCTAGAGAGGTTTCCGAAGGAATTTGCGCCATGCGCGATTGTCCGCGCTCCAGCTCCAGCCCGGCGAGGTGCCAGCCCATGGTGCCGTTCTTGAGCGCCACTACCTTGTTCGGAATGCCGGCGTTGATCAGGGATTGCGCGCCGATGATCGAGCGCGTGCGTCCGGCGCAGTTCACCACCACCAGCGTCTCCGGGCGTGGCGCGGCCTGGTGCACGCGGTAGACGAGTTCCGCGCCCGGGCAGTCGAGCGCCCCGGGGATGTTCATGACCCGGTATTCGTTCATCGGGCGCGAATCGAGCACCACAAGGTCTTCGCCGGCATCCAGTTTCGCCTTGAGCGCCGCCGCGGCGATGCGCGGCGTGTTGTCGCGGTGCTCGACATGCTCGCCGAACGCCTTCGAGGGCACGTGCATCCCCGAATACAGTTCATGGCCGGCCGCTTTCCAGCCGGCGACGCCGTCGGCCAGCACGTCCAGGTTGCGGTAGCCCAGCCGCCGCAACAAACGTGCCGCGCGCTGCGCGAGGCGCTCGTCGTCGTCGACCAGCACGATGCGCGTGGCGAGGCGCGGCGCGAGGCGGCCGATGCGCAACTCCATTTGCGACAACGGGGCCGACGTGGCGAGGAACAGATGGCCGCGCGCATGCACACCTTCTTCGCGCACGTCGAGGATCGCGCATTCCCCGTCGGCGGCGGTCAGCGCCCGCAGCTCCGGCGCCGCGATGCGCGTGCAGTAGATCTCCGGCCTGGTCATGAAGCGCGCGACCTTGCCGCCGGTACTCGAGGGGAAGGTGACGCGGTCGGGCAGGTCTTCCAGCGTCTTGCCGTAAAGGTGCAGGTGCAGCGACTCGCTCTTGCTGGTCACCTCGATGGTGTGGAAGTCGTCCGGCAGCATGGCGCAGGCGCTGCCGCGCTGAATGGTCAGCTCGTGCGTTTTCGCCAGCCGGCCTTCGCCTGGCGCTTCGCCGCAGTCGGTCCGCTCGTAGAACACATTGTGCTCGTCGCCGTAGACCCCGGCGATGGAGGCCCAGGTGGTGTGGTTATGCGGCGGCTGCGCCTTGCCTGGCACGCCAGCCGAGCCGTAGAGCGCGAAGCGCCCGTCGGTGTCTTCGGCGAGGTGGTAGATGGTCCCGGCGCGGCCGGGCATGTTGGCGAAATGCGCCGCGGGGAAGAGTTCCGAGCGGCTCGCGAGCGCGATCAGCTCGGCCTTGATCCGGTCGAGGGACGCGCGCGTGACGCCGTCGCGGGCTTCGATTGCTCGCACGCTGCCGATCAGTTCCGCGACAGCCGTTGCGCGCTCGCCATGGATCATCATGGCCGCAACTATAATCGTTCCATGATCGTGCAACCTGCTGCGATGCAAGATCCACCGAAGAAATGAGATGCCGAAGATCTACCTAGTGCATGCCGTGGCGATATCCATGGCGCCGGTGGAAGCCAGCTTCCGGAAAATCTGGCCCGGGGCGCGCCTCGCGCATCTCCTTGACGACTCCCTGTACTCGGATTTCAATCTCGACGGCCGGCTGACCGAAGCCATGATAGAGCGGTTCAGGGAGCTCGGACGCTACTGCGCACGTGCGCACGCCGACGCACTCCTGTTCACCTGTTCGGCATTCGGGCCGGCGATCGATGCGGTGAAATCCGACCAGAAGATTCCGGTGCTCAAGCCGAATGAGGCCCTGTACGACGAACTCGTCGCCAAGGGCGGACGGGCCGCGTTGCTCGCCACCTATCCCCCTTCGCTGCCGTCGATGCGGGCCGAAATCGAGACGCATGCGAGCAAGAAGGGCGCACGATTGGAAATTCACACCCGTCTCGTTGAAGGTGCGCTCGACGCCCTGATGAGCGGAAGGGCAGAGCAGCACCACCAGCTGATCGCCGAGGCGGCGCCTGCGTTCGCCGACTACGACAGCATCGCGTTCGCGCAGTTTTCGATGGCGCCTGCGGTCGACCTCGCGGAGGCGCGCGTGGGCAGGTCTGTACTGACCACGCCCGATAGCGCGGTCAGGAAGCTCAAGGCGCTGATGCTCTAGGGAAACGCTGAACAACTGATCGCGCAGGGCGACAGATGAACGCGATTGAGTTGAATTTTTGATTTGAAAGGAATTTTCATTGATATGCAGGCCATTTTGATAGCGAAAGCGGGGTATTGCTCGGTATTTCTATCCCGCTGGACGCACCTGTCCTGTGAGTGGCCTTCCCCATTTTCTCAGATTGATCAGAGCGAGCATCGCGAATGCGCGATTGGCGTTCTTGGCCAGGCCGCGGTAGCGAACCTTGGCGAAACCCCAGATGCGCTTGAGTGTCAAGAACGGATGCTCGATCTTGGAACGTACACTCGACTTGCGCCGGTTGGTTTCTTTGTCCGCATCGGTCAAGGGCCGGTTCTTGTAGGCCCGCTTGTTGGTGAAGTCTTTCGCTCTCGGCGCGATGTCTTTGAGTCGCTCCCGCTGCTTCTCGCCCCGGTAGGCGCTGTCGCCGTAGAGCCGGGTCTCCTCGCCATGCAGCAGGTTGGGCAGTTCATGGCTGTCGTGCACGTTGCCGGCGGTGACGCTCGCGCTGTGTACCAGGCCAGTCTGACTGTCCGCGCCGATATGCAGCTTCATGCCAAAGTACCATTCGTTGCCTTTCTTGCTCTGGTGCATCTCCGGGTCGCGGCTCTTGTCCTGATTCTTCGTCGAGGGCGGTGCGGCGATCAACGTGGCATCGACGATCGTGCCTCCAGAGAGCTTCATGCCGTTGGTTTGGAGCAACTCACCGATCTTCGCGAACAGCGCCGCGCCGATCTGGTGTTCTTCGAGAAAATGGCGGAATTGAAGCAAGGTGGTGGCATCCGGCACGCGCTCGCGCCCAAGGTCAATCCGGCAGAAGTCGCGAAACGCAGGAACGTCGTACAGCGCATCCTCGCAGGCTTCATCAGCCAGATTGAACCAGTTGGCAATGCAGTACATCCGCAGCATCCGCTCCATGCCTCTGGGCGCTCGACCGTTCCCCGCCTTCGGGTAGTGCGGCTCAATCAGCGCACAGAACTCAGCCCACGGCACCAGCGCCTCCATGCGCGCCAGAAATTCCGCCTTGCGGGTCGCTCTACCATGCACCTCGAATCCCTTCGCCGCCGCCAACGTCATCTGTTTCACAATCAAACCCTCCCGTTTGCGTCTCGTACTTCGACAACGCATCGAGAGACTTGTTCAGTGTTTCCCTA
>SHXL01000003.1 GCA_009693345.1 Betaproteobacteria bacterium
CGTGGCGATCACCGTGCCGGGCACGCCCTGGCGCGCCGATCGCCTGGACCGCGAGCGGTTCACCCGCACGGGCGAAGCCGCCGCGGCGCAGCCCGCCGATCCGTCGCCGCTGATCGTGATCGGTTGCGGCACGCCGATTCCCGGCCACGACATCCGCGTGGTGGACACCGCCGGGCTGGAACTGCCCGACCGGCAGGAGGGGCACCTGCAGTTCCGCGGCCCCTCTTCCACCTCGGGCTACTACCGCAATCCGGAGGCGACGAAGACGCTGTTCGCTGGCGAGTGGGTCAATACCGGCGACCGGGCCTATCTTTCCGAGGGCACGCTGTTCCTCACCGGCCGCGAAAAGGACATCATCATCCGCGGCGGCCGCAACATCAGTCCCTACGAACTGGAGCAGGCGGTGGGCGACCTCGCCGGTATCCGGCGCGGTTGCGTCGCCGTTTTCGGCAGCAAGGACGTGGCCAGCGGCACCGAGCGCGTGGTGGTGCTGGCAGAAATGCGCGACCAGGACGCTTCGCGCCACGAAGCTCTCAAGCGCATGATCAACGAGATCGCCGTCGGCCTGCTCGGCGCGCCGGCCGACGACATCGTGCTCGCGCCACCGGGCACCGTGCCCAAAACCTCCAGCGGCAAAATCCGGCGCGTCGCCGCACGCGAATTCTACGAACGCGGGCCATCTGCGGTTGCGGGCGGAGCGGTGTGGCTGCAGTTCGCCCGCCTGGCGCTCGCCGGTGCGGCGCCGCAACTGCGCCGCGGCCTGCGCACCCTGGGCGGCGCGCTGTTCGCGCTACGCGCCTATATTGTTTTTGCAGCCCTTGTGCCTTTTTCCCTCTTCGGTTCGCTCCTGCTGCCTGTCAAGAACTGCTGGGCGATTGGAAGAACCGTCTCGAAATGGTTCCTGATCTTGTCAGGCATCCCTGTTGCGGTCAGGGGACTGGACCACCTGGATATAAAAACCCCCGTGGTGCTGGCGGTCAATCACACCAGCTATCTCGATGCGCTGGTCCTGCTGTCGATCCCCGAATACCGCGGCTACGCCTTCGTCGCCAAACGCGAGTTCCAGGAGAATTTCCTGATGCGGGCGCTGCTCTCGGGCTTCAACACGCAGTTCATCGAGCGCTTCGACGTCGCCAAAAGCGCCGAGCACGCGAGCGAACTCGGCGACGCGGCGAAGCGCGGCGTTTCGCTGATCGTTTTCCCGGAAGGCACCCTCACGCGCAATACCGGGCTGATGGGTTTCCGCACCGGCGCCTTCCAGGCCGCGGCGCAGGCCGGCATCCCGGTAGTGCCGGTGGCGCTGCGCGGCGTGCGCTCGGTGCTACGCGACGGTACCTGGTACCTGCGCCGCGCCGCGGTATCGGTCACGGTCGGCGCGCCAATCGCGCCCGAAGGCACCGACTGGGCCGCGGCGGTGAAGCTGCGCGACGCCGTGCGCGCCGAGATCCTCAGGCACTGCGGCGAGCCGGACTTGGCGCGCGGGGCGGAAATCGGGCTCTGACCCCGATTTCGTGCTACTTGCGGAAATCCGCGCGTTCCAGCAACCAGGAAATCCCGAAGCCGAGGACCAGGCCCCAGAACGCGGCGCCGATGTTGAAGATCGGCACATCTGCGACTGTGACCAGGAACGTCACCAGCGCGCCCAGGGCGAACTTGCCGCCGAAGGCGACGCCGAACGCGGTCTGCAGCACGCGCAGCATCGCTAGGCCTCCCAGCGCGGCGATAAACGCTGACGGCGTGGAGAGCAGCAGGCGCACGAAGATCGGCGACAGGAGCCCGAAGACGAGCGCGAGCGCGCCGACCAGCACGCCGGCCGTGTAATGCCGCTGCTTTTCGCCCGACGACGAGATGATCGCGTTGACAGGGCCCGTGAGGCAGGTCGAGACCGAACCGACGAAGGCCGTGACCATCGAGCCCGCGCCGCAAGCCACCGCGATGGCATCGATCGGCGGCTTATGCCCCGCGGCGGAAAGCACCGCGAAGCCCTGCCCGTTCTGAACCACAAGCACCGTGATCGCGAGCGGCACCACCAGCTCGATCATCGCCTGCCAGGAAAGCGCAGGCTGGTAGAGATTGGGATAGGAAAGAGCAAATTCTTTTCCATCCATCTGGAATTTTCCCAGGAGGGCAACGGCGACAAACCCCACGACAAGGGCACCGATCAACGGCGGCACGATTCGCGCCAGAGATTTCCAGTAAGAAAGAATCAGGAATGCCAGCACCATGGGCGCAGCGACCGCGACGTCGTCGCGCACCGCGTGCACGAGGCCGGTGCCGAAGCGCAGGAACACGCCAGCCACCATCGCCATCACGATCGGCATGGGCGCGGCTTCCGTGCAGCGCCGCACCCAGCCCGAGAGACCGAGCGCCAGCATCAGCACGCCGGTGGCGATGAAAGCGCCGATCACCTCGGGGAATGTCAGGTGGCCGAGCGCCGGGCCGACCAGCACCGCGCCCGGGATGGTCCAGAAGAACACCAGCGGCTGGCGGTAGAAAAGGCAGAAGCCGATGCTGATGAGCCCGTTGATGAAAAAGGAACCGAAGATCCAGGACGACAGGTCGGATTCGGCGAGTCCGCCCTGCGCGCCGACCGCGAGGATGATCGCCACCGGGCCGGTGGCGGCGAAGATGAACGCGATCAACCCGCTTGACGCATAAGTAGTTCCAAAATCCTTAAAGATATTCTTCACAACAATTTCGCGCCCAATCTGGCAAGCGCGGGGCGCAGGTACTCGAGGAAAAGTTCCGGATTCTCGGCCATCGGGAAATGGCCGATGCCGCGCATCATCACGAAATCCGCGCCCGGAATCTTCGCCGCGGTGGCGCGCGAAATCTCGGGCGTGCAGGAGTAGTCGTACTCCCCCGTCAACATGAGTACGGGACATTTTTTCGTATCGATGCGCCCGACACGATCGCGCGCATCCCACTCGCGGCCGTAGAAGCGGATGTCGCCCCGGAACACGCCATAGCCGCCCTGCGAGTATTCCCACCACACTTCGCGCGCGCGCTCCGGCGGGCTTTGCGGCGCCATCAGGCCGTGGACCCATTCGGGCACGAAGGTCGATTCGTTCACCTGCGGGTTGCGCGTCCATGGCGCCTCGCGCCCGACGATGCGCTCGCTCGCCTCGCAGGCGATCACGCCGCCGAGGCGCTCGCCCCAGCGCAGCGCCATCTCCAGGCAGATCTGGCCCGCCATCGAGGATCCGAGCAGCACCGGGCGGCGCAGGCCCAGCGCTTCGATCATCGCTTCGATCGCCGCGACATACTTCTCCGTGGTCAGGTCCCACTCGCCGATGGGCGCGCCCTCCGGGGGCAAGCTCTTGCCGTGCCAGGGCAGGTCGAAAGTGACCATGCGCCATTCGGCGCCGAGTCCGGCGTCGTTCAGCAGCTTGTAGAACTGGCGTGAATCGGAGCCGGCGGTATGTAGGCACAGCAGGTCGTGCCCCGTGCCCGCCTCTTCGTAGTAGATACGGTTGCGCCGGCCCTCGTGTTCGATCCAGACATAGCCGCCGCGAATCGGCTCCTTCTTGTTTTTTTCAAAAGCCTTTTCAGCAACAGGAGAACCATGAATGCTGTTCGCAACATTTCTGCCGATCTCCAGCACGCGCCGCACCAGATGCATGTGCTGCGCCAGCGCCAGCTCGCTGCCGGCGACCTTGAACTCCGGCACGCGCATCTTCATCGCATAGATGCCGTGGTAGGGCGCCGGAGGAGGAGACGAAAAGAACTTCTCCCAGACTGCGACAGGGGCTTCGAGAACGAATGCCGGGGAATTTTCCTCGGATTTTTCCGTTATAAAAAAAGAAGAAGCCTGAAAAATAATATCAGCGACCCGCTCCCCCATCACAAGCCGGAAGCGGCAATCGGCGTTCGCAGAGAAGGCGGCGAGCTCCGGGTCGGCGCGCGCCACCGCCTGCAGCGCGGCCAGGAACGCGGGCCAGCGCGCGAACAAAAATTCCTGCATTACTTCAGGACAGACTTGAGGAGCTTGCCCATCTCCGCAGGGTTTTTCGTCACTTTGATGCCGCAAGCCTCCATTACCGCGAGCTTCTCCTGTGCCGTGCCCTTGCCGCCGGAAATGATCGCACCGGCGTGGCCCATGCGCTTGCCCGGCGGCGCGGTGACGCCAGCGATGAAGCCGACGACGGGTTTCTTCATGTTGCCCTTGACCCACTGCGCCGCGGTCTCCTCGTCCGAGCCGCCGATCTCGCCGATCATGATCACCGCGTCGGTGTCCGGATCGTCGTTGAACATTTTGAGGATATCGACGTGCTTCAGGCCGTTGACCGGGTCGCCGCCGATGCCCACCGCGGTGGACTGGCCAATGCCAAGTTCGGTGAGCTGGCCGACCGCCTCGTAGGTGAGCGTGCCCGAACGCGACACCACACCGACGCGGCCCTTCAGGTGGATGTGGCCGGGCATGATGCCTATCTTGATTTCCTCGGGCGTGATCACGCCCGGGCAGTTCGGCCCGAGCACCAGAGTCCTGCGCTTTTCCTTCTTCATGCGCTCGCGCAGGTGAACCATGTCGCGTACCGGTATGCCCTCGGTGATGCAGATCGCGAGGTCGAGGTCGGCTTCCACCGCCTCCCAGATCGCCGCGGCGGCGAAAGGCGGGGGGACGTAGATGACCGAGACGTTGACGCCGGTTTTCGATTTCCCCTCCTTTACAGAGGCGAAAATCGGAATTCCTTCAAAATTCTCCCCGGCTTTCTTGGGGTTCACTCCCGCCACATAGCAATTCTTGCCATTCGCGTAGGCGCGGCTGGTCTGGGTGTGGAACTGCCCGGTCTTGCCGGTGATCCCCTGCGTCACCACCTTGGTGTTCTTGTTGATCAGGATGCTCACGATTTCACTCCCTTCACCGCGGCTACCGCCTTCTGCCCCGCTTCGCCCATGTTGCCGGTGGAGATGATCGGCAGGCCCGAATCGGCGAGGATTTTCTTGCCGAGGTCTTCGTTGGTGCCCTTCATGCGCACCACCAGCGGCACCGAAAGCTTCACCTCGCGCGCCGCCGTCACCACGCCCGCGGCGATCGTGTCGCACTTCATGATGCCGCCGAAGATGTTGACGAGGATGCACTTCACCTTCGGGTTGGAGAGCATGATCTTGAAGGCCGCCGTCACCTTCTCCGCGGTAGCGCCGCCGCCGACGTCGAGAAAGTTGGCCGGCTCGCCGCCGAAGAGCTTGATGGTGTCCATCGTCGCCATGGCGAGGCCGGCGCCGTTCACCATGCAGCCGATGCTGCCGTCGAGCGATATATAGGACAGGTCGTATTTCGACGCTTCTATTTCGAGCGGGTCTTCCTCGTCCAGGTCGCGCATCGCGACGATGTCGGGGTGGCGGAACAGCGCGTTGTCGTCCAGATTGAGTTTGGAATCCAGCGCGATCACGCGGTCCTGGCCGGTCAGGATCAGCGGGTTGATCTCCGCCAGCGACGCGTCCGTTTCATCGAAGCATCGGTAAAGCGCTTTTAGAAGTTCCCTGGATTCTTTCAGGGCTTGAGCGGGAACACCTATCTTCCTGGAAACATCCTCCGCATCTGCATCCGTCAACCCGGCGGTCGGATCGATGAACACCTTGTGTATCTTCCCGGGAGTCTTCGCCGCAACTTCCTCGATGTCCATGCCGCCTTCGCTGGAGGCCATCAGGCAGGCGCGCTGCGTGACGCGGTCCACCACCATGCCGACATAGAGTTCCTTCTTTATGTCGGCGCCCTCCTCGACCAGCAGCCGGCGCACCTTCTGACCGCCGGGTGCCGTCTGGTGGGTGACGAGCTGCATGCCGAGAATGCTCTCGGCGTGTTGTTTTACTTCCGCCAGGGTTTTTGCGACTTTTACCCCTCCGCCTTTGCCGCGGCCGCCGGCGTGGATCTGCGCCTTCACCACCCAGACGCTCCCCGCCAGCTTCTTCGCCACCTCGACCGCCTCGTCGACGCTGAAGCACGGAAATCCGCGCGGCGTGACGAGGCCGAATTTTCGAAACAGCTCTTTGCCCTGATATTCGTGTATTTTCATGGCGAGAGAATTCTAGCATTGAGTACTTGCTAGAATTTCCCGATGCGCTACGTGCTTGCACTCGACCAGGGCACCACCAGTTCGCGCGCCATCATTTTCGACGAGACCGGCAAGCCGGTCGCTTTCGCCAGTCAGGAATTCAAGCAGCATTACCCTGAACCCGGCCGGGTGGAGCACGACCCGGACGATCTGTGGCGCTCGCAGCGTGACGTCGCGCGCGAGGTGCTGAGGAGTTCGGGACTGAAGGCCGAGAACCTGGTCGCCTGCGGCATCGCCAACCAGCGCGAAACCACCATCGTCTGGGATCGCCAGACCAGCAAGCCGATCTACCCCGCGATCGTCTGGCAGGACCGGCGTACCGCCGCGCGCTGCGCGGAGTTGAAGGAAGTTGGCGCCGAGAGCCTGGTGCGGGAGCGCACCGGCCTGGTGCTCGATCCCTACTTCTCCGGCACCAAGGTGGCGTGGATTCTCGACCATATTCCGGGCGCGCGCCGCCGCGCCGAACTGGGCGAACTCGCGTTTGGCACGGTGGATAGCTGGCTGATCTGGAACCTGTCGCACACCAAGACACACGTCACCGACTGCACTAACGCATCGCGCACGATGCTCTTCAACATCCACATGGGCGACTGGGACCCCGAGCTGCTGCAGCTGATCGGCGTGCCGCGCGCGATGCTGCCCGATGTCTACCCCTCGTCGCACGCCTACTGCATGATCGCGCCCACGGTGCTGGGCGCGCCGGTGCCGATCACCGGCGTCGCCGGCGACCAGCAGGCGGCGCTCTTCGGCCAGGGCTGCCACAAGGCCGGCATGGCGAAGAACACCTACGGTACCGGCTGCTTCATGCTGATGCACACCGGCGACCGCGTGGTGACATCCGCCAACGGCCTGCTGAGCACCGCGGCGGCGCAGCTCGGCCGTGCCGTGGACGCGCGCGACGTTGACAAGGAGTACGCGCTGGAAGGCAGTGTCTTCATCGGCGGCGCGGTGGTGCAATGGCTGCGCGACGAGCTGAAGTTTTTCGAGTCCGCCGCGGACATCGAACGCATGGCGGCCGATGTCATGGACAACGGCGGCGTCTACGTTGTGCCCGCCTTCGCGGGCCTGGGCGCGCCGCACTGGGATCCCCATGCGCGCGGCGCGATCCTCGGCCTGACGCGCGGCTCGTCCCGCGCGCACATCGCGCGCGCCGCGCTCGAATCCATCGCCTACCAGAGCGCCGACCTGCTCGAGGCCATGCAGAAGGACTCCGGCGAGAAGCTCTCCGAACTGCGCGTGGACGGCGGCGCGGCAGCCAACAACCTCTTGATGCAGTTCCAGGCCGACATCCTCGGCGTCCCGGTGGTGCGGCCGAAGGTGCTCGAGACCACCGCCCTCGGCGCCGCCTACCTCGCCGGCCTCTACACCGACGTCTGGAAATCGCGCGAGGAAATCGCCGCGCAATGGCAGATGGACCGGCGCTTCACGCCGCAAATGTCCCGCGACGACGCCGCGCAACTGCTCGCGCGCTGGCACGAAGCGGTCAAGCGCTCGCTGGGCTGGGATTCCTGAGATTCTGTAGCGCGTAGAGCCCGCGCTCAATTCTGATTGCTGCTAGTTTTTCCAGGAAAGAATTCGAAATTAAGTCGTTGCAGGCATTCTCCAGGGAGGCGCGCTCGGCGCCGCCTTCGACCAGCACCACCCAGCCGGGGACCAGGCTTTGCGTACGACCGCGCTTTTCTTCGGTCTGGATGCCGCTTGCATCGCGGTCGGCGATGCACAGGTGCGCCCCGGCAATCCCTTCCCGCTTCGCTATTTCATCGAGGGTGTTTTCCAGCATGGCGCGGTGCTCGTCCTCGCGCCCTGCAACAACGTCGTAGCGCCAGGTCATGATCAGGCCGCCTTCGCCCGGGCCAAGTGACAGCGCGACACGGCACAGCGAGCGCGCAGTATCGGTAAACGAGACTATTGCGCGCCGCGTCCAGGGCGTAGGTGCATTGAGGCGAGCCAGGTAGTCGGCGCCGCTGAGCACGGCTGTATTGCGCGTCTCGTAGAGGGTGAAGAACTCCGGCCGGCCCTCCAGCGCGCGGTAGCGCCGACCGCGGCAAAAACCCGAGATCGCCACGCGTTCGGGCATGTGCTCGCGATTGTGCCATTCATAGTAATCCGCCCGCGCCTCGGGCAGGATGCCGTTCCAGATCGCCGCCACGCCTTCGCCCGCCAGGCTCATGGCGCTGACATTACCCTAACCCTGCGACTTCCGCGTTCTAGGGCCGGACAGCGGGGGACTCCATCTTCATGCCGCGCGCGCGCCACATCAAAAAGTACTCGAGCTCGACGTACTCCGGCGCGCCATAGGCGTAGGGTTCGGCGCGCACGCCGATGAAGCAGTTGCACAGGCGGCGCTGCATAGACGCGGTGCAGCATCTGCTGCGAATCAGAGCCAGACACGGGCGGCAAATTCCGGATAATTGGCGGAAATTTCCTTTGCAACGAGACTACGCAGCAGAACCAATTCCCCGGCAGACGGCGCTGCAGTGGTATTTGCGGCTGCTTGGTGATCGAACCCAAAACCCGTCGATTTCACTATGTCGTCCAGAGTATTTCCCGGATGCACGCTCTCGAGCCGGAAACGGCGCTGGTCTTTCTGCCACAGGAACAACGCCTTGCCGGTGAGCAGCGCCTGCGGCCCGCCGCGGCGCTCGACGCCGGGCGGGCTCCAGCCGGGCGCGGAAATGAATTCCACCCTCGGCACCAGCACCCGCTTCGAATGCTCTTCGCGGAACAGGATCGTGCGGCCAGCGGCGAAATACATGAACGCCGAGCCGAAGGAGCCGGGGAAGCGCTTGCCCTCGGCCTGCACCAGATTGATGTTCGCCTCGCCGTCGATCTGCGCGCCGCCGAGGAAGAAGAGATCGATTCGCCCCTGGCCCGCCAGGTCGAACAGCTCTCGCGAGCCTTCGGTGAACGGGTTGCCGCTGCGCTTGTGCAGCAGGGAAATTCTTAGCGGCTTTTGATGGAGAAAATTAGACAAGAAGACGCCTGTCGCAGGTATCGGCGAAGCCGCGCCGATCGCGACGTGCCGCGCATCGCCGATCAGGCGCGCGATGCAGCAGGCGAGGAGTTCTTCTCTGGCGTACGGTTCCATACGTATTCTTCCAGGTAGCGCCGGAACCCTTCCCCGGTCTTCGCGGCCTTCGCGTAGAGAGTCAGGTGCGCGTCGTCGATGCCGTAGACCCCGGCGACCGACAGCGGCCAGGCGCCGCGCCGCGCCTGCGCGACGCCGCTGACGTAGACGGAAGAGAGCACACCCGGCGCGAGCAGTTCGTCTTCGAGCATGTCGCCGGGGCGGATTTCTTCGCAGGTGACGAAGCAGCGGCGCGCGGCATGGGCGATCGTCGCCAGTTCCTTGCGCCGGCCGATCCACACGTTGCCCGCCTCATCCGCCCAGCGCGCGTGGAACAGCGCGACGTCGGGCTGGATTGCGGCAACGATCAGAATTGGGTCATTTCTTCGCAAGGGGTTGTCGATCACCCGCCATTCATTTCTGAATTTCAAAAGATCAGAACCCAGTACACCCCGCAAAGGCATGAACGGCACGCCCTTCTCGGTGGCCTGCAGGCCGCTGTGGATCGCCGGACAAGTTGCGTCTTTTATTTTAAGAAGATTTTTTTCAACAGCTTCCGTAAAACGCGGCGCGAGACCCGCTTCGCCCAGCGACACCGCGCTCGATTCGACTTCGGCGACGCAGCCCGCGCCGATCAGCAGGTCGGCGCTCAAGCCAAGCACCGGCACGCCCAGCAGCTTCAGGTGTTTCGCGTCGCGGCGAATCAGCGCATGCACCACCGCCATCGCCGGCATCGAGTAATCCGGCGGCAACCCGAGGAACGCGCCGTCGGGAATTTCCGCCGCTATTGCTTCAGAATTCTTGAAAAATACAACTTCATTGGACGGCAAACCGCTCAAGCCGTACCACCTACGGTCAGGCCGTCGATCTTCAACGTCGGTTGGCCCACGCCCACGGGCACGCTCTGGCCTTCCTTGCCGCAGGTGCCCTGCCCGCCGTCCATGCGCATGTCGTTGCCGATCATGCTGACGCGCGTCAGCGCATCCGGCCCATTACCGATGAGGGTTGCTCCTTTCACCGGCTGCGTGACCTTGCCGCCCTCGATCAGGTAGGCTTCCGACGCGGAGAACACGAACTTGCCATTGGTGATGTCCACCTGGCCGCCGCCGAAGTTCACCGCGTACAGGCCCTTGTCCACGCTCCTGATGATTTCCTGCGGATCGCGCGTGCCGGCAAGCATGTAGGTGTTGGTCATGCGCGGCATCGTCATGTGCGCGAACGACTCGCGGCGGGCGTTGCCGGTAACCGGCATCTTCATCAGGCGCGCGTTCAGGCTGTCCTGCATGTAGCCGCGCAGGATGCCGTCCTCGATGAGCACCGTGCGCCGCGTCGGATTGCCCTCGTCATCCACGGTGAGCGAACCGCGCCGGTCCGGGAGCGTGCCGTCGTCCACCACCGTAACGCCGCGCGAAGCGACACGCTCGCCGAGGCGGCCCGCGAACGCCGAGCTGCCCTTGCGGTTGAAGTCGCCTTCGAGACCGTGGCCGATCGCCTCGTGCAGCAGGATGCCGGGCCAGCCGGGCCCCAGCACCACCGTCATGGTGCCCGCGGGCGCGGGTTTCGACTCTAGGTTGACGAGAGCCTGCGCCACCGCCTGCTGCGCATATTCCTTCAGCACCGCATCGGTGAAGTGCGAATAGTCGGTGCGCCCGCCGCCGCCGGCGACGCCCATCTCGCGCCGGCCGCCGCTCTCCGCGATCACCTGCACCGACAGGCGCACCAGCGGGCGCACATCGGCCGCCAGCACTCCGTCGGAACGCGAGATCAGCACCACTTCGTATTCGCCGCCGAGGTGCGCCATCACCTGGCTGACGCGCGGATCGAGCGCACGGCACAGCTTCTCGAGCTTTTCGAGCAACGCGATCTTCCTGTCGGAATCCAGGGAAACGAGCGGATCCAGCGGCGTATAGCGCTGCGGCGCCTTGCCTTTTCTCGCGACCTTGCCCGCCTTGGAACCGCCGGCACTGCCGATGGCCCGCACGGCCTTGGCCGCATCCTGCAGCGCGTTGAAGCCGATCTCGTCGGAATAGGCGAACGCGGTCTTCTCGCCGGAGATGGCGCGCACGCCGACGCCCTGCTCGATCGAAAAGCTGCCCGACTTGACGATGCCCTCCTCGAGGCTCCAGCCCTCGGAGCGCGTGTACTGGAAGTACAGGTCGGCGTAGTCGAGCTTGCGCGCCGCGAGCGAGCCGAACACGGCCTGCAGCTTGCGGCTTTCGAGCTCGAACGGCGCCAGCAGGCAGGCGTCAGCGGTGGAAAGCAGGGTGTCGGCATCCATTGGATCGGTCCTTACAATGTCCGGTGCTGCAGGGCGGGCAGGGATTGTCTCACTTCGGCAAGCCGCGCCGCATCCAGTTCCGCCAGCACCACGCCTTCGCCCTCTGCGCGGCAGGCAAGCACCTCGCCCCAGGGATCCACGACCATGCTGTGGCCCCAGGTGCGGCGCCCGTTCGGATGCAGCCCGCCCTGCGCCGGTGCGATCAGGTAGCACTGGTTCTCGATCGCCCGCGCACGCATCAGGACATCCCAATGCGCCGCGCCGGTGAGCGCCGTGAAGGCCGACGGCACGAACCACGCGTCCACTTCGCCCGCAGCCCGGTAGAGTTCCGGGAAGCGCACGTCGTAGCACACGGAAAGCCCGATCCGGCCGAAGGGCGTGTCCAGCGCCACCGGCCGCGAGCCCGGCTCGATCGTGCGCGCTTCGTCGAAGTTGTTGCCTGCCAGATCCAGGCCGAAGAGATGGATCTTGTCGTAGCGCGCCACGCGCCGGCCTTCTGCGTCGAACACGAGGCAGGCGTTTCTAACTTTTTTTTCATTTGAAGAAGAAAGAGGGATTGTTCCACCAACCAGCCAGACACGATTCCGGCTCGCCGCGTCGGCGAGAAAATCCTGGATCGGACCGGCGCCCTCGACCTCGCGCACCTTCACTTTATCGGTCTCGTGGCGGCCCAGGATGCAGAAATATTCCGGCAGCGCGACCAACTGCGCGCCGGCGGCTGCCGCCTCGGCGATCAGGCGCCCCGCCGCCTCCAGGTTCGCCGCCACTTCGGGCGCCGACACCATCTGGATCGCGGCCACCCGGATTTTTGATCCGCCCGTGATCACCGATTGGGAATTCCGGAGCCGTCCAGTGCTTCCGGCAACGGCGGCGGCTTCAGTTTCTCGACCTTCGGGTCCGTCCAGGTGCCGGTGATCGTGTAGTCGAACGCAAAAATCTTGCCCAGCGGATTCTTGAGGATGCGCCCGGCGATTAGCGCCGCCACGCCGGCAATCGGATTGAGCAGGCTCACCACCGTCGAGGCGGAGTCTCCCAGCTGCGGAATCACCTTGACGTTCAGGTTCTGGGTTTCGAGAGAAAGGTCGATCTGGCCCGTCATGTTGACGTCGGCCGCCGGGCCGCGCATGTGGAATTCCTTCACCGCCATCACGCCGCGCTCGATGGTCATGGAACTGGCGATGCGGTCAAACTGGAAGCCCTTGGAGAACACGTCGCGGAAATCGAGCGCGATGCGCCGGGGCAGCATCTGCAGGCTCATCAGCGACACGAGTTTCCCGATGCCGGGCTCGATCTCGAGGAACTGTCCGTCTTTGGCCTGCATCTGCAAGTTGCCGCTGAGCGTCGCGTAGTCGATGGTCAGCGGGTCGCCGTTCCAGGAGATCGGGCCCTCCAGTTTGCCGCTCGCGCCCTTGATGTTGTCGGGGTAGCCGAAGCGATCGAGGAACTGCCCGACATTGCTTACCTCGAGCTTGAAGTCGATCGAAGTGCGCGAGCCCTCGCCCTGCTTCCACAGGCCGGTTCCCGACAACGCTGAATCCGAATTGGTGACGGCGAGCTTGTCGATGAGCCAGTCCTGGGCCCCGTGCCGTGCCAGGAGCTCGACGCGCCCAACCGCTCGCCCGCGATGCGTGAAATTGTCGGCGACGATATCCAGCGCCGGGAGATCCTTCAAGGTCTCCCCCGGTTTGGCGCCGGGGGAATCCTCGGGCAGCATGAAGCGCGTCATGCGCGCCACCAGATTGCCGCTGCCTGCGGTGCGGTAAACGAGATCGCCGCTGAACTCCGCGGTGTTCATGCTGGCGGACCAGCCCGCGCCGTCGCTGGCGCCCTGCATCGTGACCGCGCGCATGCGCTTGCCGAGCGCGTCCAGCACGCCGATCTTGAGATCGTAGCTCACGCCTTCACCGGTGCCGCCGCCCTCGGCGAACAAGGACAGCCAGCGGTCAATGTCGAGTGCGGGCAGCGCGCCGCGCAGCGTCATGCCGAGCCGCTCCGGGATCCGCGGCGTCTCCCCGGCCGCCGGGTACAAAATGATCACCGAACGCTGCACCTGAAGCGGCGCCGCGGCCTGCGCTGTGCGCAGGAACTCCGCCGCCGCGATGCGTCCAGCCTGCGGCCCCAGCGCGATCGAAATGCGGTCGCGCCCCTCGCCCGGAAATACCACGACCCGCAGCGGCAGGCTTTCGCTGGCGGTCTTCGAAAACGGAGCCGGCAGGGAACTGGAAACGCCCTCGAGCGGCGATTCAAAAGTGAATTGCGTGCGCCCCTCATGCACCGAGACGACGGCGGTGTAGCGCGCAGCGCCGGCCAGGCGGCGGCGCCAGGGATGCTCGAACACTTGGCGCATGCCCTCGACCGTTGCCCTGCCCTCCGCGTTCAGCACGACGCTGGCGCCGGGCTTCGAGCCTCCTGCGATCCGGATCTCGCCGCCGAACAATTGGCCACGCACGTCCTGAATCAAAAGCGAGGATTCGGTGAAGCTGACGCGTCCACCCGCGCGCTCGATCGGCGGCAGGCGCGGGTCCACCGTGATGACGTTGCCCGAGAACTGGTATTCGCCGGCGACCTTGCTCTTCGCCATCTCGTGCAGCGCCAGTTCGAGATGCAGGCGCAGCTTGCCCTGGCCGAGGGACCTCATGCCGTCGGTGAAACCGTCCACCATGCGCCGCACCGGACTCTCCCGGACGTAGTCCAGAAACAGCGCCGTGGCTCCCTCGGCGTTGCCATCGATATTCAGCTGCGGGTTCGGGTCGAGCATGCTCGGCAGGCTGACGTGAACGTTGGCGAGCTTGACGCCGAGGATGCTGGCGCTGCGGCCGACGATGTCGATCTTGTCCCGCTCGAACAGCAGATCACCTTCGATTTCCTCGATGCGCGGCCAGCCGCTGACGTAGTCGAGCACCGCTCCCGAAACCTTGGCTGCGACCTGGAACTGGCCTTTCGCGGCATCGGTAAACGGGAAATCGCGCAAATCGCCCTTCAGGCGCATCTGCACGTCGCTCGCCTGGCCGCCGAGGACCGCGCCTGCGACCCAGTCGCGCGCACGCGCGCCCATCAGCGTGGACAGCGGCAGGTACTTGGCGGTGTTCTTGCCTTCCGCGCGCGACAGTTGCGCCGTGAGATCCACCACACCCGGCCCTTCCCCGGTCCAGGTGTAGCTGCCATATGCGGTACCGGCAAGATCCTCGTTCGCGTAGCTCAGGTTGGCCAGGCGCACCGACACGCCGCCTTTGCCGGGCGGCGCGCTCCCGGCGCCCGCGGTACGTTCCCATCCAACTTCGCCATTGAGCGAATCCAGGAGGATGCGCGGTTCGGGGAAAACCTCCGGCAGTTCGAGCTCGCTCTTGCGCGACGCGAGATAGACGACGCCCTTGCCTTGCGTCGCCTCGACGCTGCCGGAAAGGCCGGCGAATCCCGGAATGCTGCGCCAGGCCTTCATGGTGAGGCCGGCAAAGCGGGTTTTCACGGTGAAATTCGCCTGATCGGGCAATTCTCCCGTCCAGTCGAACTTTACATCGAGCAGGTTGCCCTGCGGCGCGAGATCGGCAAGCAGCTTGCGCAGGTCGGCCGGAAACGGCAGGTACTCCGCCACGTGGGCTAGCGGCGCAAGTTCAATCAGATTGGCAGTCACCGAGCCGCGCTGCGTCAGCGGGCTGCCCACCGCACCTTGTGCGGTCCCCACCGTGCCTTGCGTGGCTCCAACAGATGCTGGTTCCCACATGGCGCGAAAACTCGTGGAGTTCATCGCCGGGGCGCCGGGGCTGACGAGCGCGAGATTGCGCACGCCGAAATCGTAGCCGGCCAGCGTCTCGCGTCCGTAAACCCGGCCCCGCACCGTGGACACTTCAAGCACCGGCAGGTCCTTCGCGAGGCGCGCCGATACGTTCGACAGCTCCACGTCCGCCGTGGCCTGCGTGATCCTGCCGGCGGATAGCGTCGCCCACAGGCGAAGCGCGCCTTCGCCGCGGCGCACGTCCAGCGGGTAGTCGACCCAGGCGCGCCAGCCCGCGAGGTTGGTGTAGCCGAACTCGGCGTATACGCGCCCATTCCACTGCGCCGGATTCCTGACGCTGCCGCCCTCGAGCGCTGCGCGCAGCTCCACGCCCGGCCCCAGCTCGCGCGGCGGGCGCGCCGAGAGCCCCACCAGGTGCGCGTCGCCGTCGTTCTCGAGGTGCAGGTTGAGCGCCGACAGCGTCAGCGGGGGCGCTTTGCGCGCCTCGTCGACCCACACGATCTCGGCGCCGCGAATGATGATCCGGCCCTGGCTGAGGATCCAGTCGCTCAGCTTGCCGTCGCTCTGGTCGCCCGAAATGCGGATGCCGGCGACGAAAATCGCGCCGCTCGCGTCGCGCCGCACCGCGAGCTTGGGCGCGTCGATGAGGAACGAGTGCAGCCGCAGCTCGCGCGCCGCGAGCGAGCGCCAGGCAACCACGTTCTCCACCGCCGGCAGCGCCAGCGCTTCGCGGCCGTCGCGGTCGTAAATACGCACGTCGGAGATCGAAATCCGCGGCCGCAGGCCCTGCCAGTCGGTAGCGAGCGCGCCGATCGTCACCGGCAGGCCGATGGAGCGCGAGATCGCGGCGACGATTTCGCCGCGGTACTGCTCCACGTTGGGCAGCAGCCAGTAGCGCAGCGCGAGAAAGACCACCGCAAAGCCGAAAAAGCCCGCCCAGGCGAGTATTTCGACTGCGCGCAGGAGCCTGCGCAACGGGGCTTTAAACGAGGTTCGCATCGCGCCTGCCGCGACTCCTATATCCTTGATTCACAACCGCAACCACCATTTTATCCGTAAATGTCGGATCCAATTCGGAAAATTACCCTTTCGCGCTATGCCGCGCAGGCCATCGCCGCACGTCCCGAGCTGGCTCAGGAGACGGATCCGGGACGTGGCGCGCACGCGCCCTTCAGCGCCGCGGAAATGGCGCAGGCCCTCGCGGGTTCGGATAGCGACGACGAAGCCTCGTTCAAGCGCCGCCTGCGCCGCCTGCGCCAGCGTGTCCTGTTGCGCACCATGGAGCGGGATCTGGAAAAACAGGCGAACCTTGCAGAAGTCTGTCTCGCAATGAGCGAGCTGGCGGTACAGTCCATCCGCGCCGCGCTGCGCTGGTTGAACGAGGAGGAGCTCATCGTCGTCGCCATGGGCAAGCTGGGTGGCGGCGAACTGAATGTGTCCTCCGACATCGACCTCGTTTTCGTGCATCCCGATACGAAGGAAAACCCGGCCGACACGCAACAGCTCGAGCGCAGCGGCCGCAAGCTGATCGCGCTGCTGAACGACGTCACCGAGGACGGCTTTGCGTTCCGCGTCGACATGCGGCTGCGGCCCTACGGCGACTCGGGCGCGCTGGTGAGCGGATTCGATGCCCTGGAATCCTATTTCGTCGCCCAGGGCCGCGAATGGGAACGCTATGCCTGGATCAAGGCGCGCGCTGTTTCAGGCCTTGATTCCGATATAAGAAACCTTGGAGAAATTGTTCGACCGTTCGTCTTCCGCAAGTACTTCGACTACGCGACCCTAGCCGCGATGCGCCGCCTGCACGCCGAAGTGCGGCGCGACGTGGCACGCCGCGAACTCGCCGGGCACGTAAAGCTCGGCCCCGGCGGCATCCGCGAAATCGAGTTCATCACCCAGGCGCTGCAGCTGGTGCGCGGCGGGCGCGATCCGGAACTTACGGCGCGGCCGACACTTGCCGTTCTCGCACTTCTAGCCGGCAAAAGGCATTTGCCGGAAAGAGCCAGCCGGGAACTTGCGGACGCTTACGTGTTTCTGCGCAACGTAGAGCACCGCCTGCAGTACCTCGACGATGCGCAGACGCACGAATTGCCGACGGACGACGGCGACCGCGCGCGGCTAGCGCAGATGGCGGACTTCGCGTCCTGGGAGGATTTTCACGCCGCATTGGACGCGCACCGCCAGGCAGTGACGCGCCATTTCCAGGCGATATTCGCGGAGCCCGGCGCGGAAAGCGAAGCCAAACCCTGGCCGGACCATCCGCGCCTCGCCGCGCTGCGCGCGAGCCAGCGCTACCTGCAGCTGCCCGAAGACTCGATGCGCCGCTTCGACGCCCTAGTCCCGGCGCTTGCGCTGGCCGCGGCGGCGACGCCCGACCCGGACGCCACACTGGCGCGCGGAATCGACCTGCTGCAGGCGATCGCGCGCCGCGCCGCGTACCTCGCGCTGCTCGCCGAGCGGCCCGAGGCACTGGAGCGCGTGACGCGCATGATCGGCGCCTCGAGCTGGGCGGCGGAATACGTCACCCTGCATCCGCTGCTGCTGGACGAACTGCTCGACGACCGGGTGCTCTATTCGCCCCCGGCGTGGCGCGAATTCGAACGCGAGCTGCGCACCGTTCTCGCCGCCGTGGGCGGCGATGTCGAGCGCCAGATGAACGCGGTGCGCGAGCAGCATCAGTTGCAGCTGTTCCGGCTGCTGGCGCAGGACCTGGCGGGCCTGCTCACGGTGGAGGTGCTCGCCGACCATCTTTCGCAGCTCGCCGACCTCGTGCTGCAGGTGTCGCTGGAAGCCTGCTGGGCGCAGATCGCGACGCGCCACCGCGAGCAGCCGCGCTTCGCCGTGATCGCCTACGGCAAGCTCGGCGGCAAGGAACTCGGCTACGCCTCGGACCTCGACATCATTTTCGCCTACGACGACGCCGACGAGCGCGCCGCGCAGAACTATGCGCGACTCGCGCAGCGCTACAACAACTGGCTCAGCGCGCGCACCTCCGCCGGCACGCTGTTCGAGACTGACCTGCAACTGCGGCCCTCCGGCTCGAGCGGGCTGCTGGTGTTGTCGGTGGCCGCGTTCGAGGAATACCAGGAGCACGCCGCCTGGCCCTGGGAGCACCAAGCGCTCACCCGCGCGCGCTACTGCGCGGGAGACAAGGCGGTCGGGCTCGAATTTGAGAACATCAGAACAAGAATCCTGACACGCGAACGGGACCCCGCCGCGCTGGCGCGCGAGGTGCTCGCCATGCGCGACAAGCTGCACGCCGCGCATCCCAACCGCTCGGAACTGTTCGACATCAAGCACGACCGCGGCGGCATGATCGACATCGAATTCACGGTGCAATTTATCGTGCTCGCCCACGCGCACCGGCATCCGGAGCTCACGCGCAACCTCGGCAACATCGCATTGCTGAAAATTGCGGCGGATTTGGGATTGATCGACAAGGACCTGGCGGAAAAGAACCGCAATGCCTATCGCGACTTCAGGCGCCTGCAGCACGCATTGCGCCTAAACGGCGCGCGGTATGCGCGCGTGCCGATCGAGCAGGTGGCAGCGAAGGCCGAAGCCGCTCGCAGCCTGTGGAAGGAGGTCTTTTCCGGCTACCGGTAGCTCGGCGCGCGTGATTCAGCGTGCGCGGGGCCCGCGCACGTGGGGGTTCAACTTTTCGACGTCCGCCTTCACCTGGTCGCGACTGCGCTCGTAGACAATTTCACGCCCCATGATGCTGCCCGCATAGGCGAAACCGTTGCGCGTCGGCGTCAGCGCGCACTTCATGCTGTGCGTCCCCTCGCCGATCACCACCTCGATCACCTCCGCGCGGCGGCTGAACAGCACCACCTCCATCGTCTTGCCGGTTTCGGTGATCCGTACCGTGATCTTCTCGTTGATCATGCGTCGCTTGCGTCTGTAGGTTGGCCTACTCTACCAGCGTTCATATCGCTTCGCGCGGCGTTCCCGGGGCCTGGGCGCCGCGCCGCAACGGACCGTCCACCTCGGAGGCGAAGCGCGCCAGCGCGTCGAGCAGCACGTCGCGGTTCAGACGGTACAGGACGCGCTGGCCCTGGCGCTCGCTCACCACGAGCCCGGCGCGCTGCAGCACCGCGAGATGGCGCGAGACCGCCGGCGGGCTGAGTGAGAATCGCCCCGCAAGGTCAGTCGTGGAGAGCGCCGTCTGCGACAGGAAGGCGATGATCTGCCGCCGCGGGACGGAGGACAGTGCGCCAAAAATGCCGTCGAGATCCATCGCAATAAACAATTAACTAAAGTGCTAATAGTATAGCGCGTTTTTGTGTTTAGAATGGCGGCTCACATTCAAGGAGCATGCATGGCGAAGGCAAAGAAGGCACCCACTCCGTCGCTGTCGATGGCGGACCGCGACGGCTGGATCTGGCATGACGGCAAGCTGGTACCGTGGCGCTCAGCGACCACGCACGTGCTGACCCACTCGCTGCACTACGGCCTCGCCGTGTTCGAGGGCGTGCGCGCCTACAAGACGGTCAGCGGCACGCAGATCTACCGCCTGCGCGAGCACACGCAACGGCTGATCAATTCGGGCCACATCTACATGATGAAGATCCCGTACAGCGTCGAGCGCCTGATGCAGGCGCAGATCGACGTCGTCGCGGCCAACGGCCACGAGTCCTGCTATGTCCGCCCGATTGCCTTCTACGGCTCCGAGAAAATGGGCGTCTCGCCGGTCGGCGCCAAGGTGCACGTGGCGATCGCGGCGTGGCCCTGGGGCGCCTACCTCGGTCCCGAGGCGCTCGCCAAGGGCATCCGCGTGAAGACCGCCTCGGTCGCGCGCCACCACGTCAACGTGACTATGGCACGCGCCAAGATGTCGGGCACTTACCCGAACTCGGTGCTGGCGACGCTCGAAGCGACGCAGCACGGCTACGACGAGGGCCTGTTGCTCGACGTCGACGGCTTCGTCGCCGAGGGCGCGGGCGAGAATATTTTCGTCATCAAGGACGGCGTGATCTACGAGCCGGAGCTCACCTCCGCGCTCACCGGGATCACGCGCTCCTCAGTGATCGACCTGGCCGAGGGTCTGGGCTACACGGTGAAGTCGAAGCGCCTGACGCGCGACGACATCTACATCGCCGACGAGTGCTTCTTCACCGGCACCGCCGCCGAAGTGACGCCGATCCGCGAGCTCGACCAGCGCCAGATCGGCGCCGGCAAGGCGGGCCCGATCACCAAGGTCCTGCAGAAGGCGTTCTTCGACGTGGTCACCGGCAAGGACCGCAAGCACAAGCACTGGCTCACGCCGGTGCCGATGAAGAAAGCAAAGAAATGAGCAACGACACTGCCCGCCAAGTTGAACTGACGGAGAAGGACCTGCCGCTGCATTGCCCGATGCAGGGTGCGCCGCTATGGGCGCGGCACCCACGCGTGTTTCTCGATGTGGTGAAGCACGGCGAGGCGCTGTGCCCGTACTGCGGCACCAGGTATTTGTACAAAGGCACGGCTCCCAAAGGTCGCTGACCCTGGATCGCTTACTCGTCGTCGCCCCCAACTGGATCGGCGACGCGCTGATGGCGCAACCTCTGCTCGCGCGCCTGCGCGAGAGGCTTCGCCGCCCCCGCATCGAGGTTCTCGCGCCGCCCTGGGTGGCGCCGGTGGCGAGGCGCATGGCCGAAGTGGACGAGGTGATCGAAGCCGGCCTGCGCCACGGCGAGTTGCAGCTGGGCGAACGCTGGCGCATCGGCCGGATGCTCAAGGCGCGCAATTACGACCATGCCGTGGTGCTGCCGAATTCGTGGAAGTCGGCGCTGGTTCCGTTTTTCGCGGGCATTCCGCTGCGCGTCGGTTACCTGGGCGAGTCGCGCTACGCGCTCCTGAACGCGGTTCACGAGAACAAGCGCGACCGCGAGGCGATGACGCTCCACTATGCCCGCCTTGCCGAGTTCCCCGGCAAGGAACCGGCACTGCCCCTGCCGTTTCCACGCTTGAAAGAAAAAGAAAACGACACAGCAACCCGATTCGGCATTTCCGGTCGCTACACCGTGCTTTGCCCGGGCGCCGAATACGGCCCGGCCAAGCGCTGGCCGTATTTCCGCGAGCTGGCGTCGAGGCTCGATGGCCAGGTCGTCCTGCTGGGCGCCGCATCGGACAAGGCGCAGGCGGAAGGATTTCCCGGCAGGAACCTCATCGGGCAGACGACGCTGGACGAAGCCATCGACCTGATCGCGGGGGCCGCCGCGGTGGTAACCAACGATTCCGGCCTGATGCACATCGCCGCGGCCACCGGCACGCCGCAGGTGGCGCTGTTCGGCTCCTCCAGCCCCGAGCACACGCCGCCGATGTCCGCGCTTGCCCGCGTCCTGTGGCTGAAAATAGAATGCAGCCCTTGCTACGCGCGCGAGTGTCCGTTGGGGCATTTCAAGTGCATGAACGGGATTTCGGTGGAACGCGTGCTCGCAGAAATCAAGTCTTTGCAATGAGCACGAAGATCTTTCCCACCGCGCAGGACGCGCAGATTGCGTTCTACGAAGCGCTCGAGCGCTGCGACCTCGAAGCGATGATGGCGGTCTGGTCCGAGGACGAAGACATCGTCTGCGTGCATCCGGCCGGGCAGCGGCTTGCAGGCCAGGCCCAGGTGCGCGAAGTGTGGCGCCAGATGTTCGCCGGCGGGACCAATATGCGCGTGCGGATCACGCAGCAGGTGGTGATCGCGGGAGTGATGGTCGAGGCGCACAGCGTGCACGAGAACATCACCGTCGCCGGCGAGCAGCGGCCCCGCCCGCCGATGGTGGCGACCAACGTCTACCTGCGCACGGCGGCCGGCTGGCGCATGATCGTGCACCACGCGTCGCCTGCGCCGGGCCAGCCGGCGGCGGAACCGCCGTCGCCCGCAGCCCCCAAGATCCTGCATTGAGTACCGACCGGGTTTCTACCTACACGGCGCCATGGTGGCTGCCAGGCGGCCATTTGCAGACGATCTTTGCCGCGCTGGCGCCGGCGCCGCGCGTCTCGTATCGGCGCGAGCGCTGGGATACGCCGGACGGCGATTTCATCGACCTCGATTGGGTCGGTGGGGACGAGAACCCCGATGCTCCGCTGATCGCGCTTTTCCACGGACTGGAAGGCAGTTCCGCCAGTCCCTACGCGCGCGCCATCGCCGCGCAGGCGCTTGCCATGGGCTGGCGCTGCGTGGTGCCGCACTTTCGCGGCTGCTCTGGAGAACTCAACCGCCTGCCGCGCGCCTACCACTCCGGGGACAGCGCGGAGATCGGCTGGATCCTGCGCCGGCTGGAGGCACGCCATGCCGTGGGCATCTCCCTCGGAGGAAACGCACTGCTCAAACTGCTGGGAGAACAAGGCGCCGCCATCAACCTGCAAAAGGCGGTTGCCGTCTCCGCCCCGCTCGATCTCGCGGCCGCCGGCCGCGCGCTCGACGCCGGCCTCAGCAGGCAGATCTACACGCGGAATTTTCTCCGGACACTCAAGAAGAAGACGGTTGCAAAATTGCAGCAGGGAAAGATTGCCGTCGATTCCCTGCGCCTGGAGCGGGCCCGCACGTTCTGGGAGTTCGACGACACGATCACCGCGCCGCTGCACGGATTTCTCGGCGCCGACGATTACTGGGCGCGTTCCTCGAGCGGTCCGTGGCTGGCGAAAATCCGCGTTCCCACGCTAGTAATAAACGCGCGCAACGATCCGTTCCTGCCCGAGGCGACGCTGGATGCGCTCGGCGCGATGCCGCCGAACGTGGTGCTAGAATTTCCGCAGAGCGGCGGACATGCCGGATTCCCCGGCCGCAGCCGCTGGCTCGCAAGACGCGCCCTGGATTTTCTCTCCGCCCCGTGAACGTTCCTGCCGAGATTTTTCGCGCCTACGACATTCGCGGCATCGCCGGCAAGGTGCTGTCGGCCGCCGTGGTGCGTGAAATCGGGCGCGCGCTGGGAACCCTCGGCCTCGAGCGCGGCGCGCCCACTTTCGCCGTGGGCTGCGACGGCCGGCTCTCCAGCCCGGAACTCTCCACGGCCCTGATGGACGGGCTCAACGCCGCGGGCGCCGGCGTGATCGACATCGGAATCGTACCCACGCCGGTCACCTATTTTGCCGCCCACCACCTCGGCTGCCGCAGCGCGGTGATGATCACGGGCAGCCACAATCCAGCGGAATACAACGGCCTGAAGATGGTCGTCGACGGTGACACGCTGTCCGGCGAAGAGATCCAGGGGCTGCGGCGGCGCATCGAATCGGGAATCTCGGGCTCCGGCAACGCAGCAAGAACGCGCGAAAGCGTCCTCGACGCGTACGTGGAACGCATCGTGGGCGACGTGAAGCTCGCGCGGCCATTCAAGGTCGCGCTCGATTGCGGCAACGGCGTCGCGGGCGTGGTCGCCCCGCGCCTTTTCCGGCACCTGGGCTGCGAGGTGACTGAGCTCTTTTCGGAGGTTGACGGGCTTTTCCCCAACCATCACCCGGATCCCTCCAAGCTTGAGAATCTTTCGGCGCTGGTACAGGAACTGAAAACAGGGCCGGCGGAACTGGGCCTCGCGTTCGACGGCGACGCCGACCGGCTCGGCGTAGTGACCAAGAGCGGCAAGATCATCTTTCCCGACCGCCAGCTGATGCTCTATGCCAGGGACGTGCTGAGCCGCAATCCGGGCGCCGAAATCATCTACGACGTGAAGTGCACCCGCCTGCTCGCGCCCTGGATCGAGCGCCACGGCGGACGCCCCTTGATCTGGAAAACCGGGCACTCGCTGGTGAAGGCAAAACTGAAGGCCAGTGGCGCCCCGCTCGCCGGTGAGATGTCGGGCCACATCTTCTTCAAGGAACGCTGGTACGGCTTCGACGACGCGCTCTACTGCGGCGCGAGACTTCTTGAAATTCTTTCTAAAGAATCAAATGCAAACGAAATACTGGAAGGCCTGCCGGATGCGCCATCCACGCCGGAGCTCAACTGGAAGCTCGCGGAGGGCGAACCGCACGCGATCATGGCGCAGCTGCAGGGCATGAAGCTGTTTCCCGGCGCGCAGCGCGTGCTGACGATCGACGGCGTGCGGGCAGAATTCGACGATGGTTTCGGCCTGGCGCGCGCATCGAACACTTCGCCTGTGATCGTGCTGCGCTTCGAGGGAAATACCGAGGACGCGCTGAAGCGCATCCAGGAGGAATTTCGGAAAGTACTTCAGCCGCTCAAACCTGAAGCGGCCCTGCCCTATTAGGGTTTAAACCCGAACGAGTCAGGCCCGCTTCAATCCACCCAATAGAGCGGCAATTGGGCGCTCGCGACGCTTCGCAAGCGCGCCCGCCTGCTCCTCCACCGGCTTGGCCGCCAGCGGCGCGACGCCAGGCTCGTAGGGTTTGGAAAAGATCGGATCGCTGGAATTCTGCGCCGCTCGCGGCTGGATGTTGCCGAGCTGCGCGGCGCCCTGCGGCGCAGTGGCGTGCTGGGATTTCTGCTGCGGCGGCGGCCAGCGCTCCGGCCTGCGTTGCACTCCCTGCCGGGAACGCCCGGCGTTGCCGCCAAAATGGCCGCCCCCGTGCTCTCCGCTTACCATCGTTGCGACGGTGCGGGCATTCGCAAATCCCGGCACCAGGACGCGCTCGAGCGTCTTGTTGATCAGCTTCTCGATCGCGGCGAGCGCCTCCATGTCCTCCGGCGCCACCAGCGAGATCGCCTCGCCGGTCAGGCCGGCACGGCCGGTGCGGCCGATTCGGTGCACGTAGTCCTCGGGCGAATGCGGAATGTCGAAATTGATCACCTGCGGCAGGCTTTCGATGTCGAGCCCGCGGGAGGCGACGTCGGTGGCCACCAGCACCGTGGTCTTGCCGCTCTTGAACGCTTCGAGTGCGGCTTCGCGCTCGCCCTGCGTCTTGTCGCCGTGGATGGCGTCGACCTGGATGTGATTAGCGCGCAGCTGGTGCGCGAGGCGATTGGCGCCGATGCGCGTGCCGGTGAACACCAGCACCTGCTTGAGTCCCCTCGATTTTATGATTTGGCAGAGCAGTTCGCGCTTCTTCTCGCGGGCGCAGGGATGGACCACGTGGGTAACGAGGTCGGCCGTGGCGTTGCGCGCGGCGATCTGCACTTCGGCGGGATTCTTTAGCAGCGACTTGACCAGCTTGCGGATCTCGTCCGGAAAGGTGGCCGAGAACAGCAGGTTCTGCCGCACCGGCGGCAGCAACGCTATGATGCGCCTGATATCGGGCATGAAGCCCATGTCCAGCATGCGATCTGCCTCATCCAGGATCAGCACCGAAACCTGGTTGAACATCACCGTCTTGTTGTGCACGTGGTCGAGCAGCCGGCCGGGCGTCGCGACGAGAATTTCCACGCCGAGCCGCAACTGCGCAATCTGCGCGTTCATGTCGGTGCCGCCGTAGACGATCGCGGTGCGCAGCGGCATGTGCTTGGCGTAACCGCGGAAACTTTCCTCGACCTGGATCGCGAGTTCGCGAGTCGGCGCGAGAACCAGCACGCGTATCGGATGGCGAGCGGGGGAGGCCGAGGTGCTCGCGTGCGGCGCGAGCAGCTGCAACGTCGGCAACGCGAATGCAGCGGTCTTGCCGGTGCCGGTCTGGGCACCCGCCATGAGATCGCGGCCCGCGAGGACGAGAGGGATGGCTTGTTCCTGGATCGGAGTTGGCTGCTCGTAGCCCAAGTCCTGCACCGCTTGCAACAGCGGCGGAATCAAGCCCAGTTTTTCGAAACCTGAGCTAATAACGTAACGCCTTGAAAACTAAAGAAGTCGAATTATACGCCTTTAGGGGCGATCACGAGCTGCGTTTGCGTGACTAGGGCCACCAGCTTGCCCGCCTCGCTACGGATGGTGGTCTGGCAGACCACCGTTGTGCGACCTTTGTGCACCGGAACCGACTCGCCTATGACGCGCGTTCCGATCGGCGCGCCGCGGATTAAATTGGTCTTCGACTCGATGGTCGTAGTGCGCGCCCCTTCCGGCATGTTGAGAATTGCCGCCACCGCGCCCAGCGTATCGGCGAATGCCATGATCGCGCCGCCATGCAGGCTGTCGCCGACCGTGCAAAGGTCCTTGCGGACGGCAAGCTGCGCCACGACCTTGTCCGGCGTGACATCGGTAAACCCGATGCCCAGCAGGTCGGGGAGCAGGCCCTTGATCTGCTCTTGTACCGATTGCGCGAGATTCAAGCCCGTCATTTCTGATAGTTGAAGGTGACGCTGAAGCTGGCGTCGCGCTGTATCGTGACTACGATGCCGGTCCAGCGTTTGGCTTTTTCGTCCTGGTTCTCGCGGAACGTATTGACCGCCTTCGGTGCATAGTCCGGACGGCAGGGCTTCAGATCCTGCGGCGGATTGCCTGCAGCTCCCACAATCACTTTGTGCTCGACAACTGGAGCTGGGCGCTTGCCCGCCACGGGCGGTCCCTGCTCCAGCTTGAATATGAACGTCTGCCAATTATCCGGCGCATTCTCGGCCATGCACTTGCCAATGAGGCTGACAACCTCCTCGTTGGTGAAACGTATTTGCGCATGCGTGGCGCTGCTCACCGACAGCGCAAAGATCGCAATCAGCACCGCTTTCAACGAATACATGGTCATGAGGTTCCTCAGTTGATTGTACGGCCCGCGCGCTCGGGGACTTCGTGCGGCTCGACCCCCGGCAGCTTGAGTTCCATGTCCCATTCGCTTTTCTTCACCGCCGCCTGCAGCAGGCGGCACACGGAATGCAGCAGCACCGGGTCCAGCGTGAGGGTCACGCCCTGGCCTTCGGCCGGATGCACCGCGACCACCGGATGGCCGTTCGGGTCGTGGCCGGTCTGGATGCGCGCCAGCAGCAGTGGCTCGGCGCCGAGCGGCGTGGCGCGCGTGCTGTCGTCGTAGGGTTGCAAAAAATTCGCCTTCGAGACCGCCTGCTCGTGCTCAATGCTGAGCAGGGCCTTGCGCGCCTCGGGATTGGGCTGGGTGCGGATGCGCGGGCTCGCCTCCTCGGCGAGCTTGACCAGCAGCGGCCAGAGCAGCTTGACGAAGCGCCGCGTCAGCCACATGCGCACTTCGACCTGCTCGCTGGCGGCAATCAGCATCAGCATCCGGTCCTGCTCGGCGGCGTAGTCGATCTTGAGCTGGTGCAAGCGCATGGCAGGACCTGAATTGTAGAATGCTTTGGTGCTGAAAATCGTCCCGGCCGCCACAGCGCAGGATTTCGCGGATGTGCACATCCTGTTCGGCGAATATTCGACGCTGGTCGCCGAGGCGCTGTGCTTTCAGGGCTTTGACAAGGAACTTGAGGCGCTTCCCGGCGACTACGCAGCGCCCGGGGGCGTCCTGTTGATTGCCCGCAACGGTGACGCTGCGGCGGGCTGCGGCGCGCTCCGCCAGCTCGATGCAGGCACCGGCGAGATGAAGCGCATGTATGTGCGCGAGGCGTTTCGTGGCAGCGGGCTGGGCCGGCGCCTTGCGCTCGCGGTTATCGAAGAGGCGAGGAAAAGAAAATACGCCCGCGTGATGCTCGACACACTGCCGAAACTCGGGCCGGCGATCGCGCTTTACCGCGACCTCGGATTCCGTGAAACCGGCCCCTACCTGGCGTGCCCGACGCCGGGCGCGATCTGCTTCGAGCTCAGGCTTTCCTGATCTTTTCCAGCAACGCGGTGCTGGAACGCTGGTGCGCGAACGGAATCGAGACCACTCGCCCGCCACGCGCAAGCGTCGCTACCGCGCCGACGATTTTCTCCGCCGGCCAGTCCCCGCCCTTGACCAGGACCTCCGGACTCAGCGTTTCGATCAACGCCGCCGGCGTGTCATCGTCGAACCAGGTGACCGCATCCACCGCTGCCAACGCCGCGATCAGCGCCATGCGGTCCTCCAGCGCGTTGACCGGGCGGCCGTCACCCTTGCCGAGCCGGCGCGCCGAGGCGTCGCCGTTCAGCGCGACGATGAGCGCGGCGCCGAGGGCGCGCGCCTGCGCGAGATAGGTCACATGACCGCGGTGCAGGAGGTCGAAGACACCGTTGGTGAACACCAGCGGACGCGCCAAGCCGGCGGCCCATTGCGCCGCGCTGCCGGGCGGCCGAATTTTTTCCTCGAACCCCAGGCTAGGACCCGGCCTTCTTCGGTACCTCGGCCTTGGGCGGAGCGCAGACCTCGTCGGTCGGCTTGCAGTAGTCGAACACCTTCACCACCTTGCGCACTCCGCGGGTGGTGCGCGCCACTTCCACTGCCACATTGGCCTCCGCCTCGGTGACGATGCCAAGCAGGTAGACGATGGAGGCCTCCGTCACCACCTTGACGTGGATGGGATTCAGCTGGCCGGAGTCGAACAGGCGCGCCTTCACCTTGCCCGTAATCGTCGCATCGCTGGCTCGGGAGGTGAGCGATGCGCCGCCGGCAACCTGCAGGTCGTTGGTGACGCCCCGCACGCTGGGCACTCCCTGGATCAGCTTCTCGATCTCGGCCTTCGCCTTCGCATCCGGCACTTCGCCGGTGACGAGCACGCTGCGGTTGTACGAGGTGATGTTGACATGCGCCTTGTCGCCGAAACGCTCGCTCACGCGGTTGGATGCGCGCAGTTCGATGCCCTCGTCATCCACTTGGACCCCGGTCGTGCGCCGGTCCACGGCGGACAGCGCCGCGGTGCCCACGCCCACCACCGCCATCTCGATGCAGCCCTGCAGGAAAGCGGCGGCAAGGCAAAGGGCAAGAACAAAGGGAACGCGGAATTGGAAGCGGATCTTCTTCATTTCTTGTCTCCAAAGAGCTGGGTGTCGATGCCATCGCACAGGCAATGCAATGCCAGCAGGTGCACTTCCTGGATGCGCATGGTGCGATTGTGCGGCACGCACACATGGACGTCGCCGCCGGAGAGCAGCGCGGTCATCTTGCCGCCGCCATTGCCGGTTAGAGCAACGATGTGCACGCCAAGTTCCCGCGCCGCGCGCATCGCCGCGACCACGTTGGCCGAGTTGCCGGACGTGGAAATCGCGAGCAGCACGTCGCCCTTGCGGCCCAGCGCGCGCAGCTGCTTCTCGAACACCTGTTCAAAGCCGTAGTCGTTGCCGATCGAGGTCAGTGTCGAGGAATCGGTGGTCAGCGCCAGTCCCGCCAGCGGCGCGCGCTCGCGCTCGAAGCGATTCACCAGTTCGGCGGCGAAGTGCTGCGCATCAGCCGCGGAACCGCCGTTGCCGCAGGCGAGGATCTTGCCGCCCGCCCTGAGCGCAGCCGCCATCAGCTCGATGCCGCGCGCGATCGGCCCGCAGAGCACTTGCGCCGCATCGAGTTTCAGCTTCGCGCTATCGGAGAAATGCGATGCAACGCGAGCCTCCAGCGATCTGCTCTGCTCTGCGTGTCCCATGGATCGATTTTACTCGATATACACCTCGAATTCGATCCGCCGCGCGGGGTTCGCGTGCTCGGCGAGCTTGCTGATCCGCGCGCGCATTGTGGTGCCGCGGTCCAGTCCCCACGCGAGCACGGCATTTTCGCGCCGCGGCACGTAGCCGAGTTTGCGGCCGCGCCATTCCACGCGCACCGCGTTCGGGTCGTGGGGATTGTCCTCTTCACGCACCAGCTCGAGCGCATCGCCCTGCTGCAGCATCGGCATCACTTCCGCCGCTTCGCCATAGCGAAAGCCCGCCAGCGGCGAACTCTGCACCAGGAGCTGCACGCTCTGGGCTTCCGCGGAAAACGCGAGGAAAAGCAGGAGGCTAGGCAGTAAACGCATTCCGGATCCACCTTATCCGTTCCGCCTCGAGGGAATCCAGCAGCAGGACGTCGAACCGGCAGTTGGCCTCGGGCCGCCGCATCAGGTAGAGCCGCGCAGCGGCGATCAGGCGGGACTGCTTGGCCGCGGTGATGCTCCCGGCGGCGCCGCCGAAGCGCTCGTCGCTGCGGTAGCGCACCTCGGCGAAGACCAGCGTGCCGTCCTCCTCGGCCACGAGGTCGATTTGGCCATGCCGGCAGCGCCAGTTGCGCGCCAGCACCCGCAGGCCCGCCTTGCGCAGCATGTCGGCGCACAGTTCTTCGGCTCGCGCGCCGGCCCGGTTCATGGCAGTCTTAACGATCCGCCGCCCGCCAAGGTTGACCTGTGACAGGAACGCTCTACGTTGTCGCCACGCCGATCGGCAATCTTGCCGATTCGAGCCCCCGCTCCATCGACGTCCTGCGCTCGGCCGACATCATTGCCTGCGAGGACACCCGCACCTCGCGCACGCTGCTTGCCCACCACGGCATTCGCGCACGCACCGTGGCGCTGCATGCGCACAACGAAAGTGAAGCGGGTGAAAAGCTGCTGCGCGCCCTGCGCGAGGGGAGCAACGTTGCGCTGGTGAGCGATGCCGGGACGCCCGCGATCTCGGACCCCGGCGCGCTGCTGGTGGCCGCCGCGCACCGCGAAGGCCTGCGCGTCATCCCGGTGCCGGGCCCGAACGCCGCGATCGCCGCCTATTCGGCCTCCGGCTTCGTCGCCGAGAGCTTTCAGTTTGTGGGTTTTCTTTCCAAAAGAAAGAAGCATTCATTCAAGGAATTGGACGCTCCCTGGCCCGTCATCCTCTACGAAGCCCCGCACCGCGTGCTCGAAACCGTCGCGGCCCTGCTCGAGCACTTCGGGCCGGAACGGGAGCTCGTGATCGCACGCGAGATCACCAAGAAATTCGAGGAAGTGGCGCGCATGAGACTTGCGGACGCCCCTGGCTGGCTCGCGGGGCCGCACCGGCAGGTCGGGGAATTCGTGCTGATCCTCGGCCCCCGCGGGAAAGTTCCTGCCGAGTTCGCGGAGGGAGAACGGGTTCTCGGAATTCTTCAGCAAGCCATGCCCGCCAGTGAGGCGGCCAAGCTGGCCGCGAAAATCACCGGCGTACCGAGAAAGGAACTGTACGCATCGGCGATCGCGCGGGACAGGCAGGGATCAAAGTAAAATCCAGCCATGGATAACATCACCCTCACCCGCCCGGACGACTGGCACCTGCACCTGCGCGACGGGCAGGCGATGGCCTCGGTGCTCGAGGACACGGCGCGGCGCTTCGGCCGCGCGATCGTGATGCCGAATCTCAAGCCGCCGGTGCGCACGACCCAGCAGGCGCTGAATTACCGCGACCGCATTCTCGGCGAACTGCCGGAGGGTTCGACCTTCGATCCGTTGATGACGCTCTATCTCACCGACGACACGCCGCCCGAGGAGATCGGGCGCGCCAAGCTTTCGGGACGCGTGCATGGCGTCAAGCTGTATCCGGCGGGCGCGACCACGAACTCCAGCGAAGGCGTGACGCGCATCTCGCGCTGCTTCCTCGCGCTGGAGAAGATGGAGCAGCTCGGGCTGCCGCTGCTGATCCACGGCGAAGTTACCGATCCGATGGTGGACGTGTTCGATCGCGAGAAAGCCTTCATCGACGAAGTGCTCGGACCCGTCGTCGAGCGCTTCAGCAGCCTGAAGATCGTGCTGGAACACATCACGACGCGCGATGCGGTGCAATACATCGAAGTCACCGGTCCTAACGTCGGCGCGACCATCACCCCGCATCACTTGCTGCTGAACCGCAATGCGCTGTTCCTCGGCGGCATCCGCCCGCACAACTATTGCCTGCCGGTGCTAAAGCGCGAAGAACACCGCGAAGCGCTGGTGGAGGCGGCGACCTCGGGCAACCCGAAATTCTTCCTCGGCACCGACAGCGCCCCGCACGCGCGCAACACCAAGGAGGCGGACTGCGGCTGCGCCGGCGTCTACAACGCGCATGGCGCGATCGAGCTCTACGCCACCGCCTTCGAGGAAGCCGGCGCGCTGGACAAACTCGAAGGTTTCGCAAGCCACTTCGGTGCGGATTTCTACGGCCTGCCGCGCAACGAGGACACGATCACGCTCGTCCGCAAGGAATGGACCGTGCCGAAAACGCTGCGCTTCGGAGGCGAGGAAGTGGTTCCTTTGCGTGCCGGCGAAACCATTCCGTGGCAACTGGAGTAAATCACCCGGTCTTCGATCCGGTCCGGCCGTGGCTCGAACGCACCGGAAGCGCACCCTCGCTTGATCTTCTGAATTCACTTTCAGAAGAGGCAAATCTCAAGACCGAGAGCGGCAAGCCCATCCGCTTCGTTCCGCCTTCGAGTTCCGACCCCTACTACGAGGTGCACGTCTTCGAAACCGGCCACGTCCAGACGCGTGCCGGCAACAGGCACGACCTGTTCAACGCGCTGGCCTGGCTCGCGTTCCCCAAAACAAAAGCACGCATCAACGCGATGCACGCGGCGCAAATTCCCCGGGAAGGCGGCAAGCGCGGACGCTTGCGCGACATGCTGACGATATTCGACGAGGGCGGCGCGATCGTCGCCTGCCAAGGCGAGATAGCGGATCTGGTGCGCGAGGCACGCTGGTCCGACCTGTTCCTCGAACACCATCGCGACTTCCGTATCGTGGTCGTCGGGCACGCCGTGCTGGAGCAGGCGCTGGCGCCGCATCCCGGCATCACTTGCAAAGTTATCTTCGCGGATCCGTCTCGCGATCTCGACGCGCAGGCTGCGGAATGGCTCGGGTGCGTCGGAAGGTCGCCTCGGGATATGCCGCCATTGCCGGTGTTCGGTTATCCCGGATGGTTTGATCGCAGCGGACAAGCGGGCTTCTACTTGGATGAAAGGTACTTTCGCCCGCTGCGGCGCGCCAACGCACAAGTGCGTTCCTGCTAACATGCCCTTGGGAGTCGGCCAGGCAGCCGCTGTACCCGTTGGCAGTCAATGCGGGGCAGAGGAAAGTCCGGGCTCCATAGAGCGGGATGCGGGATAACCACCCGGCGTGGCGACACGACGAACAGGGCCACAGAGACGAGTCCCAGGGTAAAACCTGGGGGTGAAACGCGGCAACCTCCATCCGGAGCAACACCAAATAGGCAAGCAGGGTGCCGAAGGCAACTTCGGCACTGGAGGCCGGCTCGGTCGGGCTTGCGGGTAGGTGGCAACAGGGTTTCGGGGGCGCAAGCTTCCAGACCCGACGATCCGGGGGGTGACTCCCGGACCAGAGGAATGGCTGTCGGGGGTGCCCCTTTCGGGGGGTGCCCTGCCACAGAACCCGGCTTATCGGCCGGCTCCCGCTGTTGCCGCGTCAGATTCTGTGGGACAACGGGATAAATGCGCTTGCCCGGGGGCTGGCCAAGCGCGGATAATTGCCCCGGACCGCCCAAAAGATGCACTCGCGCCTCAGCCAGAACGACGTCACCAACCTCGTAAATGTGGAGGACGCCGGCCGGGTCCGGGATGCCATTATTGCCATTTACGCCGCCCGCTATCCCGGGTTCGATGCGGCCCCTCGCCCGCGCTTTTGATGACGTAAAGGCGCTGTTCGAAGGCAATTTCCCAGGTTACCTGCCCTGCGACACGCTGTACCACGACTCCCGCCATACGTATGACATGACGCTGGCGATGGCACGCCTGGTGGAGGGCCACGACCGCACGCAACTGCCCGCCGACCAGCTGGGCCGCACGCCGCGCGGTGCTCGGCGCGGTCATCGCGCTGTTGCATGACTCGGGCTACCTGCGCCGCGCCTCCGAAGCCAACGTCGAAAACGGCGCCATCTTCACAAAAATACATGTCAGCCGCAGCGCCGATTCCATTGCCCGCTACCTGCCGACGCTTGGCTTTGGCGCGGAGGCGGAAATCGCCTCCCGCGTGGTGCATTTCACCGGCTACGAAATGGACGTCGACGACATCAAGGTTGACAGCCCGAAGGACCACCTGCTTGGCCACATGGTCGGCACCGCCGACCTGATCGGGCAGATGTCGGACCCCATGTACCTCGAAAAATGCCGCGAGTTCCTGTACAAGGAGTTCGTGCTGGGTTCGATCGCGCGCGAGACGCTGCCCGACGGGCGCGAAATCGTGCGCTATACGTCCCCCGAGGATCTGATCTGCAAAACCCCGGGCTTCTACGAGTACGTCGCGCGCGAACGCATCCACCGCAAGCTTGGCGCGGCGGACCGCTATGCCGAGGCGCACTTCGATAGGGCCAGCCTCTACCAGATCGAAATCGACGCCAACTTCAGTTTCCTGCGCGAGGTGATCGAGCGGGCGAACTTGGGCCGCCTGCGACGCGCCTGCTATTCCCTCTCCACCCCGCACTTCAAAGCCGCCTGAAAACCGTGGGGTTTGTCACACCCTGCTGAATTTACTTCGCTTTTGGGCGCCTTTTGGGCTCTTTCCCTCTTGTCGCGGGGACCCAGCCGTGGCACAAGTGCCGCGTGACACTTCCTGACAAACTGCCCAACGGCGCGAAAGCGGTGGCAGCGCCCGCGCTTGCCCGCCTGCTCGCGGACAGCGCTCTCAGCCGCGCCGCTTTCGCGGCCTGCGGTTTTCCGGTGGCGCTCGCCGATGCGAGCGCCAAGGGCAAGCCGCTCGCCTACGTCAATCCCTCGTTCGAGGCGTTCTTCGGCCACCGCGCCGACGAGGTGCTCGGCCGCCCGGTAATCACGCTGCTGTTTCCGGAAGCCGACGGCGCGGCAAGCATGTTCAACGACGCGCCCGCGCGGCTGCAGATGCGCGCGCGCTGCAAGGACGGGTCGGGCGCGGAAGTCGAACTGTCGATCGGCATGGTGCACGGCGTGGACGGCCTGCTGACCCACTGGGTGCTCGCCTTCGCCGACCGCGGCGAAATCGCGCGCATGCAGGAAGAACTGCGCGTGCTCAGGGCGATCGCCGCCGCTCCGTAGCCGGAAAGGGGGCTGCGACAGAACGTCTCCGCCCCCCTTCAGATCCCCCCGACGCTACTCTGCAGAAATCTTCCCCACCAGCCAGCGCGCGGTGCGCAAAAGCCGCGCGTCGAAGTGCCGGCGGCCCACCAGTTGCACTCCGAGCGGCATTCCGTTCGATCCGCGCAACAGCGGCAGCGACAGCGCGGGCAATCCGGCAAGCGTCCAGAGGGTGCA
Source organism: Betaproteobacteria bacterium (assembly GCA_009693345.1). Taxonomy (GTDB): domain Bacteria; phylum Pseudomonadota; class Gammaproteobacteria; order Burkholderiales; family SG8-39; genus RBG-16-66-20. The sequence continues at coordinate 34,965 of SHXL01000003.1, forward strand.
GAACGCCGGATCGCCGGTCGAATCCAGCCCTTTCGGCGCCGTTCCCGCCGCCGCCGGCGTAAGGATTGCATCGTAGCGCTGCGTGAACAGTTCCTCGAAGTTCTCCTGAATCGGGGCGATCAGCGACAGTGCGCGCTGGTAGTCCACCGCGCGTACTTCACGGCCGCGCTCGATCAGCGCGCGCAGCTTATCGGACAGTTTGTCGCGCCCATCGCGCCACTCGCGCTCCAAGTTTGCCGCCATTTCGGCTTCCATGATCGTCTTGTGCCACTCCCAGGCCTCTGCCGCGGAGGGAAACAGCTCGACCTCCTCAACCGCGCCGCCCAACGCGTCGACCAACTCGCCGAACGCCTCCTTCGCCTCCGCGTCCACACGGTCCCAGTGCGGCGTCTTGATGAATCCGATCACCGGAGGAATCGGCGGCTCCTCGGCGGCGATGGCGCCGAAGGGGATGCGCGCGACCGGGCGGGTGTCGGGATCGCCCGCGTCCCAGCCGGTGAGCGATTCCATCGCCAGCGCGAGGTCCTCGATCGAGCGCGCGAACACGCCAGCATGGTCCAGCGTACGCGACAGCTTGAGGATCCCGGTGCGGGGCACCAGACCGTGGCTGGGCTTGAAACCGTAGGCGCCGCAGAACGCCGCCGGCCGGATCACCGAGCCGTTGGTCTGGCTGCCAAGCGCAAGCGGCACCATTCCCGCTGCAACCGCGGCGGCCGATCCGGAGGACGATCCGCCCGGCGTGTGCTCGGGATTGTGCGGGTTGCGCGTCTTGCCGGGATGGAAATAGGCGCACTCGGTGGTCACCGTCTTGCCGAGGATCACCGCACCGGCAGCGCGCAGCTTCGCCACCACGGCCGCGTCATCGCGCGGCGTGCGGCCGGCGTGCAGGACGGTGCCGTTCTCGGTCGGCATGTCGCCGGTATCGATGATGTCCTTGATGCCGACTGGCACCCCGCAGAGCGGCCCGGCTGCCTGGCCCGAGCGGCGCAACTCGTCCGCGGCGCGCGCCTGGGCGAGAGCGTGCTCCTCATCGAGAAACGTCCAGGCTTGGACCTTCGGCTCGATCTCGCGGCAGCGATCGAGGCAGGCACGCACGAGTTCTTCGGAGGTGAGCGCTCCCTCGCGGATCAGTCGCGCGGCGGCGGCGGCGGACAGGTCTGGCGCCTGTCGCTCATTTGCCATAGAGCATGTGAGGCACCCACAGACCGATGCCGGGGAAAAGGTACAGCAGGATCAGTGCAATCACCTGGATCCCCATGAACGGCAACATGCCGGCGAAGATTTGATTGAGCGTCACGTGCGGTGGCGAAACACCCTTGAGATAGAACGCCGCCATCGCTACCGGCGGCGACAGGAACGCGGTTTGCAGGTTCAACGCCACCAACAGGCCGAAGAACAGCGGATCGATGTGGAAGTGCGGCAGCAGCGGCAGGAAAATCGGCATGAAGATGATGATGATCTCCGTCCATTCGAGCGGCCAGCCGAGGATGAAAATGATGAACTGGGCGAGGATCATGAACTGCACCGGCGTCATGTCGAGCGACAGCACCCACTTCTCGATCAACTCCTGGCCGCCGAGCAGCGCGAACGCGGCCGAGAAAATGCCGGAGCCGACGAACAACCAGCACACCATCGCGCTCGTCTTGGCGGTGAGAAAGGACGATTCCTTGACGATCACCCCGAGCTGTTTGACCGTCTTCCAGATTACGGGGCCGGGACGCGGGCCGCCTGGCAGCGCCTCACGCCAATGACCGGTGAAGCGGTAGATCGCCGCCAGGATGAATCCGCCGAATCCGCCGACCGCCGCCGCCTCGGAGGGCGTCGACAGCCCGAACACGATCGAGCCGAGCACCGCCAGGATCAGCAGCGCCAGAGGAAAAAACGAGGTGAGCAGCAGCTTGAACACCTCGAGCCGCTCCCAGTTCCACAGCCGGTAGATGACCGCTACGGCGCCGATGCCGATGCCGAACACGATCCACAACCAAAGGGGCACGGGCAGCCGCTCGCGTTCCGCGGCCGCGACTGCTTTTTCGGCGGGTTTCTCCTCGGCCGCTTTTTCCGCGGCGGGCGTGGGCTCCTTTGCTTCGTTGGCCTGAGGTTCCTTTACTCCAGATTCTTCTTCCTCGGTTTCCGGCGCGCCGATGAGCCCCGTCGACTGCTCTCTTTCTTCGGCGGCCGACTGGGCCAACCCGCCCGCCTCGATCAGCCCGGCCGTGCTGGCCTCGACTTCCGGCGCGGTCGCGATCCGATAGCTGACACCCAGCACTGCGACGATGAACAGCGCCGGGGTCAGCGTGACGAACAGTTGCGCGAGCGCGGTGCGCTTCGCGACGCCAGCACCGCCGCCCGTGAGCGCGCGCGACAGCCCCATCAACGGGTTGCTGCCACGCCGCGAAA
>SHXL01000123.1 GCA_009693345.1 Betaproteobacteria bacterium
TGGGCCGATGCGGGCTACGTTGGTGTGGACAAACGCGAGGACATGCAAGAGGCGCTAAAGGCCAATGAGCAAACCGTGCAATGGCATGTGGCCAAGCGTCGCAAGAGCATCGAGAAATTGGCTGACGGCTGGCAAAAGAGCATGGCGCAGGCCTACGAAAAACTCAAAGCCCAAGTCAGAGCCTACGTGGAGCACCCGTTTCACCTCGTCAGGACATCTTGAAATACAAGAAGACGCGCTACAAGGGTCTGGCCAAGAACGACGCTCAGCTCAATATGCTGTTTGCCTTGAGCAATTTATACATGGTCAGGGGAGAGCTACGCCCATAGAGGGCAAAGGGGCGCGAAAAGCGCCAAGAAAAGCCTCGAGCGAGGTGTAGAAACTGAAAATCGGCTGCGATTGCAGAAACACCCGCGAAATTCGGCGCCAGCGCAAGTAAAAATACGCGCTACGTCATCGACCGGATTAAAATTGATTTGTTCCGCGCTTCCCTAGTTCAATTCTTTTTCGCCGGCTGCCGTGCGATATCGTCCAGTTTCGCGCGCAACTGTCCAATCTCCATGGTGCCGCCCGCGCGCTCGCCATTGACGAAGAACAGCGTCGGCGTGCCGTTGATGCGCAGCGAACGGCCCAGTGCGAGCACCTTGTCCACCGGGTTGGCGCAGGTCGGTGCCGCCGCCGGAACCTTGGGATTGTCCCCCACCGCAAGATCCAGCCATGCCTTGGCGCGGTCCTTGGAACACCACACCGCGCGCGAGTGATCGGCAGCCGCCGGACGGATCACCGGATACATGAACACATAAATCGTGATGTCATCCAGCTGCAGCAATACCTGTTCCAGCCGCCGGCAGTAGGCGCAATAGGGGTCGCTGAACATCGCCAGCGAGCGCTTGCCGCTGCCACGCTGGATCTTGACCGCAAGATCCAGCGGCAGGGCATTGAATTCGATCGCCGTGAGCTTCTTCAGCCGCTCCTCGGTGAGGTCCTGGTCTCTCGCCACGTCGATCAAGTGGCCGGTGAAGAAATAAGCGCCCTGCGCATCGGAGTAGATGATCTGGGGACCGTCGCGCCCCTGGATTCGCACTTCGAAGATTCCGGGCAGCGGCGTCGCCTGCACGGCATCCACCTTGGCACCGCCCAGTTTTGCCTCGACCGCCAGGCGGATCTGCGCTTCATCGGCGAGCGCCGGCAGCGCGAAATGTACGGACAGCGCGGCGGCAAGAACAAGAAAAGAAATTCGCATTTTTGGCTTCAACCCAATTTCAACCCATGGCCTGGCGCATCAGGAGGTTCTTTACGACCGGCAACCGGTTCGCAAGGTTCAATCCGGCATTGCGCAGCCGCGCAATGCCCGATCCCCTCGCGCCGAACAACCGGAACAAACCGTGCACGGTGCTGCGCATCGCCAGTATATCCTCGGCCCGCGCGCGTTCGTAACGGCGCAGCAGCCGCAGGTCGCCGGCGTCGCGGCCGGGTTCCCGCCCCCCCAGCACACCGGCCAGCACGCGCGCATCCTGCAGGCCGAGATTGGCACCCTGCCCGGCGAGCGGATGAATCACATGCGCGGCGTCTCCCGCGAGCGCAACCCGCGGCGCAACCAACCGCCCCGCCGCCAGCCGCCGCAACTTGAAGCCGCGCTGCGGCGTCACCAGCGCCAATTCCCCCACCGGCTCGCGCGAAACGGCGGCGACTTCCCGCGCCAGCGCCGCAGGCTCCAGCGCAAGAAGTCGTGCCGCCTCGGCATCGGTGGCGGACCACACCATCGAGACGTGGTCCCCGGCCAGAGGCAGCAGTGCGAGCACCGCACCGCCCTCGCGTGCCCCCTGGAACCATTGAAAAGCGACGTTGCGATGCGGCCGGCCGCACGCGAAATTCGCCACCACGGCGCTCTGGCCGTAAGGGCGTTCTTCGACCGGAATACCCGCCTGCGCGCGCACCACCGAGCGGGCGCCGTCTGCACCGACCACCAGTTGCGCACCCAGCTTGCGGCCATCGTCGAGCGATGCCACGGCGTGCGGCCCGTTCAAGTCCAGCTCCTGAAGGGAGGAAGCGGAAAATATCGCCAGGCCATCCTGGCTCTCGAGCCCGCTCCACAGCGCCGCCTGCAGCAACCGGTCCTCGACGATCCAGGCGAGCTCGCTGCATCCGGTGCGATACGCGTCGAATTCGATCAGCGAGGCGCCGTCATCGCCGTAAACGCGCATCGCGTGCACCGGCGTCCTGCGCGCTTCCGGAATCGCGCTCCAGGCGCCGAGTTGCGACAAGAACCCTGCGTTTCCCGGACTGATTGCGTAGACACGCGAATCGAAATCCGCCTCGCCGGCCGGGCCGGGCCGGGGCTCTTGCGAGATGAGCGCCACGCGCGCGCCGCGCAGCGCGCGCGCCAGCGCTGCGCCCACCAGCGCGCCACCGGCGATCGCCACCTCGAACGGCCGTTCAGGACTCACGCGCGATTCCTCAACTCTTTGACTTGAAGCCGCTTTTGGGCGAAAATCCGCACCCTTCACCGGGGCGAATTAGCTCAGCTGGTTAGAGCAGCGGAATCATAATCCGTTTGTCCGGGGTTCGAGTCCCTGATTCGCCACCATTTTCTTTTCGGTACACTGGTCGAATGATCCGCATCCTGCTGGCGACCCTGTTTTTCACCTGCGCGGCGGGTGCCGCGCAGGCACAGCTGCGCACCATTCCGGCGGATGCGAAACGCGCCACGATGAGCCACGTGCAAGGCATGACGGTCGAGATCGACGGTAAGCGGACGGATCTCGCGGCAGGCGCGCAGATCCGCGATGTCAATAACATGATCGTGCTGCCCACCGCCTTGCCCGCCGGCGTGCTCGTCAAATACATGCCCGATGCCCAGGGCCAGGTGTGGCGCATCTGGATCCTCTCGCCGCAGGAAGCCGCGCAACCGGATGCCACAAAGTAAGGAATGACCGGCAAGGTCTTCATCCGCACCTTCGGCTGCCAGATGAACGAGTACGACTCGGAGAAGATCTCCGGCGTGCTCGCGCAGGCCGAGGGACTCGCGCCGGCGGCGAGCGCGGAGGAAGCCGACGTCATCGTGTTCAATACCTGCTCGGTGCGTGAAAAAGCGCAGGAGAAGGTATTTGCCGACCTCGGCCGCGTCAAGCATCTGAAGCGCGCCAATCCGAATCTCATGATCGCGGTGGGCGGCTGCGTCGCCAGCCAGGAAGGCAGCGCCATCGTGGAGCGCGCCCCCTTCGTGGACGTGGTGTTCGGGCCGCAGACGCTGCACCGGCTGCCCCAACTCCTCGCACAGCGCCGCGCAAGCGGCCTGCCGCAGGTGGACGTGAGCTTCCCCGAGATCGAGAAATTCGACCACCTCGCGACGGCGCAAGCCGGCAGTTCCCCTTCCCGTGCCGCCGCCTTCATCTCGATCATGGAAGGCTGCAGCAAGTACTGCAGCTTCTGCGTGGTGCCGTATACGCGCGGCCCCGAGATCTCGCGGCCCTTCGACGACGTGGTCGCCGAAATCGCCGGCCTCGCGGCGCAGGGCGTGAAGGAGATAACGCTGCTCGGGCAGAACGTCAACGCCTGGCGCGGGGAAATCGACGGGGCGGCCCAGGATTTTGCGGAATTGCTTTTCTATGTAAATGAAATTCGAGGAATAGAGCGCATTCGCTATACCACCTCGCATCCACGCGAATTCACGCAACGCCTCATCAACGCGCATGCGCAGTTGCCGGCGCTTGCCGCGCATGTGCACCTTCCCGTCCAATCGGGTTCGGACCGCGTGCTGGCGGCGATGAAGCGCGGCTATACGTCGCTCGAATACCGCTCCATCATCCGGCGGCTGCGCAAGGCGAAGCCGCAGATCAGCCTCTCCTCCGATTTCATCGTCGGCTTTCCGGGCGAGACCGATGCCGACTTCGAGGCGACGCTCGCGCTTGCCCGCGACCTGCAGTTCGACGGCTCCTATTCGTTCCTCTACAGCCCGCGCCCGGGAACACCCGCGGCGGAGCTGGCGGACCCGGTAACCCGCTCGCAGAAGCTCGAGAGGCTGCAGCGCCTGCAGGCGCAGCTCGAAGCGCAGGAACACGCGATCAGCGAGGCCATGGTCGGGACGGTTCAGGATGTGCTGGTGGAGGGCCCTTCGAAGAGGAACCCCGCGGAATTCGCCGCGCGCACCGGCAACAACCGGACGGTGAACTTCCCGGGCAGCGGCAATCTGCCGCACAGCTTCACGAAACTGCGGATCACCGAAGCGCGGCATCACTCCCTGCGCGGCGAATTGCTGCATGCGGACGGATAGAACCCGGGAGATGCGTCTCCCGAACCCCAGGCCGCTCGAAGTGCTGCTTGATCCCCTGGACAACCAGCGCCTCGCGCGGCTGTGCGGCGCGCTGGACGCCAACCTGCGCCAGATCGAAACCGCGCTCGACGTGGAGATCGCGCGCAAGGGACCGCGCTTCACCGTGCGCGGCGAGCAGGCCGCCCGCGCTGCGCTGGCGCTCAGGCATTTCTACGGCCTGGCGACGGACGATCTGACCATAGACGACGTGCGGCTTGGCCTGGCCGAAGTTTCGCGGAAGGGCTTTCCAAAGAAAGAAGAACGCACCTCCCTGCTGCTGACGCGCCGGCCGGATCTGCACGGCCGCACGCCGCACCAGGTCAAGTACATCGAGAACATTCTCGCGCACGACATCACGCTCGGCATCGGCCCGGCGGGCACGGGCAAGACCTATCTGGCGGTCGCCTGCGCGGTGGATGCGCTGGAACGCGACCAGGTGAAGCGCATCGTGCTGGTCCGGCCGGCGGTGGAAGCGGGCGAACGTCTGGGGTTCCTGCCCGGAGACCTCGCGCAGAAAGTGGATCCGTACCTGCGGCCGTTGTACGACGCGCTCTACGATCTGGCCGGCGTCGACAGAACCTTGAAGCTCCTCGAGCGCGGCACCATCGAACTGGCGCCGCTGGCCTATATGCGCGGCCGAACGCTCAACCACGCTTTCATCATTCTCGACGAAGCGCAGAATTCCACCCCCGAGCAGATGAAGATGTTCCTCACGCGCATCGGTTTCGGCGCCAAGGCCGTGGTCACGGGCGACGTAACGCAAATAGACCTCGGGCGCGGGCAAAAAAGCGGCCTGATCGAGGCGCGGCGCATCCTCGTCGGCGTGCGCGGCATCGCCTTCACGGATTTCAGTGCCGCCGATGTCGTGCGCCACCCACTCGTGGCGCGGATCATCGATGCCTACGACAAAGAAGCCGCGCAAGCGCCGCCCCCGAAGTAGGGTCGTGGTGCAGCGCGCCGTAGGTGTCACTGCGGGCGCGGCGCCCGTGACCGCGCTGCTGCGCAAGTACGCGCTCGCGGCGATTCTCCCGGGATCGCAGGTGACGCTGCGCCTGGTAGGCATGGCGGAAGGACGGTTGCTCAACGGCAGCTTCCGCAAACGGAACTACGCCACCAATGTGCTCTCGTTTTCCTACGGCCCTCGTCACGGCGACGTCGTGCTGTGCCACCCGGTAATCAAGCGGGAAGCGGGAGCGCAGCGCAAGTCGCTCGCCGCCCACTATGCGCATCTCATCGTGCACGGGATATTGCACCTGCGCGGCCACGACCATCTGCGCAAGAGCGATGCGGCGCGCATGGAACGCATGGAAATCCGCATCCTGCGGCGCCTCGGGTTCGGCAATCCGTACTCGGAAAATGCGGCTGTAAAATAGCGCTCCCCGCCGCAATGACCGATCCCGCCCGTCCCAGCCTGCTCGAGCGACTGTCCGCGCTGATTCTGCGCGAGCCTGCAGACCGCGCCGGCCTGCTGCGCCTGCTGCGCTCGGCCTACCAGAGGAACCTGCTGGACGCGGACGCTCTTTCCATCGTCGAGGGCGCGCTCACGGTGTCCGAAATGCAGGTGCGCGACATCATGATTCCGCGCGCGCAGATGGACGTGATCGACATCAACGAGCCGGTGGACCAGTTCATGCCACAGGTGATCAGCTCCGCCCACTCGCGCTTTCCGGTGATCGGCCAGAATCGCGACGACGTGATCGGCGTGCTGCTGGCGAAGGACCTGCTGCGGCATTACGCGGGCGAAGAGCAGTTCAACGTGCGCGAGATGCTGCGGCCCGCGATTTTCGTGCCCGAATCCAAGCGCCTGAATGTGCTGCTGCGCGAGTTCCGTGCCAGCCGCAACCACATGGCGATCGTGGCCGACGAGTACGGCGGCATTGCCGGCCTGGTGACCATCGAGGACGTACTGGAGCAGATCGTCGGCGACATCGAGGACGAGTACGACTTCGACGAGGCAAGCGACAACATCCTGCCCGAGCCGGGCGGCCGCTTCCGCGTCAAGGCCCTAACGCAGATCGCCGACTTCAATGCCGCCTTCGGCACCGAGTTCTCCGACGAGGAGCACGACACGGCCGGCGGCCTCGTGATCGCGCACCTGGGCCGGCTGCCCAGGCGCGGCGAAACACTCGCGTTCTCCGGCCTGAAGTTCCACGTGCTGCGCGCCGACAGCCGGCGGGTCTATACGCTGATCGTCGAGAAACCCAAGACGTGAGGTTCATGCCCCACGCCGGCGCCTTCGTCGCGGGCGCGGCTGCGGTGCTCGGTTTTTCGCCAGTCGATTTTTTCCCTGCCACGCTCGTGGCGCTCTCGATTCTTGTCCATCTCTGGCTGCGCGCGCCTTCGCCTCGGGCCGCCTTCGGGCTCGGATACTTCTTCGGCCTCGGCCTCTACGGCGCCGGCGTGTCCTGGGTGTACGTGAGCCTGAATCGTTTCGGTGCCATGCCGATGCCGCTCGCGGCGGCGGCAACACTCGGTTTCTGCGCCTTCCTCGCACTTTTCCCGGCGCTCGCCGGCTGGATCCAGGCGCGCATCGCACGCGACAGCGCGGCGCCCGCGGCACTGCGCGCGGCGCTGCTGATTCCCGCCGCATGGGTGCTGATGGAGTGGCCGCTCAGCTGGTTCCTGACCGGTTTCCCCTGGCTCTCCTTCGGCTACACGGCAATCGACGACCCGCTCTCCGGCTACGCGACCGTGGGCGGCGTCTACGCCGTATCCCTTGCGCTGGCGGTGGCTGCCGGCCTGCTGTGGTGCATTGCCCTCGATCACGCGCGCTGGAGCGCCGCGAGCGCGCTGGGGCTGGTGCTTGCCTGCGGCTACGGGCTGCGCGGCGCGGATTGGACGGCGCCGGCGGGCGAGCCGCTGCGCGTCGCGCTGCTGCAAGGCAACGTGCCGCAGGAAATGAAATTCGATCCGGCGCGCTATGCGCGAACGCTCGATACTTATGCGCGGCTCGCCGAAGGCAGCAGCGCTCGGCTGATCGTGCTTCCCGAAACGGCGGTACCGCGTTTTCTCGACCTGGTGGAAAGTTCCTTTCTCGACCGGCTGAAAGCGGCGGCCGTGCGCAATGGCGGCGACCTGCTGCTGGGCGTTCCGGTGCGCAACGCCGCGGGAGACTATCTGAACAGCGTCATAAGCCTGGGCGCATCGCCTCCGGCTTCCTATGACAAGGTGCACCTCGTGCCCTTCGGCGAATTCGTGCCGCCCGGGCTCGGCTGGATCGTGCGCGTGCTGTCGATCCCGCTCGCGGATTTCGCGCGCGGCGCAGCAGACCAGCGGCCGATGGCGATTGCCGGCCAGCGCGTCGCGGTCAATGTCTGCTACGAGGACGCGTACGGCGCCGAGATCATCCGCCAGCTGCCCGAGGCCACGCTGCTGGTGAATGTGTCGAACGTGGCCTGGTTCGGCGACTCGCTCGCCCCGGCGCAGCACCTGCAGATCGCCCGCATGCGCGCGCTGGAAACCGGCCGCGTCTACCTCACTGCGGCCAATACCGGCATCACCGCCGCGATCTGGCCGGACGCCTCGGTGCGACAGCAGATGAAGCAGTTCGTCCAGGGACGGATCGAATTCGAAGTGCGCGGCTACAGCGGCGCGACGCCCTACGTGCGCTTCGGCGACTGGCCGGCGGTCGTGCTCGCGCTGATGGCGCTGGCGTTCGTCGCGCTGCGGGGACGCTCCCGGTAAAATCTGCGGCCGATGCTCACCTTTCAGCAGCTGATCCTTCGCCTTAACGATTTCTGGGACCGCCGCGGCTGCGTGCTGCTGCAACCCTACGACATGGAAATGGGCGCCGGCACCTTCCACACCGCGACTTTCCTGCGCGCGATCGGCCCGGAGCCCTGGAGCGCGGCCTACGTGCAGCCCTCGCGCCGTCCCAAGGACGGCCGCTATGGCGACAACCCGAACCGGCTGCAGCATTACTACCAGTACCAAGTGGCGCTGAAGCCTTCGC
>SHXL01000124.1 GCA_009693345.1 Betaproteobacteria bacterium
TTTGCCTCCCGCAGTGAGCACCTCGATCTGCCGCAGCTTCGCCACCACCTGCTCCGGGCTAAATCTCTTCTTTGCCATCTTCCGACTCCTTCTTCCAGGTTAAACACTACATTCAACCTGGTACAGAAAAAGCCGGTCAGTTCAATACCGGGAAGCAGGATGACGGATTTCCCCCACGCTCCTTCTTGACAAGGTTCGGCACGCAATACCACACTGCATCGATCCGACGTTGATCAAGCGAAGGCAAACATGATCGAGTCCATCAAAGACGGCGCAGTCGATCTCTACGAGGATTTCGACAACCGTTACCTTCGCCGCGATGAGCGCTTCGACATCGAGCGCGATGCGCTCAAGCGTATTCCGGTCATCGACATCTCGCCGTTCGTTCTGGACAGCGGCTTGGCGGCGCGCCAGCGTGTCGGACGAGAGCTGCGCAAGGTGTGTATCGACGTCGGATTCTTCTACCTCACCGGCCATGGCATCCCGGCCTCGGAGCTCGACGAGGCGATTGCCTGGGGCCATCGCTTCTTCGAGTTGCCGATCGAGGAGAAGATGGCGCTGCACACCGGGGGCACGGGTGCGCCGGGGTTCATGCGCGTGGGCGGCATCGATCCGGAAACCAATCCGGACAAGGCCGCTGATCTGAAAGAGCGCTTCATCATGAGCCGGGAGCTGTTTCCCGATGAGCCGGCAGAGGGCTGGCGAGCTGCCGGTTTGTCCCGGTGGCCCTCCGAGAACGTCCTGCCCGGGTTCGCGTCTTTCATGAAAGGGCACCTTGCCAAGCGCGTCGTGCTGGCCCAATGCCTGGCGCGTGCGTTCGCATTGAGTCTCGATCTGCCGTCGACTCATTTCGACGCGATGTTTCGACATCTGGGTGTGGTGTCTATCATCAACTACTATCCGCCGCTCGAATCGGCAACAGTCAAGCGCACGCAATGGAGTTTTTCCCCCCACACAGACTACGGCGCGTTCACCTTGCTTTCCCAGGATTCCTTGGGTGGGCTGCAGGTGCGCAACTCCTCGGGCCAATGGATCGACGTGCCGCCGATCCCCGATACGCTCGTCGTGAATCTCGGCGACCTGATGGCTACCTGGACGAATGATCTTTTCACCTCCAACTTGCATCGTGCTGCCAACGTGAGCGGCAAGGCGCGCATCTCCATCCCGTTCTTCGTTTCCCCGCAAGGCGCGACCGTCATTCGGTGCCTGGAGACCTGTCAGGGGCCCGGCAACCTACCGCGGTACGCGCCGGTCGCGGCGGGCGACTACGTCCGCACTCTGCTGGAACAGTCCGGCCGCACCGGGCGCCCCGGTGTCGCCGTTCGTACGGCCGAGCGATTGCAAAAGGCGTGAGGTCATGATCGACCCACTCCACCTTGATATTCGCCGTGCGTACTGAGGGATGCGTCTGTGCCGCTTGCCCGGATTATCGTTGCGCCACCCACCCAGGGCCTTGATATGGCGATTGGGTACGGCTGGCCGCAGAGCACAGCGGTGCGCGCCGGTGATTACGTGTTCGTGTCGGGCGTCGTCGCGATCGATCCTGGCAGCGGTGAACGGATGAACGGAACCGTGACGAGCGAGGCCCATCGCGTCTTCCAGAACCTCAAGCTGGTGCTCGAAAGCGCGGGGTCATCGCTGGAGCGCGTGGTGCAGGTTCGCGCCATGATCTACGACCGCATCGAATACGATGCCCTCAACCGCGTCTACCGGCAATACGTGCCGAACGGGCCGCCCGCGCGGACCGTGTGGAGCGTCCAGATCATCGACGCGTTCAAGGTGCAGCTCGACGCGATTGCCGTTCCCTAACCCCGGAACCATGGATATGCCCATCGCCCGCGAGATCATCACGCCGAAAAACGAGATGCTCAACGTTTCGCGCAACCTGAATCTCCCGCACAGCCCGGGGATCAGGGCCGGGGACCTGATCTTCCTGTCTGGCATGGTGTCGGTCGACGCGGCGACCGGGGAGCGCAGCCTCGGCACGGTCGCGCACGAGACCCGCCAGATCCTGTCGAACATGGCGCACATGCTCGAGTCGGCCGGGTCCTCGCTGGAGCGCGTCGTCAAGATTAACGTGCTGCTCTACGACATGCTCGAGTTCGAGAACATGAACGCGGTCTATCGACAGTTTTTTCCGAAGGACCCACCGGCCCGCACCACCTGCGGTGTGCAGTTGAGCTCCGGGCTCAAGGTAGAGATCGAGTGCATCGCGCTCGCGGGTTGAGGATCGCCTGGAGCGCGCGCCGACCACATTCCAGCCACAGGAGGTCGTGATGAAAAAAGAAATCATCGATGTTCCGGGAATCAGCAAGCATCTCAAGAAGGAAGGGATCCCGCTTTCGGCGGTGGTTCGCGCCGGTGGATTCGTCTTCGTTTCGGGCCAGCCGCCGGTCGACCGCAGGACCGGCAAGATACCGCTCGTCAGCATCACCAAGCAGACGCGGATGGTGCTCGACAACATCAAGGTCTGCCTGGAGGCCGCCGGATCGTCGCTCGACAAGGTGGTCAAGTGCACCGTCTACATCACCAATGCCGCCTACTTCGACGAAGTGAACGACGTGTATCGCAGGTACTTCAGGCGCAATCCGCCGGCGCGGGTGTTCTGCAACGTGGGATCGTGGCCGAAGAAGTTCGACGTCGAGATCGACTGCGTCGCCATTGCATGAACCACATGCGCCGCATCGTTCTGGCAACGGCTGGAATGCTTGCCGCACTGACGGCGCCGCCCGCCATGGCACAGAGCGACTACCCGAACAAGTTCATTCTGTTCATGGTGCCGCAGGCAGTGGGCGGCTCGACCGACCTGCTCTCCCGGACCGTCGGCCAGAAGCTCGCCGTCGCGCTGGGCCAGCCGGTGACGGTCGACAACCGCGCGGGCGCCAACGGCATCATCGGCTGCGAACTGGTGGCCAAGGCCGCGCCCAATGGCTACACGCTGCTGGTGGGCGGAACCGGGTCGATGGCGATCAATCCGAGCCTGTATCCGAAGCTTTCCTACGACCCCGTCAGGCAGTTCACGCCCGTGGCCATGTTCGGCTATTCCACCAGCGTGCTCGTCGTTCACCCGTCCATGACGCCTGCCACGATTGGCGAGCTCATCGCCCTGGCGAGGTCGAAGCCCGGGCAATACAAGTACGCCTCGGCGGGATTCGGCAGTTCGCCCCACCTTTCCGCCGAGATGTTCAAGCAGATGGCCGGTGCCGAACTGCTGCACGTGCCCTACAAAGGCAGCACGCCCGGCGTGAGCGCCACGATCACCGGCGAAACCGACCTCATGTTCACCGGGGTGGCGTCGGCCGTGGGCCATATCAAGTCGGGCCGCCTGCGCGCGCTGTCGATCAACGGCCCGCGGCGCTCGCCCGCCCTGCCCGGCGTGCCGACCGCCGACGAGTCGGGCCTGCCCGGCTTCGAGGCGGATTTCTGGATCGGTCTGTTCGCTCCCGCCGGCACGCCCCGCGCCGCGATCGACCGGCTAAATGCCGAAGTCAACAAGATCATGACGGAGGATGCGATGAAGGAACGCTTGATGGTCATCGGCGTCGATCCGGCGCCGGGAAGCCCGGAGCAGTTCGGAGACATCCTGGCAAAGGACATCGACCGCTGGTCAAAGGCGGTCAGGAGCGCGGGGCTGAAGCCGGAATAGCGCCCCAGGAATCAGCGCTTCACGAGCGCGGCGGCGGCCTCGCCCGCGAGGCGGCCCATGTTGGTCGCGGTAAGCAGGCCGGAGCCCGAGAGGTAGCCCCAGTCCGCCGGCCCGGAGAGGCCGCGCGCCGCGCCGCCGCCTGCGAACAGGTTCGGAAACGGCGTCCCGTCCTTCCTCAGGACGCGCATCTCCTTGTTAATTTCGAGCCCGCCCTGGGTGTGGAACAGTGCGCCCATGATCTTCACCACTCGGTACGGTGCCTTCAGCGCCGGTTTGGTAGAGAAATCTCGGCCGAACGGATCCTTCTTCTTTCCGCCGGCGCAGTCCGCGACCTCGGCCATGGTCTGCGCGAGCGTCGCCGCGTCGCAGCCGACCACTTTCGCGATTTCGTCAGGCGTGTTGCAGACCTTGAGCGCGCCGGCGTTCTGCGCATCGACGTGGCTGTGCATCTGCATCGCGATGCTGTGGCCGCGCTCGTCGAAAATCAGCCAGGCGACGTGGTCGGGCTGGTGCGTGACCTTGAGCGCCTGTTCCGAGTAGCCCGCGTTCTCGTTGGAGAAGCGCTTGCCGTGCTTATTGACCTGGTAACCCCCCTCGGTGATCGCAGGCCAGCCGATATGGGTAGCGTGCGGCGTCGCGACCGCGCCGTGGCCCTGGAACGAGCCCATGTCCTTGACCGAGGCGCCCAGATCTTCGCCCCACTTCACCGCGTCGCCGGTATTGCCGGGGTGCCCGTGGTAGTGCGCATCCGTCATTTCCGGGATGTGCTTGGCGATCATCGCCTTGTCCCCGCCGTAGCCGCAGCAGGCGAGGATCAGCGCGTCGCAGCCCATGTCCTCTGTCTTGCCGTCCGGCCGGGTTACACGCACGCCGCGGATCCGGCCGTCCGGGTCCGCGTACAAGTCCGTCACTCGCGCGGAGGTCGCGAGCGGGATGTGCTCGGCTTCTACCGCGTTCAACAGCGCCGCGAGTAGTTCGGCGCCGAAGCGCGACGGCGAGGCGTGCATGTGCATCCGGCTGTGGCCCGGATATTGAAAATCGAGGATGCACGAGAGCGGCAGCTTGTAGCGGTCGACCAGCCAGTCGATGGTCTTCGCGGATTCGCGCGCGATGTGCCAGGCGATCTCGTGGTCGCACTCGCCATGCGCCTTGTTGATGAGGTCGTTGGCGAGGATCTCCGGCGTGTCGTCCATCAGCCCCGCCGCGCG
This sequence comes from Betaproteobacteria bacterium, assembly GCA_009693345.1. Classification (GTDB taxonomy): domain Bacteria; phylum Pseudomonadota; class Gammaproteobacteria; order Burkholderiales; family SG8-39; genus RBG-16-66-20. The sequence continues at coordinate 4,855 of SHXL01000124.1, forward strand.
CTGCAGCTTGGTGCCGGCCGCGGGGATCTGCCCGCCCGAGAGGGAGGTGCTGCCCGTTGGTTTCGCGTCGCGCTCGAGGATCAGCACCTCGGCGCCGCGCTCGTTGGCAGCCAGCGCCGCGATGGTGCCGCAGGCGCCGGCGCCGATGATCAGCACCTGCGTGCGGGTCGGGAACGTCTTTCCTTCGGCCTTCAACAGCGGCATGTCATCCTCTAGAGTAAGGATGCGCGTGGAGCAAGCGCGAATTTGGCCTCTAATGCGCTTGAGCAGCGCACAAAGGGGCCTTAACATTAGCAGAACAAACGGGATCAAGACATGAGCAACGAGAAATCCAGTCCTGCCCGCGCCCAGGCCGCCGGCAACGTGCGTGAACTGATGCGCTGGGCCGCCGAGGCCCGCAGCAGGCCCCTGCCGCAAGCGGTGCGCCGCCGCGCCGCGACAATCCTTTCGGATGACATCGGCGCCATTGTCGCCGGCTCGCTCGAGCCGCAGGTGGCGCGCGCGCGCGAAGGATTCGTGCGCACCGCGTCTGGATCCGCCGAAGCCACGGTGTTCGCAACAGGCGCGCCTCGCCTCGACCGCTATTCGGCGGCCTGCGCGAACGGCATGGCGATCACCTGGTGCGAACTCGATGAAGGGTTCAGGAATGCTTCGTGTCATGCGGGCGCCTACACGATCCCCGCGCTGCTCGCCGAGGCCGAAGCGCGCGGGCTGAGCGTGGACGAAGTGCTGTGCGCGCTCGCCGTCGCCTACGAGGTGACGACACGCTTCGCGCTCGCCTACCCGTTTCCCACGTTCAACGTCCATCCGCACGCCGCGTTCGCGACGATCGGCGCCGCGGCCGCGGTATCGCTCGCGCGCGGGCATGACGCGAAGACGATGCAGGATGCGGTGACCGGCGCCGCCAGCATGACCTTCGCCGGGCCGTTCGACACCGCGGTGGAAGGCTCGCTGGTGCGCAACGGCTGGACCGCGGCCGGCGCCTGGATCGGGCTGCGCGCCGTGGAGTGGGCGGAAGCGGGCGTAGCCGGCGGCATCGATACGCCATACGATGTCTTCGCCGGCATCTTCAGGACGCGCGCCATTCCGCAGGCGCTGGTCGAAGGCCTCGGCATGGCGTGGTCGGTCGCCAACGGTTACCACAAGATTTACGCGTGCTGCAACTACGCGCATGCAGCGGTCGAAGCGACGCTGAACCTGCGCGGCCGCCTGAAGCAGCGCAAGGCGGAGGACATAGAGGAGATCCTCGTGGAGGCCGGCCCGGGCGGCCTCGCGCTCACGACGGTCGAACCCGAGACCGTGCTTGCCGCCAAGTTCTCGATCCCGCATGCGGTGGCGGCAACCACGCACCTGGGCACGGCGGGTGCCGCGGCATTCACCTTCGACACGCTGCACGATGAAAGCATCGCCGGACTGCGCCGGCGCGTCCGCCTCGCGCCCTACGCCGACGTCGGGCCCGCGCCGAGGGACCGCCCCGCGCGCGTGGTGTGGAAATTCCGGGACGGCGAAGAAATGTCCGCCGTCGTCGAGAACCCGCGCGGCGGCGCCGATCAGCCTTTCGACGAGCCCACGCTGCTGTCGAAGCTCGCCGACAACGCGGGCGGCGTTTTCCCCGCGGCGCCAAAGCTGCTGGCCGGCATCATCAAGGGCGAGCCCGCGCTGCTTGCGCAGCCGTGGCGCGACGTCGTTGCAAACCTGGTAGTGAAAAACACCTGACACTCGCGCGAGAACTCGTTCAGGCACTGCGCGCCACGGCGAGGCAGCCGCTGCCGGATGATGTGGCGCGCGCGGCGGCGCTGCATTTCGTCGACGCCCTCGGCGTCGGCCTTGCGGCGGCCGGATCGTCCGTCGGCGCCGCCTACCGGGAAGCCGGCCGGCAGCTCGCGAACGGCGGCCCCGCTACCGCGTTCGGCATGACGGCGGGCGCGGCGACAGCCGATGCCGCGCTGCTCAATGGCGGGTTGATGCACAGCCTCGAATTCGACGATACGCATACCGCGTCCATCATGCACGGCAGCTCTGTCATCGCTGCCGCGGCCCTCGCCGCGGGCGAAGCGCAGGGCGCGAGCGGCGCCGCACTGCTTGGCGCCTACGCGCGCGGCTGGGAGGTGCTCGTGCGCTTCGGGCTCGCGGCGCCGGGCCGCTTCCACGCGCAGGGATTCCAGGCCACCTCGGTCGCCGGCACGCTCGCGGCCGCCCTGGTAGCGGCGGATCTCGCCGGCCTGACGGAGGACCAGAGCGTCGCCGCCCTGGGCATCGCGCTCAGCCAGTCATCCGGCGTGATGGAATTCCTGAGCAACGGCTCGTCGGTGAAATCGCTGCATTCGGGATGGGCTGCGCACGGCGGCGTGCTCGCGGCCATGCTCGCACGCGCCGGCATGACCGGGCCTGAAACCTCGCTCGAAGGTCGCTGGGGGCTGTTCCGCCAGTTTGCCGACGACGAAGCCGCGGCGGAACGAATGCGCGCGCTGATCGGGGACCTCGGCAGCAAGTGGCATCTGCCGGACGCCGCGTTCAAGTTCTATCCGTGTTGCCACTACCTCCATCCGTTCATTGAAGCCGCGGGCATTCTCGCGGAGCGCGGCGTGCGCGCCGCCGGGGTGAAGGCGATCGTTTGCGAAGTGCCCGCTGGCGCGGCGCCGGTGATCTGCGAGCCCTGGGAACGCGCGCTCGAACCCGCAACCGGGCACGCGGCGCGCTGGAGCCTGCCGATCGTGGTCGCGGCGCGCCTCGTCGAGGGAAAAGTGGATCTGGCCACTTTCGAGCAGCCGGCTTCGCCGGAGGTGCGCGACCTGGCGAAGCGCATCCGCTGGGTGCCGCTCCAGAACGCGCGCTTCCCCGAACGCTTCGAGGCCGTGATCACCTGCGACATGGCGGCGGGCGCATCGCAGACCGTCCGCATCGACGACGTCGATGGCAATCACACGCGGCCGCCCGCGCCTGGCAGGGTGATGGAGAAGTTCCGCGCCAATGCAGCGCGCGCGCTCGCCCCGGGCGCGGTGGACGCGCTCGCGCAGGCGGCGCAAGGCTTGGCGTCGGCCCCGGATCTCAAGGTACTGAGCCGCACGCTGCGGCAGGTGAAGGCGGCCTGATTCGCGCTCAGGGAAGCAGGAGGACCTTGCCGAAGATCTCTCTGGAGCCCACGACCCGGTGCGCTTCGGCGGCGGCGGCGAGCGGAAACGCGGCGTGGATGACCGGCTTCAGCTTGCCCTCCGCAACCATGCCCATGACTGTCCTGAGCTCGGTCAGCGTGGCGTTCTTCGATCCGATAAGCTGCAGCTGCCGGCGGAAGAACGGGATGATGTCCAGGGGAACGACTTCGACGGCGTGCGCGCCTACCGTGAGGATG
>SHXL01000125.1 GCA_009693345.1 Betaproteobacteria bacterium
CTTCTTGCCCTCGTATTCGGCAAGGGAGAAACTGATCTGCTTTGGTGCCGTGGAGTTCATCTTGGCTCTGCGTTGTGGGATACCTCTATATAACGCTTGAGTGCCTGCGCCGGTTGGCAAATTTCGTGAATAAATCTGCGTTTCCCTAGAGAAATCAACCAAAGTCTCGCGGACCAGCCCAAGCCGCCCAGTCGCGCTGGGCGGCGGGGGCGGTCCGGAGAACTTCAAAGGCCGGCGGAGGGCTTACGCCCCCCGCCGCATTCCCGATCGGGTCCCGGTTACGGCCGGGATCCGGTCGGAAACGGCCACGCGGCCGCTGGATTCAGCGCGGTTCTCGCGCCGGTCACAACGGCGGACGGCATTCTTGCTGGCGCCGTCATCGCAGTGCTGGCCTTGGGTCTTGCGGGTTTGCTTGCCGCCTTCTTTTTCTTTTTGGCCTTCTTTTTCGCGGCTTTCTTTTTTTTGCCCGTTACCCTTCTTGATGCCTTCTTCTTGGACGATTTCTTCTTACCTGATGCTTTCTTCTTCTTCTTTTTCTTGCCGCCCTTTTTCGCTTTTTTCTTCGCCATAACAATCTCCTTAGAGGTAGTTGCGAAAGAAAGCCCGGCCGCACAGGCCCGGACTATTCAAACGCCTGGCGAGGATCGCCTGGCGCATTGAATTCCTGGATTGCTTCACCGCGCGCCCCGCGCGGCAAGGTCCTGATACAGAATTTCCGGGTCGAGGCGGATGCCGCCTTCCCAGGTCACCGTCGCCGATTCCGGATCCACGCTCACCTTTTCGAACTCGCGCACGTCGCGCCACAGCTTGAAAGCGCCGATCTCGAGCAGGTTGCCGAGGAACACGCTGCCCTCCAGCCCGTCGTCGAACCGGATCCAGAGTTTGTAGTCGTCCTCGGCCTTGCATGCGGTCACTCTGTGCATTTGGTTTTCCCAGGTAGCTTCATTCCCAGTTGAGAGCGCCGCCGGTCTGGTATTCGATGACCCGCGTCTCGAAGAAATTGCGCTCCTTCTTCAGGTCGATCATCTCGCTCATCCACGGAAACGGGTTGCTCGCCCCCGGGTACATCACTTCCAGGCCGATCTGCTGGCAGCGGCGGTTGCAGATGAAGCGCAGGTATTCCTTGAACATCGGCGCGTTCAGCCCGAGCACGCCGCGCGGCATGGTGTCCTCGGCGTAGCGGTACTCGAGTTCGACCGCCTTGCGGAAGATCCCGGTCATCTCCTCGCGGAACGCCGCCGTCCACAGATGCGGGTTCTCGAGCTTGATCTGGTTCACCAGGTCAATGCCGAAATTGCAGTGCATCGACTCGTCGCGCAGGATGTACATGTACTGCTCGGCCGCGCCGGTCATCTTGTTCTGCCGGCCGAGCGCGAGGATCTGCGCAAAACCGACGTAGAAGAACAGTCCTTCCATCAGGCAGGAGAACACGATCAGGCTCTTGAGCAGGTCCTGGTCGGCCTGCGGCGTGCCGGTCCTGAAGGCGGGATTGGTCAGCGTATCGATGAACGGGATCAGGAACTCGTCCTTGTCCCGGATCGAGGCGATTTCGTGATACGCGTTGAATACCTCGCCCTCGTCCAGGTCCAGGCTCTCGACGATGTACTGGTAGGCGTGGGTGTGGATCGCCTCCTCGAAGGCCTGGCGCAGCAGGTACTGGCGGCATTCCGGCGCCGTGATGTGGCGATAGGTGCCGAGCACGATGTTGTTCGCCGCGAGCGAATCCGCGGTAACGAAGAAACCGAGGTTGCGCGTGATCAGCCGCCGTTCGTCGTCGGTCAATCCGTTCGGATCCTTCCAGAGCGCGATGTCGCGGCTCATGTTCACTTCCTGCGGCATCCAGTGGTTGGCGCAGGCGGCGATGTACTTCTCCCAGGCCCATTTGTACTTGAAGGGCACCAGCTGGTTTACGTCGGCCTTGGAATTGATGATGCTCTTGTCTTCGACCCGGATGCGGCGGTGCGCATTGCCGGCGCTGGCGCGCCCGTCGGCGCCGCCCGAGGGCGGCACAAAGCCGGTTTGCGGCTGCATCGGCAGCCCGGCAATCGAGTTCATCTCTACTGGCATGCCTCGCATTCCGGATCGCCGATCGCGCAAAACTTGGGCTCCTCGACAGTAGTCGAGGCCGATGCCGACCCGGTCATCCCGCCGCCGGAGGGTACCGCGTTCAGCGCGCCCGCCTTGCTGGTGGACTTCTCGGCGTGCGTCGCGCCCATCGCGCGCAGGTAGTAGGTGGTCTTCAGGCCGCGGATCCAGGCCAGCTTGTAGGTCTCGTCCAGCTTTTTGCCGGACGCGCCCGCCATGTAGATGTTGAGGGACTGCGACTGGTCGATCCATTTCTGCCGCCGCGCGCCTGCCTCGACCAGCCACCTCGGCTCGATCTCGAAGGCGGTGGCGTACAGCCGCCGCAGCTCCGCCGGGGCCCGGTCAACGCGCGCAAGATTGCCGTCGAAGTACTTGAGGTCGGAGATCATCACCTCGTCCCACTGCCCCGTACGCTTCAAATCCCGCACCAGGTATTCGTTGGTGACGGTGAATTCGCCCGAGAGGTTCGATTTCACGTACAGGTTCTGGTAGGTCGGCTCAAGCGAGGCCGAGACACCGATGATGTTGGCGATGGTCGCGGTGGGCGCGATGGCGATGCAGTTGGAGTTGCGCATGCCGTGCTGCCTGATGCGCGCGCGCAACGGCTCCCAGTCGAGCGCCGAGGAACGATCGACCTCGACGAAACCGCCGCGCTCCGCGGCGAGCAGGTCGAGCGTGTCCTGCGGCAGGATGCCGCGATCCCACAGCGAGCCGCGGAAAGTCGGGTACTGTCCGCGCTCCTCGGCGAGTTCCGTCGACGCCCAGTAGGCGCAATAGGCCACCATTTCCATCGAGCGGTCGGCGAACTCGACCGCTTCCTGCGAGGCGTAGGGAATGCGCAGCATGTGCAGGCAGTCCTGGAAGCCCATGATGCCCATGCCCACCGGCCGGTGGCGCAGGTTCGAGTTCTTCGCCTTGTCCACCGCGTAGTAATTGATGTCGATGACATTGTCCAACATGCGCATCGCGGTGCGGGTCGTCTTCTGCAGCTTTGCAAAATCGAGGCCCGATTCGCCCATGTGCGCGACCAGGTTCACGGAACCCAGGTTGCAGACCGCGATCTCGTCTTCCGAGGTGTTGAGCGTGATTTCGGTGCACAGGTTGGAACTGTGCACCACGCCGATATGCTGCTGCGGGCTTCTCAGGTTGCAGGGATCCTTGAACGTGATCCACGGATGCCCGGTCTCGAAGAGCATCGACAGCATCTTGCGCCACAGGTGCACCGCCAGCACCTTCTTGTAGAGCTTCAGCTCGCCGCGCGCCACCTTGTCCTCGTAGCGAGTGTAGGCCTCCTCGAAGGCGCGGCCGACCTTGTCGTGCAGCTCCGGCGCATCCGAGGGCGAGAACAGCGTCCACTCCGCGTTGTCGAATACGCGCTTCATGAACAGGTCTGGAATCCAGTTGGCCGTGTTCATGTCGTGGGTGCGGCGGCGGTCGTCGCCGGTGTTCTTGCGCAGTTCGAGGAATTCCTCGATGTCGAGATGCCAGGTTTCGAGGTAGGAGCAGACCGCGCCCTTCCTCTTGCCGCCCTGGTTGACCGCGACCGCGGTGTCGTTCACCACCTTCAGGAACGGCACCACGCCCTGCGACTTGCCGTTGGTGCCCTTGATGTGGGAGCCAAGGGCGCGCACCGGGGTCCAGTCGTTGCCCAGGCCGCCGGCGTACTTCGCCAGCAGCGCGTTCTCCTTGATCGCGTCGTAGATCCCGGTCAGATTGTCGGCGACCGTGGTCAGGTAGCAGGAGGAGAGCTGCGAGCGCAGGGTGCCCGAATTGAACAGCGTCGGCGTCGAGCTCATGAAATCGAAAGTCGAGAGCACCTGGTAGAACTCGATCGCGCGCGCTTCCCGGTGCTTCTCGTTCAGCGAAAGTCCCATGGCGACGCGCATGAAGAACGCCTGCGGCAGTTCGATGCGCGTGCCGCGCTCGTGCAGGAAATAGCGGTCGTACAGGGTCTGCAGGCCGAGGTACCCGAACTGCAGATCGCGCGAAGCATCCAGGGCCTTGCCCAGCTTGGCCAGGTCGAAACGCGCCAGCGCCGGGTCCAGCAGTTCGGCGGCAATGCCGCGGGCGATGAATTCGGGGAAGTAGGCGGCGTAGCGCGTCGCCATTTCCGACTGGGACACTTCCTCGCCGATCACCTCGAGCCGGATAGTGTGCAGCAGCAGCCGCGCCGTGGCGTAGCTGTAGGCCGGGTCCTTCTCGATCAGCGCGCGCGCGGCAAGCACGCAGGACTTGCGCACCTCGTCCATCGGCACGCCGTCGTACAGGTCGCGCAGCGTGCTGTCGCGGATCGCCGCGGGGGACGCCGCCGGCTCCAGGCCCGCGCAGGCCGCAGCCAGCAGGTGCTCGAGCGCCGCCAGATCGAGCGGCCGCCGCTGGCCGTTTTCCACCACGTTGAGGACCGGACCGGCGCCGGCATCCGCCTGCGAGCGCGCGGTCTTCTCCTGGGCACGGGCGCGGGCGCGCTCCTCGCGATACAGCACGTAGGATCGCGCGACGTCATGCTGGCTCGCGCGCATCAGCGCGAGCTCGACCTGGTCCTGGATGTCTTCTATATGGAAGGTGCCGCCTTGGGGCTGGCGCCGCACCAGTGCGTTCACCACGCTGCCGGTGAGCTCGGCCACCAGATCGCGTATCCGCGCCGAGGCGGCGCCCTGGCTGCCCCCCACCGCGAGGTAGGCCTTGGTCATCGCCACCGAAATCTTGGCCGGCTCGAAACCGACCACGGCGCCGTTGCGCCGGATGATCTTGTAGTCGGCGTAAGGCGATCGTCGCGCGGTACTGCCGGGTTCGGAAACGTCCACGCTGATGGCCGCGTTCGCTGCCGTTCCCTGCTGCGCGATCTGCATCTTCCCGTCTCCCGTGTCCTGTGTCCTTGCGCGGCATTCGCCGGAGAACGACCGCCCCGCTACGACCTAGCGCAAAACCACAATATCTAGTACTGAACTATTGATTGGCAACTACTAATTGTGGGGAGCACTCTACCACGTGGAAAATAATTTGCAAGCGCGCTTGAATTTCCGCACCCAAATATGTAGTGCTACGGACCGGTGCATACCCTACCGGTAGGGCCAATGCGCGGGAAAGTACCTAAGGCGCTCGCGCCAGATCGGCAAGCAGCCGCGCCCAGCCGAATCGCCCGCCGGGATCGGACTTGCGGCCCGGCGCGACGTCGCTGTGCGCCGCGATATCGCGCAGGGGCAGGACGATTTGCAGTTGCTTCAGCAACGACATGAGACTCGCGTATTGCGCAGCCTCGAACTTGCCGTCACCGGTGCCTTCGAGTTCGACGCCGACCGAGAAATCGTTGCAGCGCTCCCGCCCGCGCCAGCGCGACACGCCGGCGTGCCACGCGCGCCGCTGCAGCGGCACGAACTGCACGATCTCGCCGTCGCGGTAGATGAGGAAATGCGCAGACACGCGCAGCCCGGCCAGTTCCGCGAACGAGGGATGGGCCGCCGGGTCGAGCCGGTTGGTAAACAACCGCTCGATGGCGCTGCCGCCGCTGGCTTTTCCGTACCTGCCGCGCGGCAGGCTGATGGAATGCAGCACCAGCAGCGAGACCTCGGCGCCCGGCGGCCTGCTGTCGCAATTCGGCGACCGTATCCGCCGCGCCCCGCGGATCCAGCCTTCAGCGACCATCCTGCTCTGGTTCGTGAATGCCGAGCCGCTGCATGCGGTAGCGCAGCGTGCGGAAGGTGAGGCCGAGAAGTTTCGCGGCCGCGGTGCGGTTGAATCCGGTTTTCGCCAGCGCCGCCAGAATCGCTTCGCGCTCCACCCGGTCAAGGTAAGCGGGCAACGGACTGCCCAGGGCGCCTTCGGTCGCATTCCCGGCCACGGCGGCCTGCGCCTGCGCGCCGTCATCCTTGTCGGCGAGCGGATGCAGCCGCAGGTCGTCGGGATTGATTTGCGCCTCGCTGGACAGCGCAACGGCGCGCTCGAGGATGTTTTCCAGCTCCCGCACGTTGCCGGGAAAATCGTAGGCCTCGAGTTCCTGCAGCGCCGGTCCGGAAAGACGGGACGGCTCGGCCCCGCTCTGGCGCGCCAGGCGCTGCAGCATCGTCTCCGCAATGATCTTCACATCCTCCAGACAATCGCGAAGCGAGGGCATCTTCAGTTCGATGACGTTCAATCGGTAATAGAGGTCTCTCCGGAACCGTCCGGTTTCGACCAGGGCCGCAAGGTTTTGATGCGTCGCGCTGATCACCCTGACCTCGACGGGATCTTCCTGCGTCGCGCCGATTTTGCGCACGCGCTTTTCCTGAATTGCCCTGAGCAGCAGGACCTGCATGTGCAGCGGGAGTTCGGCGACCTCATCGAGGAACAGCGTGCCGCCGTGCGCCGCCTGGAAAAATCCGTCCCGATCCTGGTTTGCCCCGGTGAACGCACCCTTGCGATAGCCGAACAGTTCGCTTTCCATCAGAGTTTCGGGAATCGCGCCGCAATTCACGGGCACGAACGCATGGCCGCGTTGCGCGCCGCCGAGGTGGATCAGGCGCGCAGCCAGTTCCTTGCCGCTGCCGGATTCGCCGGTGATGTAGACGGGGGCTTGCGTGCGGGCGAGCTTCGCGATCAGGTCGCGAACTTCCCGCATCGGGGCGCTTTCCCCCAGGAGTTGCTGGCCTTGGGGCGCGGCGGTGCTGCGCTCCGGCAGCGACAGCGCGGACTTCACCAGCGTGCGCAGCTGATTCAGGCCGACCGGCTTGGAAACGTAGTCGAACGCACCCGCCTTGAGCGCGGCAACCGCATTTTCCGCGCTGCCGTAGGCGGTGATCACCGCCACCGGCAGGTCGCCCGCCAGCCCGGCGATGTGGCGCACCAGTTCCAGGCCCTCGCCGTCGGCCAGCCGCATGTCGGTCAGGCAGAGCTGATAGCGGGTCGCGCGCAGCCGCTCCTTCGCTTCGGCGACCGACCCCGCCGAGTCGACGCCCAGGCCTATCTTGGCGAGCGTCAGCTCGAGAAGTTCGCGGATATCCGGCTCGTCGTCGACCACCAGCACGCGCTGTTCGCGCCCGCTGCCGCCGTGCACGCGCCCGCTGCCGCGCCGCTCGTTGCGCTTCATGAGCGCTTCATACTAGGTGCTTCATGCGGCAGGCGCCTCGCAGCAAAGCATTCGGAAGTGCGCACCTTGCATTTCGTCCACGTACTCCAGCACCGCGCGGTTCGCGGCGCACAATTCGCGCGCGAGGTAGAGGCCCAGGCCGGTTCCCTTGCTTTCGGTGGTGAAGAACGGCTCGAACAACTGCCCCTGGATGGCCCGCGCGACGCCCGGACCGTCGTCGATCACGCTCAATTCTACTTGGTTGCCATAGGCATTCAGCGCGATGCGCACGCCGCCGTCGTGCGGCGGCGCATGACGCACGGCGTTGCGCAGCAGGTTCCACAGCACCTGGCGCAAATGCTCGCGATCGAACTCGATCGTCACCTCCTGCGGCATCTCCAGGCGGAAGCGCGTCGCCGGGACCGCCTCGTTGGTGGCGAAGTCCTCGACGAACGCCGCCAGCCAGGGTTTCAGCGTGACGCGGTCGGCGGCGGCACGGTCGCGGCGATTGAGCTGCAGCACGTCCGATACCAGGCGCTCCAGCCGCAGCGTGTTGTCGTGAATGATGCGCGTCAGCTTGCTGCGGTCGCGCCCGCCGCGATCCTCGTCCAGCAGCTCGGCGGCATGGCTGATCGCCGAGAGCGGATTGCGGATCTCGTGCGCGATGTTCGCGGTCAGCCGCCCGAGCGCGGCGAGCTTGAGGCGCTGCGCCTCCTCGCGCGAGCGCGTGGTGTCCTCGACGAACAGCACGGCGAGTTCCTCGCCGGTTTCCATCAGCCGCAAGCGCAGGCCGCGCCCGTGCAGGTCCAGCTCGGCGCGCGCCGCCGCGCCGTCGCCGGCGCGCCAGGCCCGCCAGCGGTCGCCGAACCCGGGCAGCAGCCGGGCGAGTTCCACGCCGAGCAGCGACCCGGCTCCGAGCAGGCGCTGCGCCTGCGGATTGTATTGCGCCACGCGGCCCGCCCGGTCCAGCACCAGCACGCCGTCCTGCATGTCGGC
>SHXL01000126.1 GCA_009693345.1 Betaproteobacteria bacterium
CGCGGCGACGCCGCGCACGCCGCCTGAAGTTCGGCCAGCCGTTCCAAGTGGTGCGCCTCGAGCTGCGCGATGCGCGCGTGCGCGCCGTGAAATGGCAGGCCGTGGGAGGGCAGAACCAGGATGTCCTGCGGAAAGTCGCGGTAACGCCCGATCGATTCGAGGAACCGCCGCAGCGGATTTGCCCACGGATCGATCGGCCGCACGGAAACGTTGGTCGAGATCCGCGGCAACAGCATGTCGCCCGAAATCAGCAGGTTCAGTTCCTCGCAATGCAGCGACACGTGTTCGGGCGCGTGGCCGTGGCCGACGATGACCCGCCAGCTGCGGCCGCCGACCGAAATGCGCTCGCCGTCGTGCAGCCGCCGGTGCGACATGGGAAATTCCGGTACCAGTATCCGGTACAGGTCGCCGCGCGTCAGCAGCGCCTTGCCGCGCTCTTCATCCAGGCCATTGGCACGAAAAAGCGCGATTTGCGCCTCGGTCGAGTAGCCGGCGGCGCCGTGGCGCGCCGCATGCACGGTCAGGTACTCGCCGCGCGTCATCCACAATTGGGCGCCGGTGCGCTGGCACAGCCATGCAGCGTTGCCCGCGTGGTCCGGGTGATAGTGGGTCACGAGCACGCGCCGCACCGGCCTGGAACCGATCCTGTCCGCAAGAATCGTCTCCCATAAAGCGCGGGTGGGCTCATTGCCCAGCCCGGAATCAATCATCAACCAGTTGTCCCCGTCCTCGAGCAGCCAGAGGTTGATGTGGTCGAGCTGGAACGGCAGCGCCATGCGCAGCCAGTGCACGCCGGGCACGACCTCGATGGTCGTTCCGGGCAAAGGTGGATTCGCGAACGGGTAGGAAGGGGCAGTCACGAGGGGAGGACAAACGCTTCGGCTGGGCTAGAATCTCCTCACCCTATCATGCAGCACACCGGGAAGGAACGCGCCGAGTTTTCCATCCGCGAGCTCGCGAGCGAGTTCGAGCTCACGCCGCGCACGATCCGTTTCTACGAGGACCACGGCCTGCTCGCGCCGCGGCGCGCCGGCCAGCGGCGCATTTACTCCCCCAGCGACCGCACCCGCCTCAAGCTCACACTGCGCGGCAAGCGCCTGGGGTTGTCGCTGTCCGAGATACGCGAGCTGATCGACATGTACGAGCCGGGCCGCGACGAGCGGCCGCAGCTGGAGCGTTTCCTGGCGGTACTGGGGTCGCACAAGGCGAGCCTGCTGCAGCAGCGCGCCGACCTGGAGGCGCAACTCTCCGAACTCCTGGCCTTCGAGAAGAAGGTCCGGAAGCAGCTGAAGCGTAGTTGACGTTTACGTCAACGTAAAGTACGGTAGCGGATTTCCCCGACGGCCATGGAATCTTCCTTCCTCCGCTTCGAGCACGGCGAAAGCATCGACATGCTGCGCGCCTCGGTGCGCGACTTCGCGGCAAAGGAGATTGCGCCGCGTGCTGCCGCGATCGATGCGAGCAACCAGTTTCCGGCCGATCTCTGGCGCAAGCTGGGTGCGCTCGGACTGCTCGGCGTCACGGTCGAGGAGGAATACGGCGGCGCCGGCATGGGCTATCTCGCCCATATCGTGGCGATGGAGGAAATCAGCCGGGCCTCGGCTTCGGTCGGCCTGTCGTACGGCGCGCATTCCAACCTGTGCGTGAATCAGCTGCGCCGCAACGGCAGCGACGCGCAAAGAAGGAAATACCTGCCGCAGCTGATCTCCGGCGAGCACGTCGGCGCGCTGGCGATGTCGGAGCCGGGCGCCGGTTCGGATGTGGTCGGCATGCGCCTGCGTGCGGACCGCCGTGGCGATCGCTATGTGCTGAACGGCAACAAGATGTGGATCACGAATGGCCCCGACGCCGATGTCCTCGTCGTCTACGGCAAGACCTCGGAGTCCATCACCGCGTTCATCGTCGAAAAAGGGATGAAGGGCTTCTCGACGGCACAAAAGCTGGACAAGCTGGGCATGCGCGGATCCAACACCTGCGAGCTTGTTTTCAGGAATTGCGAAATATCAGAAGACCAGATTCTGGGCGAAGAAGGCAAAGGCGCGAAAGTCCTGATGTCGGGCCTCGATTACGAGCGCGCGGTACTCGCCGGCGGGCCGCTTGGCATCATGGCAGCCTGCCTCGACACAGTCCTGCCCTACGTGCACGAGCGCAAGCAGTTCGGCCAGCCGATCGGCGAATTCCAGCTGATGCAAGGCAAGCTCGCCGACATGTACACCACCTTTTCAGCGTGCAGGGCCTACGTCTACGCGGTCGGCCAGGCGCTGGACCGCGGGGAGACGACGCGCAAGGACGCCGCCGGCGCGATCCTCTACGCGGCCGAGAAGGCGACCTGGATGGCGGGCGAGGCGATCCAGGCCCTAGGCGGCATGGGCTATATCAACGAGACCCCCACCGGGCGGCTGTGGCGCGACGCCAAGCTCTACGAGATCGGCGCCGGGACCTCCGAGATCCGGCGCTGGCTGATTGGCCGCGAACTGTTCGCGGAAACGCGATGAGCTGCGGGATCGGCCGTTGAACCTTTCGACGCCGCTTGCCGTTTCCTTCGGGCTGTCGACGCCGATCATCCAGGCGCCGATGGTCGGCGGGCCCTCGTCGCGGGAGCTGGTGGCGGCCTGCTCCGCCGCCGGCGCGCTCGGTTCTTTCGGCTTTGCGTACACGCAGCCCGAAGAAATGAAGAAGCAATCGGCGTGGGTACGCGCGAAGACCGACCGTCCGTTCGGCATCAATCTCTTCACTTCTCCGCAGCCCGCTCCGATTGCCGCCGGATCGCAGCGCGGCGCGCTCGACGCGGTAGCGGGTTACTACAGAGAACTGGGCCTGCCAGCGCCTGAACCAGCGAATGCACCCTATGCGCCGGATCTGGAGGAGCAACTTGACGCCATTGCCGGGATCCGGCCTCGCGTTTTTACTGTTCATCTGAACGATTTAAATCAAGAGCGCATCAAGGCATTCAAAGCCCTCGACATTCTCGTCGGCGGCAGCGCAACTTGTGTCGCCGAGGCGCGGCGGCTCGAGTCCCTGGGCTTCGATTTCTTCATCGCGCAGGGCGGCGAAGCGGGCGGGCATCGCGGCAGCTACCTGCGCGATCCCTATGAGTCGCTCACCGGTACGCTGGCGCTGGTACGCCTGGTGGTGCGGGCAGTCAAACTCCCCGTGGTCGCAGCGGGCGGCATCATGGACGGCGCCGGCATCGCCGCCGTCCTGGCGCTGGGAGCGCAGATTGCGCAACTGGGAACTGCGTTCATTCCCTGTCCCGAAAGCGGTGCGCCGCAGATTCATAAGGATCTCTTGTTGCAAGAAACAGAAGACAACACTCGGTTGACGGAAAAGTTCACCGGCAAACCGGCGCGCGGACTTGCGAACCGATTCATCCGGGAGATGAACGCCGGCAATGCGCCGCAGCTCGCCTTTCCTGCGCAAGGTGTACTTACCGGCAAACTGCGCCAGGCATCTTCCAAGGTGGGAAATCCGGACTTCTTCAATCTGTGGGCCGGTCAGGCGGCGCCGCTGTCGCGCGCCCTGCCTGCCGCCGAACTGATCGCGAAGCTGGAAACAGAAGCCGTCGAATCAATCCAGAAACTGAAAGGAATGGTCCATGAAACCTGATCCGGTCGTCATTGTTGCCTGCGCCCGCACGCCGATGGGCGCGTTCCAGGGCGAATTGAAGGGCTTCGCGGCGCCGGAATTGGGCGCCGCCGCGATCCGTGCCGCGGTTGAACGCGCGAAACTCAAGCCCGAAGAGGTGCAGGAAGTCATCATGGGCTGCGTGCTGCCCGCCGGCCAGGGCCAGGCGCCGGCGCGCCAGGCCGCGCTGGGCGCGGGTCTCGCGCTTTCGACGGGCTGCACCACGGTGAACAAGATGTGCGGCTCCGGCATGAAGGCGGCAATGCTGGCGCACGATGCTTTGGTTTCCAATTCTTATGAAATTATTGTGGCGGGCGGAATGGAGTCGATGACAAACGCTCCATATTTACTGCCCAAAGCTCGCGCCGGCCTGCGCATGGGCCACGCCCAGGTACTCGACCACATGTTCTACGACGGTCTGGAAGATGCCTACGAGAAAGGCCGTCTGATGGGGACCTTCGCCGAGGAGTGCGCCGGCAGCTACCAATTTTCGCGCGAAGCGCAGGACCAATTCGCGATCACTTCTCTCCAGAGAGCGCAACGGGCGAACAAGGAAGGCTGGTTCGCCTGGGAAACCACCCCGCTCGCGATCAAATCGGGCAAGGAGCAGAGGTTCGTCGAGATGGACGAGCAGCCGTTCAAGGCGAACCTGGACAAGATTCCGACGCTCAAGCCCGCCTTCCGCAAGGACGGCACGGTGACGGCGGCGAACTCCTCCTCGATTTCCGACGGCGCCGCCGCGCTGGTGCTGATGCGCCGCTCGGCGGCCGAGAAGCGCGGCCTCCCGCCGATCGCGACGATCATCGGCCACTCGACGCACGCGCAGGCGCCGGGACTGTTCACCACCGCGCCGGTGGGCGCGATCCGCAAGCTCTTCGAGCGCACCGGCTGGAGCGCGGACAAGGTCGACCTGTACGAAATCAACGAAGCCTTCGCGGTAGTGACCATGGCGGCGATGAAGGACCACAATCTGCCGCACGACCGGGTCAACGTGCACGGCGGCGCCTGCGCGCTCGGCCATCCGATCGGCGCCTCCGGCGCGCGGATCCTGGTCACGCTGATCGGCGCGCTGCGCAAGTACGACGTCAAGCGCGGCGTCGCCTCGCTGTGCATCGGCGGCGGCGAGGCGACCGCGATGGCGGTCGAGCTTGCATGAGCGCGAGCAAGGCCGCATTGCAGAAGCTGCTGGGGCGCTCGCGCTTCGTCCGCAGCTACGGGCTGAAGCTCGTTTCGATCACGGATGCCGATTGCACCATTGCGATGCCTTTTCGCCACGCGCTGGAGCGTCCGGGCGGCACCGTGAACGGGCCGGCCTTCATGGCGGCGGCCGATTACGCGATGTGGCTCGCGATCAAACGCCATATCGGCATCGAACACGACGCCGTGACCTCCGAGCTGAACACGGCGTTCCTGAACGCGGCACGGCGCGAGACGGTGTATTGCACGGCACGCATCCTGAAACTCGGCAAGCGCACCATCTACGGCACCGCCGAGTGCCATGACCTGCGCGGCAGGATCTTCACCCACCACACCGTGACCTACGTGCGCATCTGATGTCGGTCATCAAGAGCCAGCTCAACCCGCGTTCGGCGGACTTCCTCGCCAACGCGGCGCGCATGAAGGCGCTGGTCGCCGAACTGCGCGACAAGGTGGCGCGCGTCACCCTCGGCGGGGACGAGGCGTCGCGCAAGCGCCACATTTCACGGGGCAAGCTTCTGCCGCGCGAACGCGTGCGCTCGCTGCTCGATCTCGGCTCGCCGTTCCTCGAAGTCGGCCAGCTTGCCGCCTACGGCATGTACGGCGACGAAGCCCCGGGGGCGGGGATCATCACGGGCATCGGCCGCATCGCCGGACGCGAATGCGCGATCGTGGCGAACGACGCGACCGTGAAGGGTGGCACCTATTTCCCGATGACGGTCAAGAAACACCTGCGCATGCAGGAAATCGCCGCGCAGAATCGGCTGCCCTGCATCTACCTGGTCGACTCCGGCGGCGCCAACCTGCCGAACCAGGACGAAGTATTCCCCGATCGCGAGCATTTCGGGCGCATCTTCTTCAACCAGGCGAATCTTTCGGCCGCGGGCATCCCGCAGATCGCCTGCGTGATGGGCTCCTGCACCGCGGGCGGTGCCTACGTGCCCGCGATGTCGGACGAATCGATCATCGTCAAGGACCAGGGCACGATCTTCCTCGGCGGGCCGCCGATCGTGAAAGCCGCCACCGGCGAAATCGTGAGCCCGGAGGAGTTGGGCGGCGCGGAAGTTCATACGCGCATCTCGGGCGTTGCGGACCACCTCGCGCTTAACGATGCGCATGCTCTCGTCATCCTGCGACGAATTGTCGCGAATTTGAATTTCAGCAAGAAAGTAAGATTAAAAATACAAGAGCCAAGAGAACCCATTTATCCCGCCGATGAAATCTACGGCATCATCCCAGCCGATGGGCGCAAACCCTATGACGTGCGCGAGATCATCGCGCGCATGGTCGACGGCTCCGAGCTGGACGAATTCAAGGCCAACTACGGCACCACGCTGGTGACCGGATTCGCGCACCTGCACGGCTACCCGGTCGCGATCCTCGCCAACAACGGCGTGCTGTTCTCCGAGTCCTCCCTCAAGGCGGCGCATTTCATCGAACTCGCGTGCCAGCGCGGCATCCCGCTCATCTTCCTGCAGAACATCACCGGCTACATGGTCGGCAGGAAATACGAAGCGGGCGGCATCGCCAAGGACGGCGCCAAGATGGTCACCGCGGTCGCCACCGCGAAGGTGCCGAAGTTCACCGCCATCATCGGCGGTTCCTACGGCGCCGGCAACTACGGCATGTGCGGGCGCGCCTACTCGCCGCACTTCCTGTGGATGTGGCCGAACGCGCGCATCTCGGTGCTGGGAGGTGAGCTGGCGGCGAGCGTGCTTGCTACTGTGAAAGGTGAATTCAAAACGAAAGAGGAGGAAAACGCGTTCAAGGCTCCGATCCGGGAGCAATACGAGCGCCAGGGGCATCCCTACTACGCGAGCGCACGACTGTGGGACGACGGCGTGATCGATCCCGCGGACATGCGGCGGCTGTTCGGCCTCGCGATCTCGGCGTCGCTCAATGCGCCGGTCGAGGAAACTAAATTCGGCGTGTTCAGGATGTGATGGGGGATACCGCGATGTCGGAGTACAGAGCCATTATCGAATGGCAGCTCGCCGGCGAGTTCCGCTACGAGACCTATTCGAGATCCCACAGCATCGACTTCGGCCACGGTATCCGCGTCCCGGGCAACGCCGCGGCCGGCAACATTCCGAAGACGGTCCCGGCCTCGACAGGCGTCGATCCCGAGCAGCAGTTCGTCGCTTCGCTTGCTTCCTGCCACATGCTCTGGTTCCTGCATCTCGCGAACCGGAAGAATTTCGTCGTGCAGCGCTACGTGGATGAGGCATCGGGCGTGCTGGGCAAGAACCCCGAAGGCAGGGAAGCCATGACGCGCGTTACGCGGCGGCCATTGGTGACATTCTCAGGTGCTCCACCCTCTGCTAAAGACCACAAGGAACTGCATGAAAAGGCCCATGAGCGGTGCTTCATCGCCAATTCCGTAAGAAGTGAAATCATTCTCCAACCCCGCATCGCCTGAGGTCCAATGTCAGACAACCTGATCGTAGAGAAGCGCAACCTGGTCGCCATCGTGACGCTCAACCGACCCGAGGTGCGCAATGCTTTCGATGACGTGTTGATCGCGGACCTGACCAGGGCATTCCTGGAGTTGGACAAGGACGACTCGGTTCGGGCCGTGGTATTGGCCGGCGCGGGTTCCGCGTTCTGCGCCGGCGCGGACCTGAACTGGATGAAGCGCATGGCCAGCTACGGCTACGAGCAGAACCTCGTTGACGCCAGGGCGCTGGCGGAGATGCTCAGGACGCTCGACCGCTTGAGCAAGCCGACCGTGGCGCGGGTGCACGGGCCCGCCTACGCCGGCGGCGTCGGCCTGGTCGCGGCCTGCGACATCGCGATTGGCTCGCACGCAGCGGAGTTCTGCCTCACGGAAGTGAAGCTGGGGCTCTCGCCCGCCACCATCAGCCCGTACGTGGTGCGCGCGATGGGCGAGCGCCTCGCGCGGCGCTACTTCCTGACCGGAGAAGTCATCGACGCGGGCGAAGCGTACCGCCTGCGCCTGTTATCGGATGTCGCGCCCAAAGAAGACCTGGACGGCGCGGTGAACGCGCTCCTCGGCCACCTCGTCGTCGGGGGACGCGCCGCGCAGGCCAAGATCAAGGATCTGATCCGCACCGTGTCCGCCGGTCCGGCGGACGAAGCAATGATCGACGACACGGCGAAGCGCATTGCCGAAATCCGCGTCTCGCCCGAGGGCAAGGAGGGCATTGCCTCCTTCCTCGAAAAGAGAAAACCGGCCTGGGTAAAGCAGTTCGAGGCGGTGCGCGTAAAGCCGCCGGGGAAAAAGAAATAGCGTGTTCCGCAAGATCC
>SHXL01000127.1 GCA_009693345.1 Betaproteobacteria bacterium
GAAAGCGGCGATTCCTGCGGCGCGCGTGTCAATGTCGTGGCCGGGAAAGTCCCGGTCGGCTGGGGCGAGCCGGTCTACGGCAGGCTGGATGCCGACATCGCGAGCGCGATGATGTCGATCAACGCCGTCAAGGGCGTGGAGATCGGCGCCGGCTTCGCTTCGATCGCGCACAAGGGCAGCGAACACGGCGACGAATTGACGCCGGCGGGCTTCCTTTCGAACAACAACGGCGGGGTGCTCGGCGGCATCTCGACCGGGCAGGACGTCATGGTTTCGATCGCGCTCAAGCCCACCTCCAGCATCCGGCTGCCGCGGCGTACTATCGACACACGGGGTCAGGCGACCACCGTCCAGACCACCGGGCGCCACGACCCTTGCGTCGGCATCCGCGCGACGCCGATCGCCGAAGGCATGCTTGCCTGCGTCCTGATGGACCATGCTTTGCGCCATCGCGCCCAGTGCGGGGATGTCGCGCCGCCGACCAGGCTTGGCTAGGAAATCTCTTAATAATCAATTAGAGTAGCGTTCCAAACCTCCCCGCGAGAGGTAACAAGATGAGTAACAAAGGGCAGCTGCTACAAGACCCGTTCCTGAACGCGCTCCGCAAGGAGCATGTGCCGGTCTCGATCTACTTGGTCAACGGCATCAAGCTCCAGGGCCAGATCGATTCTTTCGACCAGTATGTCGTCCTATTGAAGAATTCAGTGACCCAGATGGTCTACAAACACGCGATCTCAACCGTCGTTCCGTCGCGGCCGATCAACCTCAACGTTGAGCCGGACGCGGGCAGCTAGGCTCGTTTGCTCGAAGAAACCGCCGTTGCAGTTCGCAGGGCCTCCGACCCGGCTGCGGTCGTACTTGTCTGCCTCGATTTCGGCGATGACGGCTACGAAGAAAGTATCGTTGAGATCACGCGCCTCGCCGAAAGCGCGGGTGCAAAGCGCAACAAGGTAGTCCAGGGCCGGCGCCAGCGGCCGGATGCCCGGCTCTATGCCGGCAGCGGCAAAGTGGCGGAGATCGGCCTTGCCGCGGATGAACTGAACGCGGCGACCGTGATCTTCAATCACAGTCTTGCGCCGGGCCAGCAGCGCAACCTCGAAAAGGAACTCGGCCGCAAGGTGCTCGACCGCACCGAGCTGATCCTGCGCATCTTCGCGCAGCGCGCCAGGACCAACGAGGGCAAACTGCAGGTGGAGCTGGCGCAGCTGGAGCACCTCTCGACGCGCCTGGTGCGCGGCTGGACCCACCTCGAGCGCCAAAGAGGGGGTCTGGGCAAGACCGGCGGCCCGGGCGAGAAGCAGATCGAACTGGATCGGCGCTACATCGCCAGGCGAGTCGCGGTATTGAAAGGAAAATTGCATGAATTGCAAAAACAAAGAGTGATCCGGCGGCGCGCTCGCGCCCGGCGCGATGTGTTCTCGGTTTCCCTGGTGGGTTACACCAACGCGGGCAAGTCGACGCTGTTCAACGCGCTCACGCATCCGAGCGCGGGCGCCTACGTCGCCGACAAGCTGTTCGCCACGCTCGATACGACGACGCGCAAGGTATGGGTGGAGGGGGCAGGGCAGGTTGTCGTCGCCGACACCGTCGGCTTCATCCGCGACCTGCCGCACGGACTGGTGGCCGCGTTCCGCGCGACGCTGGAGGAAACAGTGCGCGCGGACCTACTGCTGCACGTGGTGGACAGCGCTTCGGACACCAGGGCGCGGGAGGCCGAGGACGTGAACAAGGTGCTGGCCGAGATACACGCGGACGGGATTCCCCAGCTCCCGGTCTGGAACAAAATCGACATCTCCGGTCTCCAGCCTGCGGTAGGGCGCGACGAATATGGTAGGATTTCGCGCGTTCTAGTGAGCGCGCATACCGGTGCCGGACTCGCTGGGTTGCGCGGCGCGATCGCCGAAGCGGCGCAGCTGAGCAAACAGCCCGGCCATTCCCAGAATCATTCTGCAGAACTGAGCATCTAATGTCGCTGAACGACCCGAATTGGGGGCGCGGAGGAGGCAGTCGTGGGCCCGGCGGTGGCAAGCAGGGCCCGCCCGACCTCGATGAGCTCTGGCGCAGCTTCAACCGCAAGCTGAACGATCTCTTCGGCGGCCGGCTCGGTGACCGGCGGCCCGGCTCCGAGCCGCCTTCGCGCATGCCCTCCGGCGCGCAATTCGGCGGCGGCGCGGGCGTGATCATCGCGATCATCGTCGCGGTCTGGCTGGCAAGCGGCATCTATATCGTGGTCGAGGGCCAGCGCGGCGTGGTGCTCACTTTCGGCCAGTATTCCTCGCAGACCAGTTCGGGTCTGAACTGGCGCGCGCCCTGGCCGATCCAGTCGCACGAGATCGTCAATCTCGCGCAGGTTCGCAGCGTCGAAGTCGGCTACCGCAACACCATCAAGACCAAGGTCGCCAAGGAATCGCTCATGCTTACCGACGACGAAAACATTGTCGACGTGCAGATTGCGGTCCAATACTTGGTGCGGGACGCCAAGGAATATCTGTTCAACAATCGTCGGCCCGACGACAGCGTGCTGCAGGCGGCGGAAACCGCGCTGCGCGAGGTTGTGGGCAAAAGCAAGATGGATGCGGTGCTCAACCAGGGCCAGAAGATCGCCGACGATGCGACGCCGCTGATGCAGGCGATCCTAGACCGGTACAAGACCGGGATCCAGATCAGCAAGGTCAACATGCAGAATGCGCAGCCGCCGGAGCAGGTGCAAAGCGCGTTCGATGACGTGCAGAAAGCGGGCCAGGACCGCGAGCGCCAGAAGAACGAAGGCGAATCCTATTTCAATGACGTGGTGCCGAAGGCGCGCGGCGTGGCGCAGCGCCTGCTGCTTGAGTCGGAGGGCTACCGTTCGCGAGTGATTGCCACGGCCGAGGGCGACGCTTCCCGCTTCAAGCAGGTGCTCACGGAATATTCCAAGGCGCCGGCCGTGACTCGGGAGCGGCTCTACATTGAAACCATGCAGCAGATCTTTACCTCGACCTCGAAAGTCATGCTGGACTACAAGGGCGGCGGCAATCTGCTCTACCTGCCGCTGGACAAGCTGATGCAGCAGGTGGCGGCGCCGGTGATCGACCAGTCGGGTGTGGCGCGCCAGCTGCCGGCGGCGCCCGAGCAACCGGCGCCGGCACCCGAGGCGACGCCACGCTCACGCGAAACACTGCGCGACCGGGGCAGGGGGGAGCGATGATGCGCTACCTGATACCCGTATTCGCGGGCTTGATCGCCCTGTTCGCGCTCGGCAGTTCCATGATGTTCGTGGTGGATCAGCGCCAGAATGCGATGGTGTTCCAGTTCGGCGAATTGAAGGACGTCATTACCAAGCCGGGCCTTAACTTCAAGCTGCCCTTGCTGCAAAACGTGCGCTACATCGACACGCGCATCCTGACCCTTGACGATCCGGATCCGCAGTCCTTCATCACCTCCGAGAACAAGCCGGTGCTGGTGGATACGTTCGTGAAGTGGCGGATCTCGGATGCGCGCGAGTTCTACCTCGCGGTCGGCGACGAACGCGGCGCGGCCAGTCGCATCAGCCAGACCGTCAACGGCCTGCTGCGCGAGGAGTTCGGCAAACGCACGGTGCACGAGGTGGTTTCGGGCGAGCGCGACACGGTGATGAACCAGGTGCGCGAGCGTGTCGAGCAGGACGCGAAGAAAATCGGTGTCTCGATTGTCGACGTTCGATTGAAGCGCGTGGATCTTCCCCAGGGCGTTAGTGCCGACGTCTACCGGCGCATGGAATCGGAGAGAAAGCGCGCTGCATCGGAGCTGCGCTCGACCGGTTCGGCCGAGGCCGAGCGAATCAGGGCAGACGCCGAGAAGCAGCGCGAGGTGATCCTCGCCGATGCCTACCGCGATGCGCAGAAGATCAAGGGCGAGGGTGACGCGAAAGCGGCGACCATCTACGCCCAAGCCTTCCAGCAGAATCCGGAGTTCTATTCGTTCTACC
Source organism: Betaproteobacteria bacterium (assembly GCA_009693345.1). Classification (GTDB taxonomy): domain Bacteria; phylum Pseudomonadota; class Gammaproteobacteria; order Burkholderiales; family SG8-39; genus RBG-16-66-20. The sequence goes on from SHXL01000127.1 coordinate 3,947, forward strand.
GCTCGATGGAGGCCTACAAGTCGAGCTTCCGCGGCAAATCGGATGTCATGGTGATCGAGCCGAATTCCGACTTCTTCCGCTACCTGCGGGATTCCGCCGGGAAAGCCGGCGGCCGGAAATGATTCGCGATGGCCACCACGCTCCTCATGGCGCTCGCCCTGATGCTGGTGATCGAGGGCCTGCTTCCGTTCCTCGCGCCTAAGCTCTGGCGCGAGACCTTCCGACGCCTGATGCAGCTCACCGACGGGCAGATCCGGTTCTTCGGCCTGACGTCGATGATCGCCGGCCTGATTCTTCTTCTTGTCGCAAGGTACTGAAACATTCCCATGCGCTGGCTACTGCCCGAAAACATCGAGGACATCCTGCCTGAAGAGGCAATGCGCATAGAGATGTTGCGCCGCTCGATTTTGGATTTATTTTTTAAGAATAAATTCGAATTGGTTATGCCGCCGCTGGTGGAATTCACCGACTCCCTCCTGACCGGCACCGGGCACGACCTGGACCTGCGCACCTTCAAGCTGGTGGACCAGCTCTCGGGGCGGATGATGGGAGTGCGCGCCGACATCACGCCGCAGGTGGCGCGAATCGACGCCCATATGCTCAACCGCAAGGGCGTGACGCGCCTGTGCTACTGCGGCAGCGTGCTGCACGCGCGGCCGGCGGGACCCGCGGCGACGCGCGAGCCGATCCAGATCGGCGCGGAGATCTACGGCCACGCCGGGATCCAGAGCGATCTGGAGATCCAGAGTCTGCTGTGCCGGGCGCTCGGGACGGCGGGCGTCAAGGGCGCGCGCATGGACGTGGGGCACGTTGCCGTGTTTCGCTCGCTGGTCCAGGCAGGGGAAGTCGGCCATGAACTCGAAGCGGAACTCTTCGAGGCCCTGCAGAAGAAGGACGTTCCTGCATTGAAGATTTTGACCAAACGGACGGATGCGAAAACGCGGGCCGCGCTTCTCCTGTTGCCTTCCCTGTATGGCGGTGCCGAGGTGTTGGATCTCGCGGAGAAAAGAATGCCGCGACTTCCGGAGCTGGGAAAGGCGCTCGAAACCCTGCGCGCGCTTTCGAAGGCCTCGCGCATTCCCGTCAGCTTCGATCTCGCCGAGTTGCGCGGCTATCACTACCACTCCGGCGTCGTGTTCGACGCCTACTGCGACGGCGTCGCCGGCGCGGTAGCCAGGGGCGGGCGCTACGACGAGGTCGGCAAGGCCTTCGGCCGGTTGCGCCCGGCGACGGGGTTTTCGATTGAACTCAGAAGTCTTGCTTCTGCAGTCAAGACCAAGAAGAAGAATAAATGACAATCCGCGCTCGCAACGTCGTCGTCATCGGCACCCAGTGGGGCGACGAAGGCAAGGGCAAGATCGTCGACTGGCTGACCGACCGCGCCCAGGGCGTGGTGCGCTTCCAGGGCGGCCACAATGCCGGCCACACGCTGGTGATCGGCGGCAAGAAGACCGTGCTGCACCTCATCCCTTCGGGCATCCTGCGCAGCGATGTCGACTGCTTCATCGGCAACGGCGTGGTGCTCTCGCCGCAGGCCTTGCTGTCGGAGATCGACGAGCTGGAAGCCGGCGGCGTCAAGAACGTGGTGGCGCGACTGTGCATCTCGGAAGCCTGCCCGCTGATCCTGCCCTACCACGCCGCGCTCGACCAGGCGCGCGAGCACTCGAAAGGCGCGCAGAAAATCGGCACGACCGGCCGCGGCATCGGCCCGGCCTACGAGGACAAGGTGGCGCGCCGCGCGATCCGCCTGCAGGACCTGCTCAAGCCCGAGCGTTTTGCCAGCAAGCTTGAGGAACTGCTCGAATATCATAATTTTGTTCTTGAGCATTTTCATAAAGTCAAAAAAATTGACTTCAAGAAAACCTTCGACGAAACGCTTGCTTTGGCGCCGCGCCTGGTGCCGCTGGTCGCCGACGTGCCGCGCGCGCTCTACCACGCGAACAAGGCGGGGAAGAACCTGCTGTTTGAAGGCGCGCAGGGCGCGCTGCTCGACATCGATCATGGCTCCTACCCGTTCGTCACTTCGTCCAACTGCGTTGCCGGGGCGGCGGCGGCCGGCGCCGGCATCGGGCCGATGCACCTGCACTACGTGCTCGGCATCACTAAGGCGTACAGCACGCGCGTGGGTGAAGGCCCGTTCCCGACCGAGCTGTCGGACGACGTCGGAGAGCGCCTGCGCCAGCGCGGCCAGGAGTTCGGCGCCACCACCGGCCGGCCGCGGCGCACCGGCTGGTTCGATGCCGCGGCGCTCAAGCGCTCGATCCAGCTGAATGGCGTCTCGGGCCTGTGCATCACCAAGCTCGACGTGCTCGACGGCGCCGAGTCGCTCAAGATCTGCGTCGGCTACAAGATGGAGGGCAAGGTGAGCGACATCCTGCCGGTGGGCGCCGAGGAACTGGCGCTGTGCGTGCCGGTGTACGAGGAAATGCCCGGCTGGCGCGAGAGCACCGTCGGGGTGAAGGCGCACGACGGGCTGCCGAAAGCGGCGCGCGACTACCTCAAGCGCATCGAATCTCTTTGCGGCGTGCCGATCGACATGATTTCAACCGGCCCGGAGCGCGACGAAACCATCGTCCTGCGTCATCCCTTCGACATCACGTAATACGTCGTCCCCGTGAAACCGGGGACCCGGCTCCTAATCGAGCGCAATCCGCGTGACGTCTCCGGACAGCGTCGCGTCGCCGATCGAAATGAACAGATGGCGGTCGGTCACGGAGAGAACGAATGTCATGCGGCGTTCCAGCCGCTTCACCAGTCCGGCGATGACCTCACGGTCGATGGCGTACAGCTCCAGCGCCTCGGCGCGGTGTATCCGCTCGCCTGCGAGCTGCTGGCGTAGCTGGGCCGGGTCCTTGTGGGTGTAAACCGCGACGCGGGGCGCTGCCTTGCCGGCCTTGTGCAGGCGCGCTGCATCCGGCGCGCCGATGTCGATCCAGACCTTGAGCGCGCCGGTGAGATCCCGCACCGAGAGGGCCGGTTCATCCGGGTTCGAAATGCCGCGCGAGAAGGCGATGCCTTCGGTGAACTCCAGGCAATACGCGAGCACGCGGGTGAGCAGGTGTTCCCCGGTCTCCGAGGGGTGGCGCGCCACCTTCAGCGCCAGCGCCTCGTAGACGCCGCGGTCGACGTCCGAGAGTTGAATGGAGAAGTTGTAAATCGTCGCGCTGAGCGCCACGGGAAGGCCCGGTGAAATCCCGATACGCGGCGGGCGGATCGATTAAACTACTGGTGCCGAGGAAGGGACTCGAACCCCCACAGTGTTGCCACCGCATGGACCTGAACCATGTGCGTCTACCAATTCCGCCACCTCGGCAAGGGGGGGGCATTTTAGAGTCCCGGTCCATTCATGTCAAAAAAGAAACGCGAAAAGTCCCCCCGCCAGCGCACGCCGGTTGCAGCGCAGGTTCCTGCGCAGGCTGCTGACACATACGGCGGGGAAATCCTCGGCGCGCTCGAGCGCGCCGGCGCGCCGCTCACGCTGGCCGAACTGAGATCCGGCCTTGCAGTCCAGGGGCGCGAGCGTGCGGCGTTCGATGCGGCGCTGAATGCGCTGGAACGCGCCGGGCGCGTGGTGAAGAACCGCGCCGGAAGTTTCCTCGCCGCCAAGCGCATCGACGTGATCGCGGGGCGCATCGAGGGCCACCGTGACGGGCACGGCTTCCTCGTCCCCGACGACGGCAGCGCGCAGGTGTTCCTGCCGCCCGCCGAGATGCGCCAGCTCATGCACGGCGACCGCGCCGCGGTGCGCATCTCCGGCCAGGACCCGCGCGGCCGGCCGGCGGGGAGCATCGTGGAGGTGCTGGAGCGCTCCAACCGCCGCATCGTCGGTCGATTGCAAAGGGAACACGGCGTGCTGTTCCTCGTCCCCGAGGACCGGCGCATCACGCTCGACATCCTGATTTCGCCGACCGACGCCGGCAGCGCCAAGCCGGGGCAGGTCGCCACCGTCGAGCTGATCGCGCAGCCATCCAAGCATGCGCAACCCATCGGTCGCGTCGCCGAGGTGCTCGGCAACTACACCGATCCGGGCATGGAAATAGAAATCGCGCTGCGCAAGTTCGACCTGCCGCACGA
>SHXL01000128.1 GCA_009693345.1 Betaproteobacteria bacterium
AGATGAGGTCCGGGCCGACGTGTTCGACTACATCGAACGGTTCTACAATCCACGGCGTCGGCATTCGACGCTCGGGCAGGTAAGTCCGGATCAGTTCGAAAAAGCTAGACCAAGCTTAGGGTAGTGTCCGGGAATTCGGGGGAAGCCCATAGTGCCATGTGCATCTCCCCTGAGTCCAGACCGGGCTCTCCTAGCCCGCCCCCCAGATTGTCGTAGAATTTGGCGCCATGTCCAAGGCTTTCGTGCGCGATTCCGAGGACGAAGGCGAGGCGCCGGAACTCCAGCCCAGCCCGCCCCCGGCGAAGAACTACATCTCCCCGGCCGGCTACGCCCGTCTCAAGGCCGAATTGAAGCAACTGGTCGAGCTCGAGCGTCCCGAGGTGGTGCGCACCGTTTCCTGGGCGGCCAAGAACGGCGACCGTTCGGAAAACGGCGACTATCTCTACGGCAAGAAGCGGTTGCGCGAAATCGACCGCCGCGCGCGCTTCCTCATCAAGCGCTTGGAAGCAGCCGAAGTGGTGGACTCCGCGGGCCGCGACAGCGACCAGGTGTTCTTCGGGGCAACCGTAAGACTGAAAGACAAGACAATCACCATCGTCGGCGTCGACGAGACCGATTCACCAAGGAACCGCATTTCGTGGATTTCGCCGGTCGCCATGGCGCTCATCAAGGCGCGCACAGGCGACAAGGTGCCGCTGACGACGCCCGGCGGCATCGAGGAACTCGAAATCCTCGAAGTGCGCTATGACCCGATCGACTAGGAGGAAGCAATGAGCATCGCGAAGGAATTCAGGGAATTCGCCGTCAAGGGCAACGTCATGGATCTCGCCGTGGGCGTGATCATCGGCGCCGCCTTCGGCAAGATCGTCAGTTCACTGGTCGAAGATGTGGTGATGCCGGTGATCGGCACACTGCTCGGGGGCATGGATTTCAGCGGCCTCGCCGTCAAGATCGGTTCGGCGACGCTCAAGTACGGCAAGTTCCTCCAGACCTGCCTCGACTTCCTCATCATCGCCTGGGCGATCTTCCTCATCGTCAAGCTGATCAACCGCGTGAAGCGGGAAGAGGAAAAACCCGCGGCGCCCGCCGCTCCGCCGCGGCAGGAAGTCCTGCTCGAGGAAATCCGGGACCTGCTGAAACAGAAGTCCTAGCGGAAATCCCCGGCCTTGAATACCGATAGTTTCTTCGGGTCTACGTGTCGGCGTAGCGCGTCGTGCACTTGGGCCGGCGTGAGCGCGGCGATGCGATTCTCGAAATCGATGTCCCAGGCGAAAGTGCGCCCGAGGTAAAGGTAGCTCGCGAGGCGTCCGGCGATGCCACGGTCCTGCGAGCGCGCCAGGCGCCGGGCTTCGAGGAATCCTTTCTTCGCGGCATCGAACTCGGCGCCGCCGAAGCCCTGGTCCAGCGCGCGCGCCAGTTCCTCGCGGATCGCGTCTTCCACGCGCGCGTGATTCTGCGGCGCATAGATCGACGACAGGCCGAAGGCCCCTGCGACATCCAGAGAGCCGGCGCTGAGGTAGCTGTAGGTGCTGTAGGACAGGCCTTCCTTTTCGCGCACGCGCGCCGGCAGCCGCGCACTCGAAGTGCCGCCGAGCAGGTAGTTGCCGAGGATCAGCGACGGAAAGTCCGGGTTGTCGTCGCGCAGCGGCAGGTTGACGGCCGCGCGAAGCACCGCGTTCGCCTTGTCCGGCGTCGCCACGATCTGCTCGAGCGGCGCACTCTCGAAGTAGCGCGAAGGAATGCGCGCGTAGGGCGCGGGATTTTTCCAGTTGCCGAACAGTTCCTCGATCAGCTTCGACAGCGCCTCGGTGTCGAAATCCCCCACCGCGACGAACTGCGCGCCGGTGGCGCCGACGAGATCGGTGTAGCAGCGTCGTGCATCCTCCAGCTTCGCCGCCTTGAGGTGGTCCAGGCGCTCGTCCACGGACTCGGTGTAGAGCCAGTGGCTGCGCGGATAGGGATTGAGGTGGCGGGCGAGGCGCTCGCTGGCGATCGCGGAGGGATCGCCGCGCTGCGATTCGGCGCTGGTGAGCGAGGCGCGTTTCAGTTCCTCGAATTCCGCGGCCGGGAATGCGGGTTCCTGCAATACCTCGGCCACCAGGCGCAGCGTGTCGTCGAGCTGCGCGCGACGCACCTCGACGGAGGCGCCATCAACGCCCGCGGACACGCCGGCCTTCAGCCGGTCGAAGGCATCGCGCAGTTCGGTGCGCGTGTGTTTGCGCGAGCCGCGCAGCAGCATGCTGCCGGCCAGGCCGCAGGCGGGCCCGCGGTCCGTCTTCGATTGTTCATCGCCCCAGTACAGGGTCAACTGTGCGACAACCGTGGCGCCGCGCGTCTTCTTCGGCAGCAGCGCGACCTTGATGCCGTTGGCCAGGGTCCTGCGAATGACGCGCGCCTCGATGTTCTGCGGCGTCGGGTCGAACGCTTCTCCGGCGTCGACATTCTCGCTGCCGCGATAGGCATCGAGCGCGGCGCTGAGGTCGGATGCCGCCGGAATCGCGGCGCGGTCGGGCTGCGAAGTCGGCACGAACATGCCCAGGACCCGATTTGCCGGTTTCAGGTAGGTGTCGGCGGCGCGCTGCACGTCGGCGGTGGCCACCTTGCGCATGCGGTCGCGGTACAGGTAGAACAGGCGCCAGTCGCCCATGGCCGCAAACTCCGGCAGGGTGCGCCACAGCACTGCTGAATCGAGCTGGGTTTTCTCGATGTCGTTGAGCAGCGCGGTGCGGGCGCGCTCGACCTCGGCGTCGGTGACCGGTTCGCGGCCCGCGCCCTCCAGCGCGGCGATGAGCGCATCGCGTGCCGGCTCGAGCGCGCCGTCTTTCGGCACGATGGCGCCGAATCCGGCGTAGCCCGGGTCGCGCAGCATGCGTTCGTACCCCCAGGCGGAACTGGCCAGGCCTTTCTGCACCAGCGCGCGGTGCAGGCGCCCGGTGGGCGCCGTGCCGTACACCTGGGCGAGCACGTCCACCGCCGCATAGTCCGGGTCCCCCGCGGCTGGAACGCGGTACATCGCGGCCACGATCTGGATGTCGCCGGCGCGGCGCAACGTCACCGCGCGCTCGCCGTCCTGCGTCGGCTCGCCGGTGTACAGCGCGGGCAGCGCGCGGGCAGGGCGCGACAGCGGGCCGAAATGTTTCGCCGCCAGCGCCAGCGCCGTCGCCTCGTCGAATTTGCCACCGATGGTCAGCAGCGCGTTGTCCGGCTGGTACCAGGTGCGGTAGAACCCCTGCAGCCGCTCGATCGGCACCATTTCGATATCGGAACGCAGTCCGATCACCGGATTGCCGTAGTTGTGTGCGGCGTACACCAGGCGCGTCATGCGCTGCGAGAGCACGCCGTGCGGGCTGTTCTCGCCCATTTCGAACTCGTTGCGGACCACCGTCATCTCGCTGTCGAGGTCCGACTTGCGCACGTGCGAATTGACCATCCGATCGGCTTCCATGCCCAGCGCCCAGTCGAGGTTGTCCCCGGCCGCCGGCAGGGTTTCGAAGTAATTGGTGCGGTCGTAGGACGTGGTGCCGTTGAACCGGGCGCCGCGCTTGGCAAGCTCCGCCTTGATGTCGCCGAAGCGCGCCGTGCTCTTGAACAGGAGGTGCTCGAGCAGGTGCGCCATGCCTTTTTCGCCGTAACTTTCGTGCCGCGAGCCGACGAAGTAGGTGAGGTGCACGCCCACCGTGCTTGCGCTCTGGTCCGGAACGGTGAGGATGCGCAGGCCATTGGCGAGGCGGTACTCGGTGACGCCTTCGATCGAAATGATCTTCTGGGGCGTTTCCGCCGCAAAGCCGGCAAACGCGGCAAGCAGCAACAGCAGGCCGATGAAGCGTGTTTTCATGTTTCAGAACATCCAGTCGAAAAGGTGAAGGGCAACCAGCCCCGCGATGATCGTACCGAAGGTGACCCGGTAGCGCCATGCGATCGCGATGGCGACGATGCCTGCCAGCAGGCGTTCATTCCCCAGCGCGAGGCTTAGGACACCCTTTTGCAGCAGCAGTTCCGGCGCCCAGATCGCGGTTAGCACCGCGGCCGGGACATAGCGCAGCGCGCGGCGCAGCAGCGCGGGCAACTGGACCCGGGCGGGCAGCAGCAGGAACGAGGCGCGCTGGCCGAACGTCGCCAAGCTCATGCCTACGATGATCAGCCAGAGGGTCATGTCTTTGTTCTCAGTAGTTTTTCTGTCAAAAGGCCAACAGCAATTCCAACAGTTGCCGCAAGCGCGAGTCCCGCGCGAAGCGGCAGGCCGTGCGCGAGCACTGCGGTGGCGCCGGCGCTGACCGCCGCGGCGACCATCTGCTTGTCGCGCAGCAGCGGAATCGACATGGCGATGAAGGCAAGCGGCGCGGCGAACTCCAGTTTCCAGGCCGCCGGAAGCTGGTTGCCCACCAGGATGCCGGCGCCGACGGAGGCCTGCCAGCAGAGCCAGATCGGGATTGCGAGGCCGATGAAGTAGTCAAACTTTCCGGCCTCTTCGGGATGCGGGCCGAAGCGCTGGATGAAGAGCGCGTAGGGATTGTCCACCAGCGCATAGGAGACCATCAGGCGCCGGCCGAGCGGCTCGTGCGCGAAATACGGGCGGATCGAGGCGCTGTACATCAGGAGGCGCAGGTTGACGATGAAAGCCGCGGCAACGACGATCAGCGCGGGCGCGCCTTCCGCGATGAGCTGGGCGGCGGCCAGCATCGAGGCGCCGGCGTACACCAGTATCGACATCGCCATCGCTTCGAGCGTCGGAATGCCGCTCGCGGCCATCGCCACGCCGGTGACGAGGCCGTACGGTGCGATCGCGATGAAAAGCGGCAGTCCCGCGCGCAGCCCTGCTCTGAATTCAGTACGCGCGGGCGGCAATTGCGGTGCTTAGCTCTTCGAACCGGGTCCGCGCGGGCCGTAGTTCCCGGGCTGCGCGCCCAGGCACTTGGCGAGTTCTTCGCCGCGCTTGCCGTTGCAGGCTTCGTGCGCCTTCTGGCGTTCGTCCAGGCGCTGGTTTCTCTGCGCCTGGTGCTGACCCTGCATGCACTTGGTCAGGTCCTCGCCGCGCTTGCCGTTGCAGGCTTCATGCTGCTTTTGCCGTTGCTCGAGGCGCTGCTGACCATGTTGCGCGCGTTCCTTCGCCTGCGCCTGGCACTTGGCCGGGTCGGGCGATTTGGCGCAATACTGCTCCGTCATGCAGGCGCGCCGGTCGGGTTTGTCCTTACAGGTTGCGTATGCGGCTTTCATCTGTTCGTGCGATTCGCCACGGCCTGCCTGGCCCTGCATGCCGGGGCCCATGCCTTGACCACCCATGCCGGGACCATAGCCCGGCGTGCCTTGCGCAAATGCGAATGTGGCCGCGAGTGCAAACGTTGCGGCCGCCAGAGTGGGTATGAGTGCTTTCATCGCAATCTCCTACAGAGTTGAAATTCTATGTAGGAAGGCTATTCCTCGGACCTGCGGGATGCTGTGAGCATTTGTATCAGTCTGTTACAACACGGCCCCGCAGCGCGCGGGGCCGTAGCAATTCGTTACCAATACTGAAGGCCCGCGGCCCGCTACCCGGCCTGCTTCACCATCGTTGCGCCATCGGAAACCTCGAACTTGCCCGGGGCTTCGATGTTGACCGTCTTGATCACGCCATTGTCCACCAGCATCGAGAAGCGCTGCATGCGCAGGCCCATGCCGCGGGCGTTGAGGTCGAGACCGAGGCCCAGCGCCTTTGTCCAGGCGGCGCTGCCGTCGCCGAGGAAGCGGATCTTGCCGATTGCCTTGAAATCCCGGCCCCAGTGCGCCATCACGAACGCGTCGTTGGTCGCCACGCACCACACCTCGCTCACGCCTTTCGCCTTCAGCCCGGCCAGGTTCTCGAGGTAGCTCGGCACGTGCTTGGCCGAGCAGGTCGGCGTAAACGCCCCCGGCAGGCCGAATACCGCGATCTTCTTGCCTTTCGACGTCTCCACGACATCCACTTCCTTGGGCGCCATCGCGCACTGCGTCGTTGAATCGAACTCCGTGGACTCCGACAGCACGCCGTCGGGCAGTAGGTCGCCAGCTTTGATCGTCATAAATCCTTCTCCTCAGTAGGGTTCTTGCAGGGAAAACCGATGATACCGCAGCCCAGCCAAGTCCCGTGACCGGCAGCTACGGCTTTACGTCCGCGGGGACTGCCCCCGTCTTGATCCACGATTGCATCGCCAGTACGGCTTCTTTCTCCACACCGACGAATCCGTGCGCCGTGCGAGCCATACAGGGATCGCCGCTCCCAGGTCCGCCGCCGCGCGCTGTCACCAGCGGTGCGCCGCTGCGCTGCGCGAGAGCCTTCGCCATCGCATAGGTGGTGTACTCGCATGGGTCATCCTCGTGGTGCACCCACAGCAGCCGCGACTTCAAATCGCCGAATTGCACTGCGGATAGCCCAGGACCGCTTCGGCCCGCACGTACCACCGACGCGGTCAGGATCACCCGGCGCGCGATTGTTGGATTCATGCGGCCTGCGTGGAACGCGCTGACGGATCCCTCGCTGGTGCCGACAAATGTCCAGTCCCCGACGCCGAACCGGCGGCCGATTTCCGTCAACAGCGCCGCGACGTCCGCGCCGTAGCGCGGCGTTTCTCGGAATAGCTGGCTGAACGAGGCCCACTGATCGGAGGGTGCGTCCAGCACCGCTACCAGCGTCCCTTCGTCCAGCCACTCCCGGCGCGAGCGAACCAGGAAATTTCCGCCCTGACCGAACTTCAATTGTCCGTCTTCCTCCCTCAATCGCATGATTCCCGGGTGTCCGGGGAAAAGCGCGACGCCGTACTTGAATGCCTTCGCGCCCTCGATATGCGTGACCAGTCCCGCGATCGTGTATCCCTCGCGGTTCACCGTGACAATTTGCGTTGGATGCGCGAGGTTGGGGTCCGTCTCTACTCTTTGGGCATGCACGAAGGCCGTGCTCCCGAGCAGAATCACGATCGAGGAAAAAATTAACCGGATCTTCTTATGCATTTCCGCAAACTGGGCTCAGAGTGAATGTGTATGAAATTCGACTCTGTACCGCCGCGTCGACGGCGCTCTCCCAGATGGCTGAGCGCAAACGTTTGCGCTCTACCAGCATGAATATTTTCCGGCTGACTATTTCTAGGGTCGCCGCGAAAGAATGAGTTTCGTCAGAACCGCACGCACACGTTGCAGCAAGTCAATACCGCGATCGACGGGAAGGCGCGGTGCTTTAACATGCGACAGCCCACTCAGCTCGCTGTACAGCTCCACAAATTCTTTGACCAAATCTTGCTGGCCCGAATCAAGTGAGTCGGATTGCCGGGAGATTGCAAAATGCAACCGTGCCCTGCGTGTCGGTCTCTTATCGTGAAGATAGTCAGGTCTGACGATCCAAGCTAGAACTGCATTGTCTGGTGCGAATAACTCAAGCACGTGCCTCAAAAGCTCCCTACCTGACGCAGCAACATGCCGCGCTCGCTCAGGGTTTTCGGAGAACAATGAGACGGTTGCACCAGTCCACATCAGCGCAAGTCCAGGCGAAAGCGCATCGACAAGGTCAAAGCTAAGAATTGCTCCAGTGCTGTTGTTGTCTGACTTCTCGATACGTGCAGTGGCCCAAATCTGGTCCTCAATCGGCCCAGTATCAAGACCCCGAATGCCGCCAGGCCGCAAACCGTCAAATGCGGTGGAGCGAGCGAGAGGCTCAGCAAATGTACTGAGGCTCGAACCGAAGAGCCCCTTGGCGAATTCGGGCATCGCGGTGGACCGCGCGAGGCTATCGAGAGCGCCGGTAGTCGTCTTGTCGGAGAAGAGCGCGACCGCCGTCTTGGCGCTGTGGGGGAACGGGTTGGCAAACGCACCGAGATTCGAACTGAAGAACCCTTTGGCAAATTCCTGCGCCGCGGTGGATTGCGCGACGGAACTTACGCTATCGAGAGAAACACCGTTAAATGCCATGGTGCGCAGACACTATAGGTAGGGTAGAGAACTGTAATTCATGCCATGCCTTGTGCTTTGTGGCAA
>SHXL01000129.1 GCA_009693345.1 Betaproteobacteria bacterium
AGCTGAGGCGAGAATACTACCCGGCTTTATGCCCGTGGAACAATGGCGCGCCGCGATGGCGCGCAAGATGCAGGAGCATTGAAATGAGAATTCTTTCGAGGATCGCGTCGTCCATGCTGCTCGCACTCGCCGCGCTCCCTGCTCCGGCGCAGACCTGGCCGATCAAGCCTGTCCGGTTCATCGTTGCGTTCGCGCCCGGCGGGCCGGCCGACATCAGCGCGCGCCTGATCTCGGTGAAGCTGGCCGAGTCGCTCGGGCAGCAGATCGTGATCGAGAACCGCAGCGGCGCGGGAGGCAATATCGGCGCCTCGATCGCGGCGAAATCGGCGCCGGATGGCTACACGGTACTGCTCACGACCTCGGCGCTCGCCGTCAACATGAGCCTTTACTCGAATCCCGGCTACGATGCGGAGCGCGATTTCATCGCCACGGCGCTCGTCGCCTCGCAGCCCAACATGATTTTCGTCAACACGGGCGTGCCTGCGCGCACCCTGCTCGAATTCATCGATTACGCGAAGACCGCGAAGCTCTCCTATGCCTCGCCCGGAAGCGGCACCACACCGCACCTCACGGCCGAGAACCTTTTCCGGGTACTCGCGAAACTGGACCTGACGCCGGTCCATTTCCGCGGCGCCGGACCCATGGTCGCCGCGGTACTGGCCGGAGACCCGCCGCTGGGCTCGGGCGCGATCTCGGGCCCGCTTGCACAGATCAAGGCAGGGAAGATCCGCGGTCTCGCAGTCTCGAGTGGCAGGCGCGCGCCCGCGCTGCCTGACGTTCCCACGTTCGCCGAGGCGGGGTTCCCGGGCCTCGAGGACTACACCTGGATTGCGGTTTTCCTGCCCGCCGGCACACCTGCGGCGGTCGTGCAAAAGCTCAACGAAGCCGTCAACGGAGCGCTGCAACAGACGGACATCCGCGAGCGGCTCGAGGCGCTGGCGTTCGATCCGACGGGAGGATCGCCGCAGCAGGCTGCAGATTACGTCAGGACGGAGATCGTCAAGTGGCGCAAGGTGGTGCGGGATACCGGCGCCAAGCCGGATTAGAACTGCGCGGACTGCAAGCGGCGCGCCACCCTGAAAGGCATCCTACTCGTCAACCTCGGCACGCCCGCGGCGCCCACGCCCGCGGCGGTACGGCGTTATCTCGCCGAATTCCTGTCCGACCCGCGCGTGGTACAGCTGCCCCGGATAATCTGGCTGCCGATCCTGCACGGCATCATCCTGCGCACCCGGCCCGCGAAGAGCGCGAAAAAGTATCAATCCGTCTGGATGCCCGAAGGATCTCCGCTTGCGGTGCATACCATCCGGCAAACGCAGTTGCTGCGTTCCGCGCTTCCGGAACTGCAGATCGAATACGCGATGCGCTATGGCGGCCCGGCAATCGCGGACGGGTTGGCGAAACTTTCGAAGTGCAGGAAAATCATCGTGCTGCCGCTTTATCCGCAGTTCTCCCGCAGTACCACCGAAAGCATTCGGGATGTCATCGAATCGAAGGTTGTCATGATCGAGAACTTTCACGATCATCCGGCCTATATCGCTGCTTTGGCGGCCGGCGTGCAGCGCCATTGGGCCGCCAACGGCAAGGGTGAAAAGCTGGTGATGAGCTTTCACGGCCTGCCCAAACGCGCAATCTACCAGGGGGACCCGTACCAGGCGCAATGCCTTGCCACCGCCAAGATCCTGGCCGGGGTGCTGCGCATCGCGCCCGCTGACTACGTGATCACATTTCAATCGCGCTTCGGCACCGCCGAATGGCTTCTACCCTATACCGAACCCACGCTCGTCGAACTAGCGAAAGGCGGCACCCGGCGCGTGGACGTGGTCTGCCCGGGCTTTGTTTCCGACTGCCTTGAGACCCTGGAAGAAATAGCCATGGAAGCGAAGCACGCGTTCCTCGCCGCCGGGGGCAGCGAATTCCACGCCCTGCCCTGCCTCAACGAAGCGCCGGAGTGGATCGCGGCAATGGCGAAAATAGTCGAAACAGCCTCTTGAAGTGGCGCCGGCAGCCCCCATTTCCTACCGGCGCCATGCCCGAGATCCCCATTTCAGAGACCGAAAGCAACCCCGCAGCAGCCGAGGACAAGTCCCTCGACAAGCTGCTTGCCGAGGCCCAGGCGCGGATCGAGGAGCAGCGCGACGCCCATTTGCGGGCAGTCGCGGAAGCCGAAAACGTCCGCAAGCGCGCGCAGGCGGATGTCGCTGCCGCGCACAAATTTGCCGTCGAGCGCATCGCGGAAAGCCTGCTGCCTGTGATGGACAGCCTGGAGGCCGCGCTGGGAGCGGCTGAAGCCGCGCCGCAAGCCCTGCGTGATGGCGTCGAAATCACCCTGAAGCAAATCAAGACGGCGTTCCAGAAGGCGCGCCTGTCGGAGATCGTGCCTGCCACCGGCGAACGATTCGACCCGCATAAGCACCAGGCCATGGCAGCAGTCGAATCCGCGGCCGAGCCGAACACGGTGGTCGCGGTGATGCTGAAGGGCTATCAGCTGCACGACCGGATCCTGCGGCCGGCACTCGTCACGGTAGCGAAAGCCCTTGAAAACAAAGGCGGAAACCCCATATCAGACAGTAATCCGAACACGAACTGAGGAACGGCTATGAGCAAGATCATCGGCATCGACCTGGGCACCACGAACTCCTGCGTTGCGATCATGGAGGGCGGCAAACCCAAGGTGATCGAAAACTCGGAAGGCGCACGCACCACCCCGTCCATCGTCGCTTACACCGAAGAGGCCGACATCCTGGTGGGCGCGCCGGCCAAGCGCCAAGCGGTGACCAACGCGAAGAACACGCTGTTCGCCGTAAAGCGCCTGATCGGACGCAAGTTCGAGGAAAAGGAAGTGCAGAAGGACATCGCCCTGATGCCCTACAGGATCGTCAAGGCCGACAACGGCGACGCCTGGGTTGAGGTGCGCGGCAAGAAGCTCGCCTCGCAGCAGATCTCGGCCGAGGTGCTGCGCAAGATGAAGAAGACCGCCGAAGACTACCTCGGCGAGGAAGTCACCGAGGCGGTGATCACGGTGCCCGCCTACTTCAACGACTCGCAGCGCCAGGCGACCAAGGACGCCGGCCGCATCGCGGGACTGGACGTGAAGCGCATCATCAACGAACCGACCGCGGCCGCGCTCGCCTTCGGCATGGACAAGAAGGAAGTCAAGGACCGCAAGATCGCGGTCTACGACCTGGGCGGCGGCACGTTCGACATCTCCATCATCGACATCGCCGCGGTCGAAGGCGAGCACCAGTTCGAAGTGCTATCGACCAACGGCGACACGTTCCTCGGCGGCGAGGATTTCGACCAGCGGCTGATCGACCATATCGTCGAGGAATTCAAGGCGAAGAGCGGCGTCGACCTCGCCAAGGACGCGATCGCCCTGCAGCGGGTCAAGTCCGCGGCGGAGCGCGCCAAGATCGAGCTCTCGTCGAGCCAGCAGACCGAAATCAATGAGCCCTACATCGCGATGTCCAATGGCGCGCCGCAGCACCTGACGATGAAAATCACGCGCGCCAAGTTCGAGTCGCTGGTCGATGAACTGATCAACAGGACCATCGAACCCTGCCGCATGGCGGTCAAGGACGCAGGCGTGCAGCTTTCCGACATCCAGGACGTGATCCTGGTGGGCGGCATGACACGCATGCCCAAGGTCGTGGACAAGGTGCGCGAATTCTTCGGCAAGGAGCCGAGGAAGGACGTCAATCCGGACGAGGCGGTCGCGGTTGGCGCCGCGATCCAGGCCGGAGTGCTGAAAGGCGATGTCAAGGACGTGCTGCTGCTGGACGTGACACCGCTGTCGCTCGGCATCGAAACCCTGGGCGGCGTGATGACCAAGCTGATCCAGAAGAACACCACGATTCCGACCAAGGCGCAGCAGGTGTTCTCGACCGCCGAAGACAACCAGACCGCGGTGACGATTCACGTCCTGCAGGGCGAACGCGACGTGGCGAGCGGCAACAAGTCGCTCGGCCAGTTCAACCTCACCGACATTCCTCCCTCGCAACGCGGCATGCCGCAGATCGAGGTCATGTTCGACATCGACGCCAACGGCATCCTGCACGTCACCGCGAAGGACAAAGCGACCGGCAAGGAAGCGAAGATCAAGATCCAGGCCGGCTCGGGCCTGACAGAGGACGAGATCAAGCGCATGGTGGCGGACGCCGAGACGCATGCCGAGGAAGACCGCAAGGCGCTCGAGCTCGTGAACGCGCGCAACCAGTGCGAGGCGCTGGTGCACTCGATCAGGAAATCGCTCGCCGAATACGGCGACAAGCTGGAGGCGGGCGAGAAGGAAAAGATCGAGGCCGCGATAAAGGATGCCGAGATCGTGCTCAAGTCCGACGACAAGGCGCAGATCGAGGCCAAGTCGAAGAGCCTCGCGGAAGCGTCGCAGAAGCTGGGCGAGAAGGTCTATGCAGACGCTCAGGCGAAGCAGCAGGCACCTGGGGGCGACGCGCAGCCCTCCCCAGATGCGAAGAAGGATGACGGCAATGTCGTCGATGCGGAGTACACCGAGGTCAAAGACAAGAAAACGGGCTAATCCCCCGTGGCGAAGCGTGATTATTACGAAGTGCTAGGGGTCAACCGGGACGCCTCCGAGGAAGACATCAAGAAGGCGTACCGGAAACTCGCCATGAAATGGCATCCAGACCGCAATCCGGATAACCCCAAGGCGGAGGAGCACTTCAAGGAGGCGAAGGAAGCCTACGAGGTCCTGTTCGACCCGAAGAAGCGGCCGGCCTACGACCAGTACGGCCACGCCGGCGTCGATCCTTCGGCGGCCGGGGGCGCCGGTTTCGGCCACGGCCAGGCCGGGTTCGGCGACGTATTCAACGACGTCTTCGGCGAGATCTTTGGCGGCGCGCGCGGCGGCCGGTCCAACGTGTTCCGGGGCGCCGACCTGCGCTACAACCTCGAGATCACGCTGGAGCAGGCGGCGCACGGCTTCGAGACCAAGATCCGCATCCCGACACTTGCCGACTGCGCCACCTGTCACGGTTCGGGCGCCAAGCCCGGCACGCAGCCGCAGACCTGCGCCACCTGCCGCGGCGCAGGCCAGGTGCGCGTCTCGCAGGGTCCGTTCTCCATCGCGCAGACCTGTCCGCGCTGCCACGGCAGCGGCAAGACCGTTGCGCACCCCTGCGCCGCCTGCAGCGGCGCCGGGCGCATCAAGAACCAGAAAACGCTTTCGGTGAAGATCCCGGTCGGCGTGGACGAAGGCGACCGCGTGCGCCTGTCAGGCGAAGGCGAATCCGGCGTCAACGGCGGCCCTCCGGGCGACCTGTACGTACAGGTGCATCTGAAGGCGCACACGGTGTTCCAGCGCGATCACGACGACCTGCATTGCGAGATGCCCGTGTCATTCACCGTCGCGGCGCTCGGCGGCGAGATCGAGATTCCGACCCTCGACGGCAGCGCGCGCATCAAAGTGCCGAACGAAACCCAGAGCGGCAAAACCTTCCGCCTGCGCGGCAAGGGCATCAAGGGCGTGCGCAGCCATTCGCCCGGCGATCTCTTCTGCCACGTGGTGGTCGAAACCCCGGTCAACCTGACTGCGCGCCAGCGCGACCTGCTTCAGGAATTCGAGGCGATCAGCCAGAAGGACGCCGCGCGCCACAACCCTCGCGCCAAGGGCTGGTTCGACAAAGTGAAGGAATTCTTCGAAGGCTGATACGCAGTGCGCCAGCCGCCTATGCGGCCGCCGGCACCAGTTCCCTGTCGTTCGCCGCGGCGCCCATCGTGGTCGCAGTTGTTTCACCCAGAAATCGCCGCGAAATCTGGTCCAGGGCGTCCACGATGCGGCCGGACGTGATGGGCCGCGCTACGATGACCGCGCACTTTGCACGCGGCGGGACCTTGACGAAAAATGCGGCGGGAATCACACCGAGCGGGTCACGCTTGCGCCAGCGCACCAGCGCATCCTCGTCTTCGCTGTCAACCACCAGGATGTCGGGCGAGCGGTCCGCGGGGTCAGTCACCAGTTCGTAACAACAGGGGCGCGTGCGGATGGCGGCAAACACCGCCGCGAGCAGCCATTGCTCGGTCGAAGGATGCCCGACGACCGCAACGCGAAAAGTGTTCTTGTGGCTCATTTGATGCCCCCTGACGTTTTCTGACGATCAGGAGGGTGGCCCGGGCGCGCATCGGGAAACAGCCTGAATCGGCTGTCGTTCGTGTCGGTAATTTTCCTCTATAGCCTTGTTTCCAAGGCCATTCTGCGACATATGTCACAGTGATCCGTGAAAAATTTGTGACCTCGCCTAGGCCCGACGCCAGGTCGTGCCCTTGGCTCCGTCCTCCAGAATCACTCCCGCGGTCTCCAACTCCTTGCGAAGCCGGTCTGCCTCGGCGTAATTCTTCTGTTTTCGCGCGGCTAGCCGCGCTTCGATCCAGTCCTGAATGTCCTTGTCGGAGAAAGCGCCGCCGGACCCGGCCTGCAGGAAAGCCTGCGGGTCGCGCTGCAGGAGACCGAGGATCCCGCCCAGCGCCTTCAACTGTGCCGCAAGCGCCTTCTGTCCGCGTCCGATCTCGTTGGCAAGATTGAAAAGCTCGGCCACCGCCTCTGCGGTATTGAAATCGTCATCCATCGCGGTCTTGAACCGGATCGCGTGCGGCTCGCTCCAGTCCGGAGCGATTTTTTCGGCCGCAACGTTCTTGAGCGCGGTATAAAGCCGAGTCAGCGCCGCTTTGGCATCATTCAGATGCGCCTCCGAATAGCTCAGCGGGCTGCGGTAATGCGAGCGCACGATGAAGAATCGCACTACCTCCGGATCGAAGACCTTGAGGATGTCGCGAATGGTGGCGAAGTTGCCGAGCGACTTCGACATCTTGGTATCGTCGACCTGCACGAAACCGTTGTGCAGCCAGTACTTGACGAAGGGCTTGCCGTTGGCGCCCTCGGACTGCGCGATCTCGTTCTCGTGGTGGGGAAACTCCAGGTCCTGCCCCCCGCCGTGGATGTCGAACGATTCCCCGAGCAGCGAGCAACCCATTGCCGAGCATTCGATGGCCCAACCCGGGCGCCCGTCGCCCCAGGGCGACGGCCATTTCGGCTCGTCGGGCTTCGAATGCTTCCAGAGCACGAAATCGAGGGGATCGCGCTTCGCCGCGCCCACGTCGACGCGTTCGCCGGCGCGCAGCTCATCGAGCAATTTGCCCGAAAGCCTGCCGTAGCCCGGAAACTTGCGCACTGAAAAATTCACGTCGCCGTCCGCGGCGCGGTAGGCAAGACCGTTCGCCTCCAGGCGGCCGATCATCTGGAGCATCTGCGGCACATATTGTGTGGCGCGCGGCTCGTGGTCGGGCTTCTCCACGCCCAGCGCACCGACGTCCTCGTCCATGAAGCGGATGTAACGCTCGGTCAGGTCGCCGATCGTTTCACGACTCTCCACCGCGCGCCTGATGATCTTGTCGTCTATGTCGGTGATATTGCGCACGTAGGTGACGCGGTAGCCGCTCGCGCGCAGCCAGCGCCGCACCAGGTCGAATGCCACCATCATGCGGCCATGCCCGATGTGGCAGTAGTCGTACACCGTCATGCCGCAGACGTACATGCGCACCTCGCCCGGGCGGAGCGGCACGAAATCCTGCTTGTCCCTGACGAGCGAGTTGTAGATACGAAGCATGGAGGCGGGCTCCGACGGATTCGTGTTCTGCAGGGGCCCCGGCCTGCGTGGAGCCAAGTTGTGAACCGGCGAGGCTTAGTCTAGAATGAGCAAGATTCCGTAGAGCCTTGAAAACTATAACACAATGATGACTTCCACCGACCTGCGCCCGATGCTGGCCATGCTGCTCGCGGCATTACTGGCAACGTCCAGCCCGGTATTCGCGGATGACGTGGAGGACGCCGCGAAATTACTGAAAGCCGGCCAGCACCAACAGGCGATGGAACGTGTCAACAAGGTGCTTGCCGCGAAACCCAAGGACGCGCACGACAAGGCGCGCGGCGCGCTCGAGCAATCGATC
>SHXL01000130.1 GCA_009693345.1 Betaproteobacteria bacterium
GAACGACGTCGTGCTGCTGTGCTCGGACGGTTTCTGGGGTCCGCTGCCGCAGCGCCAGCTGCTCATGGGGCTGCTCGGCAAGGACATCAAAAAGGCGTTTCCGGAGCTGATTGGGATTGCCGAGGCGCACGCCGGTCCCCGCTGCGACAACGTCTCGGTGCTGGCGATCGAGTGGCAGGAGAAGGCGGTGCCGGCGCCGGAGGAACCGCTTACGGTGCCGATGGAGGACTCGCGGACCGACGCGCGCGATTTCAGCGTCAGCGATCCGGATTTCCTGCACATGAGCGACGCCGACATCGAGCGCCAGATCACCGAGATCAAGAAGGCGCTGACGAAGCACGAGCCGGGAAAAAAATGAGACCCAGCGGCAGAAAGGCGGAAGAACTGCGCGCGGTGCGCATCGTGCGCGGCTACACGCGGCACGCGGAAGGATCCGTGCTGGTGGAGTTCGGCGACACGAAGGTCCTGTGCACTGCGAGCGTCGAGGCGCGCGTGCCCGGCTTCCTGCGCGACAAGGGGCGCGGCTGGGTCACCGCGGAGTACGGCATGTTGCCGCGCGCGACGCATACACGCGGCGACCGCGAGGCGGCGCGCGGCAAGCAGTCGGGCCGCACCCAGGAGATCCAGCGCCTGATCGGGCGCGCGCTGAGGGCGGTGATCGACCTGCCCGCGCTCGGCGAGCACACGATTCATGTCGACTGCGATGTGCTGCAGGCGGACGGCGGCACGCGCACCGCGGCGATCACCGGTTCGTTCGTCGCCGTGCACGACGCGCTTATCTGGATGCGCGGCAAGGGGATGATCGCCACGCTGCCGGTGAAGGAATTCGTCGCCGCCGTGTCGGTGGGCGTCTACGAAGGCGAGCCGGTGCTCGATCTGGACTATCCCGAGGATTCGACCTGCCAGACCGACATGAACGTGGTGATGACGGGCGCCGGCCGCTTCGTCGAAGTGCAGGGCACCGCGGAAGGCGAACCTTTCGCCCGCGCCGAGCTGGACAAACTGCTCGGACTTGCCGCGCGCGGCATTGCGGACCTGGTGGCGCACCAGCGGCGCTCGCTCGGTTTGTAATGCAGGGACTGTGAAAAGCATCGTCCTTGCTTCCGGAAATCCAGGAAAGAAGGCCGAGATAGAGCAGCTCCTTGCGCCCTTCGGCACCCGGGTGATCACGCAGGTCGAGCTGGGCATCACCGAGGCCGAGGAGCCGCACGACACGTTCCTTGAGAACGCTCTGGCGAAGGCGCGCCATGTCTGCTTCGCTACCCGGCTTCCCGCGCTTGCGGACGATTCGGGCCTGTGCGTGGACGCGCTGGGTGGCGCGCCGGGCGTGCATTCGGCTCGCTACGCCGGCGGGCCCAAATCGGACCGGAGAAACAATGAAAAGCTGCTCGCGGATATGGCGGCGCACGACAATCGCGCCGCGCACTATGTCTGCTTGCTGGTGCTGATGCGCGGGCCGGGAGATACGCAGCCGCTGATTGCCGAAGCCGAATGGCATGGCGAAATCGCGCGCGCGCCGCGCGGCAGCGGCGGTTTCGGCTACGACCCTTACTTCCTCGTGAACGCGCTGGGCAAGACGGCCGCCGAGCTCGCGCCGGAAGCAAAGAACCGCATCAGCCACCGCGGGCAGGCGCTCGCGAAGCTGCTCGAAATGCTGAAGCGCGAAGCGTGATCGCCGCCGTCATGAACGCTGCCACCCTGCGCGATGCCCGCAAGCCGCACTTCACGGCGCTGCCGCCGCTTGCGCTCTACGTGCATCTGCCGTGGTGCGTGAAGAAATGCCCGTATTGCGATTTCAATTCTCACGAAAAGCAGGGGGAGCTGCCGTTTCAGGAATATGTGGCAGCCTTGATACGCGACCTCGAGGCAATGCTGCCCTCGGTCTGGGGCCGGCGCATCCATACGATATTCATGGGCGGAGGAACGCCCAGCTTGTTTCCAGCGGAACAGATCGACGCGCTGCTCTGCGCCGTGCGCGCACGCCTGCCGCTGGAGCCGGGCGCGGAGATCACCATGGAAGCCAATCCCGGCACCGCCGAGGCGGGGCGCTTCCGCGGTTACCGCGATGCCGGCGTCAATCGGGTGTCGCTCGGCGTGCAGAGCTTCGATGACGCTATGCTCAGGGCACTCGGGCGCATTCACTCGGCGGATGAGGCGCGGCGCGCGATCTCGATGGCGCTCGAGATATTCGGCAATGTGAACATCGATCTCATGTACGGACTGCCGGGCCAGGCGCTCGCCATGGCGCGCGCCGACATCGAGGAGGGCGTGCGCCACGGCACGCCGCATTTTTCGGCCTACCAGCTCACCATCGAACCGAATACCGTGTTTTATTCGCAGCCACCGAAGCTGCCCGAGCACGATGCCGCAGCGGACATGCAGGTGATGGCGGAGGAAACGCTGGCGCGGGCGGGATTCGGGCATTACGAGACCTCGGCCTTCGCCCTACCGGGCTATCGCTGCCGGCACAACCTCAACTACTGGGAGTTCGGCGATTATCTTGGCATTGGTGCGGGCGCGCACGGCAAACTCAGCTTCGCCGACCGCGTCACGCGTCACGAGCAGAGGAAGCAGCCGCGCGAGTACCTGGCGGCAACGGACATGCCGGCCGGACGGGTCATCGAGGCGAAGGAGCTGCCGTTCGAATTCATGCTGAACGCGCTTCGCCTTATCGAGGGTTTTCCGGCCGAGCTGTTCGCCGCCCGCGCGGGTCTGCCGTGGTCGCTGGTCGAAGCGGGGATCAGGGCTGCGGAAGAAAAGAAACTGATCGAGCGAAACGCGCGGCACATCCGCGCGACCGAGCGGGGACGGCGCTTTCTGAACGATCTGGTGGAGCTATTCCTGCCGGCGAAGGAATAGCAGGTCGCGCACCGGGTGGCCGAGCCCGATGCCGCGGCGCTCGAACTTCGTGATCGGGCGGGATCTTCTTTCTTGAAGTTCTTTTTCAAGAAATGAATTTAAAGAAAAAACTTCATCAATCTGCGCCGCATACTCGGGCCAATCGGTCGCTGCATGGAGGTAGCCGCCGGGCGCGAGCTTGCGTGCGGCGAGCGCGGCGAAGGCCGGCTGCACCAGGCGCCGCTTGTGGTGGCGCTTCTTCGGCCAGGGGTCGGGAAAGAAAAGATGGATGCCGGCAAGCAGTCCGTCTGGAATCATGTCCTCCAGTACTGCTGCCGCGTCGTGCCGGATGACGCGCAGGTTTTTCAGCTTGAGCGCGTCGATCTTCTTCAGCAGGCTGCCGATGCCGGGGCCGTGCACTTCGATGGCGATGAAGTCGATTGCCGGATTCTGTTGCGCGATCTCGGCGGTGGTTTCGCCCATTCCCGAGCCGATTTCAAGAACCACGGGGGCCGTCCTTGCAAATATTTCTATCGTGTCGAGGAGGGAATTCGAGAACGGGATTCCGAAGCGTGGCAACAATTCGTCCAGCGCCCGCTGCTGCGAGGGCGTGGTCCTGCCCTGGCGCAGGACGTAGCTTCGAATTCCTCGCTTCAAGCAGCTTTCGGCTGCGACGGCGTGATAGTGCCTTCGACGGGCGAGGAGGGCGCTGCGCTATAGAGTTTCTTCGGCATGCGGCCGGCGAGAAACGCTTCGCGCCCGGCCTCGACGCCTTTCTTCATCGCGCGCGCCATCAGCACCGGATCCTTCGCGGCGGCAATCGCGGTGTTCATCAGCACGCCGTCGCAGCCCAGCTCCATGGCGATGGCGGCGTCCGACGCGGTGCCGACGCCTGCGTCCACGAGTACCGGCACCTTCACCCGGTCGATGATGAGCTGCAGGTTCCAGGGATTGAGGATGCCCATGCCCGAGCCGATCAGCGAGGCGAGCGGCATCACCGCGACGCAGCCCGCATCCTCGAGCATCCTCGCCTGGATCGGATCGTCGGAGCAGTACACCATCACCTTGAAGCCCTCGACGACGAGCTGCTTCGCGGCGAGCAGCGTCTCCGGCATGTTGGGATAGAGCGATTGCGGATCGCCCAGCACTTCCAGTTTGACGAGGTCATGGCCGTCGAGCAGCTCGCGCGCCAGGCGCAGCGTGCGCACCGCGTCGTCGGCGCTGTAGCATCCGGCCGTGTTCGGCAGGTAGGTGAACTTCGAGGGCGGGAGGAATTCCAGCAGCGACGGCTCGCCCTTGGTCTGGCCGATGTTGGTTCGGCGGATCGCAACCGTCACGATCTGCGCGCCCGAGGCGTCGATCGCGGCCCGCGTCTGCGCGAAGTCCCTGTACTTGCCGGTGCCGACCAGCAGGCGCGATGAAAATGATCTGCCCGCGATCCTGAGAACATCGTTCATCTCAACCTCCACCCACGGCTACCACGATCTCCAGCCGGTCGCCATCGGCGAGCAGCGTGGCGGCGTGCGCGCCTCGCGGCACGATTTCGCCATTGCGCTCCACGGCAATCTTCCTGCCCCCCAGCGCCATGCGCTCGAGGAGTTCGGAGACTGCCAGAGGTTGCTCGTAAACCTTGGTGCTGCCGTTCACGGAAATCTCAATCATTATTAGAATAATACAATCGGACCAACGGCTTGTGGTATTTGCTGCAACGAAACATTAACCTCACGTAATACATGAGGATCGAAACTATTTCCTGTACAATATTCGGACACAGGGAGTAAATTGATCCCGAGTAACACGGTTGGAGAAGAACAAAGACGACCAGAATGTTAATCATTGCAGCGTGCTTGGCCATCGGCGGGTGTACCACGATGGGCGATTTCGGCACCAGCCTGCGCAAAGAGAGCTTGAGAAACGATCAGGGCCACGTCGTTGGCTACAAGGACATGCTGCGCAACGACCGGACCGGCGAGGTGCTCGCCCAAGTCTCGCTCTATACCCCGGTGCTCGGCGAAAACGGCGAAATCGTGGGCTACGAGGAGCAGGCCAAGGGCGGCTCGATCATTCGCGACGTGCATGGCCGCAGCATCGGCAGCAGATTTTCGGACCTGCGCAGCCGCGGCACCAATTCCAAGAACTAGGGACTCATGATCGTGATGCGGCCGGCTGACGCGGAGCAGGTCGCGGTTTCACAGCCGAAGATCTGGCAGTTGATGGCTTCCCTGTCGGCCTCGGACCTGCGCAGGATCCAGTAGCACAGCCTTCACAACCCGCATTCCTCGAAAGCCGCGGCCTGCCGCGGCTTTCGTTTTCTGCCTTAGAATTCTTCGCTTAAGCGGGTGTAGTTCAATGGCAGAACGGCAGCTTCCCAAGCTGCATACGAGGGTTCGATTCCCTTCACCCGCTCCAACGTTGCCGGAGCTCCATGCCGTATTCGGTCGAGGGCAAGCTGGTCGTCGCGATCTCTTCCCGCGCGCTGTTCGATTTCGAGGAGGAAAACCGGGTATTCGACGCCCAGGGCGAGCGCGCCTATATCGACCTGCAGTACTCGCGCATGAACGTGCCGGCGAAGGAAGGCGTCGCCTTCCGCCTGGTGAAGAAGCTGCTGGCGTTCAATTTGGGCGACGCGCAGCTGGTCGAGGTGGTGATCCTGTCCAAGAACGACCCGGTGTCGGGCCTGCGCATTTTCCGCTCGGCGCAGCGCGCGGGACTGAAGCTCGAACGCGGCGTGTTCACGCGCGGGCGCAGTCCCTACCGGTACCTCGATGCCCTGAAGGCGAACCTGTTCCTTTCCGCCAACGAGAAGGACGTGATGGGTGCGCTCGATGCACACTTTCCTGCCGCGCGCGTACTGCCCGAGTCGGCGCAGGCTGGCGGGCGTCACGCTGAGGAAGTTCGTATCGCGTTCGACGGCGACGCGGTGCTGTTCTCCGACGAAGCCGAGCGCGTATTCCAGAGCGATGGCCTGGATGCTTTCACCCGTCACGAAACGGCCCATGCCCTGAAGCCCTTGCCGCCCGGGCCGTTCAAACCCCTGCTCGAGGCCCTGCACCGTTTGCAGGCCGCGTCCGGCACGGACGTGCCGATGCGCGTGCGCACGGCGCTGGTTACCGCGCGCAGCGCGCCCGCACATGAGCGGGCGGTGCGCACCCTCATGGACTGGAACATCGCAGTAGACGAAGCGCTGTTTCTCGGCGGCCTGGACAAAGGCGAGTTCCTGAAGGCCTTCCAGCCGGATTTTTACTTTGATGATCAGCGTGGACACGTCGCATCCGCGAGCCAGCACGTTGCGACCGGCCACGTCCCATTCGGCATTGCCAACAAAGACAAGGTGACTCCATGAAAGCGATCAAGGTTGCGCTGTACGGCATGGTCGGGCTGGTTGCGCTGGCGGTCGTCGCGCTGGGCGCGGTTTTCGTGATCGTCGACGGCAAGTTCGTCAAGGCGCGCCTGGAGAACGCCATGAAGGAAAAGAGCCGGACGCTGAATATCGAGGGCGAACCCAAGCTTGCGCTGTTTCCGGTTTTCCGGCTCACGCTCGGCAAGACGACTCTGTCGGAACCGAAGAGCGACAAGGCCTTCGTGTCGCTGGAGTCCCTGGTCGTGGCGGTGAAGGTAATGCCGCTCGTATCGGGCGAAGTCGCGGTCGATATACTCACCTTGTCGGGACTGCGTGCCAATATCGTGCGCGCCAAGGACGGCAGCATGAATTTCGACGACCTGGCTGGCAAGCGCGAAGCCGAGACCGCGGAAAAAAAGGAGCCGCCCAAGATCCGCATCGCCGAAGTGAAGATCGAGCGCGCGCAGGTGTCCTACACCGACCTCGCGAGCGGCCAGACCCCCGCAATCGGCGATTTGAACCTCAAGACCGGACGGCTGGAGGACGATGTGCCGACGCCGCTTGCGCTTTCGGCCAGCATTGCCGGAAAACGGCCCGAGATCGCGCTGAAGGCGCAAGTGGAGGCGGTCGCGAGGATCAACCTTGCCGCGCAAGCCTTCGCTTTTTCCAAGCTGGATGCCAGGCTGTCCGGCAATGCCGGGACGCTGCACGGCCTTGACCTGCGCCTGAACGGTGATCTCGCCGCGGACGTGCGCCGGCAGGAGTACACCGTCGATACGCTGGGCCTGCAGGCGAAGGGGACGCTGGAGCGCGACGCGCTGGCGGCGGCGTTCAGTGCGCCCAGGCTGCGCGTCACGTCCGCGAAAGCCGAAGGGCAGGCGGTGCCGGCAACCTGACGGTGAAAGGGCCCGGGCGGAGCATCGACGCCAAGCTCAGGATGTCGGCCGTCGAAGGCTAGGCCTCGGCATTGTCGATCCCCAGCCTCGTCCTGGAGCTCGATTCGAATGTCGCCGGCAACGGCGTCAAGGGGCAGATTTCCACGCCGATAAAGGCCAATCTGGCGGCGCGTACCTGGGAATTGCCCAAGATCACCGCCAATCTCACGTTCTCCGGGCCGGCGATACCCCAGAAAACCGTGACCCTGCCGATCAGCGCGTCCCTGCGGGTGGACCTGGCGAAGCAGTCTGTCAATGCGGAAATGAGCACGAAGTTCGATGACACCAGCGTCAACGCCAAGCTTGGTGCGACGAGGCTCGAGCCGTTGGTCGCGAATTTCGATGTTGCCATCGACAAACTGAATCTCGACCGTTACCTGCCCGCGGACAGTAAGGGCGCGAAGCCCGATGCGCCCATCGATCTTTCCGGCTTGAGGGGCAAGACCGTGAGCGGCAAGCTTGCCATCGGCGCCCTGACCGCGAAACGCGCCAAGCTGGAGAACGTCAAGGCGGAGATCAAGCTGGACGGCGGCAAGCTCGAGGTTGCGCCGCATTCGGCCAGCCTCTACGGCGGCACGCTGGCCGGAGCGCTCTCGGCCGACGCGAACGGCAACAAGCTCCACGTCAGGGAAAAGGCGCAGAACGTCGGGCTCGGCGCGTTGCTGCGCGACGTGGCGCAAAAGGATGTGCTCGACGGGGGCGGCAACGTAACCCTCGACGTCCAGAGCTCGGGCGGCACTGTGACGGCGCTGAAGAAGGCGCTTGCCGG
>SHXL01000131.1 GCA_009693345.1 Betaproteobacteria bacterium
GCCGCCTCCAGCGCCGGCTTGAGCATCGAGCCGAACGCAAGAATGGCGATCTTCCTGCCTTCCCTCCTGATTTCGCCCTTGCCGAGGGGCAAGGCATGCATTTCTTTTGTGATTTCCTTTCCGATACCAACCCCTCTGGGGTAGCGGACCGCGGCTGGCCCATTCAACTGATAACCCGTAAAAAGCATCTGTCGGCATTCGTTCTCGTCGGCCGGCGCCATCACGGTGAGGTTCGGCACGGTGCGCAGATACGCGTAGTCGAACGCGCCGTTGTGCGTCTGGCCGTCGCCGCCCACCACGCCGCACCGGTCGAGCGCGAACAGCACCGGCAGGTTCTGGATCGCGACATCGTGGATCAACTGGTCGTAGCCGCGCTGCAGGAAGGTGGAATAGATCGCCACCACCGGTTTCAGTCCCTCGCAGGCGATGCCCGCGGCGAAGGTGACGGCGTGCTGCTCGGCGATCGCGACGTCGAAATAGCGGTCCGGAAATTCCTCCGAGAACCGCACCATGCCGGATCCTTCGCGCATTGCGGGGGTGATCGCAATCAGGCGCTTGTCGGCGCGCGCCATGTCGCACAGCCAGTCGCCGAACACCTGGCTGTAGGTCGTCTTGCCGCCCGCGGCCGATTGCTTAATGCCTTCCGCCGGATCGAACCTGCCCGGCCCGTGATAGGCGATTGGATCGTCTTCCGCGAGCTTGTAGCCCTGGCCCTTCTTGGTGACCACGTGCAGGAACTGCGGGCCTTTCAGCTGCGTGATGTTTTTCAGCGTCGGGATGAGCGAATCGAGATCGTGGCCGTCGATCGGTCCGATATAGGTGAAGCCGAACTCCTCGAAGAGCGTCGATGGAACGACGAGGCCCTTGGCGTGCTCCTCGAAGCGCCTGGCAAGCTCGTACAGCGGCGGCACGGCCTTCAGCAGGCGCTTGCCCGCCCTGCGAGCCGCGACGTACGGTCCCGACATCAGGCGCGCAAGGTAGCGGTTGAGCGCGCCGACGGCGGGCGAGATCGACATCTCGTTGTCATTCAGGATCACCAGCAGATCGGCATCCATGACGCCGGCGTTGTTCATCGCCTCGAACGCCATCCCGGCGGACATGGCGCCGTCGCCGATCACCGCGACCACGTGCCGCTTCTCGCCTTTTCTTTTTGCCGCCACCGCCATGCCGAGTGCTGCCGATATCGAGGTCGAGGAGTGCGCCGTGCCGAAGGCGTCGTATTTCGATTCGCTGCGCCGCGGGAAGCCCGAAATGCCGTCGATCATGCGCAGCCGCGCCATCTGCTCGCGCCGGCCGGTGAGGATCTTGTGCGGATAGGTCTGGTGCCCGACGTCCCAGACGATGCGGTCCTCCGGCGTGTTGAACACGTAGTGCAGCGCGATGGTCAATTCCACCGTGCCAAGGTTCGAGGACAGGTGGCCGCCGGTCTTCGACACGGTGTCGAGCACGTAGGCGCGCAACTCGCGGGCGAGCTGATGCAGTTGCCGGCGGTCCAGCTGCCTCAGCTCGGCCGGATCATTGACCGTCTTCAGCAGCTCGTACATCGCCGGATTGTAGCCCTCCGCCGGAGGGTCCCCGATGATCGTCGACATTCGTGATGCCTAGAATTTTCTCAACACGACGAAATCTGCGAGCTGCCGCAGGCGCTGCGCGCGCTCGCCGAGCGTTGCGAGCGCCGCGTGCGCTCCGCCGCGCAGCTCTTCGGCGAACCGCCTGGCGCCCGCAACCCCCATCGCCGAGACGTACGTAGGCTTGCCCTGCTTCGAATCCTTGCCGGCGGTCTTGCCCAGCGTCGCGCTGCTCACCTCCGCATCCAGCACGTCGTCCACGACTTGGAACGCGAGGCCGACCCGGTTTGCGTACTGTTCCAGCGCGACCGGGCACGGCCCCGCGCACAGCGCACCCAGCTTCACTGCGGCGCTGATCAGCGCGCCGGTCTTGCGCACATGCATGAATTCGAGCTCGGTCTGGGAAAGCGTCTTGCCGGTCGCCTCAAGATCGATCGCCTGACCTCCCGCCATGCCGCGCGATCCCGCGGCGATGGCCAGCGTGCGCAGCATCTCGAGCTGGGCACCGGCATTGCCGGGAAGCGGGTGTTCGGCAAGCAGCTGGAAGGCGAGCGTCTGCAGCGCGTCGCCCACCAGCAGCGCCGTCGCCTCGTCGTATTCGACGTGCACCGTGCGCTTGCCCCGGCGCAGCACGTCGTTGTCGATGCACGGCATGTCGTCGTGCACCAGCGAATAGCTGTGGATCAATTCGACCGCGCAGGCGGCAATGTCGAGACGCGCCGGATCCGCGCCGACAAGTTCGCCGGCGGCGAACGTCAACAGCGGCCGCACGCGCTTGCCGCCATCGAGGGCGGCATAGCGCATCGCCTGATGCAGCCGCGCCGGAGCGTGTTGCGGGCCCGGCAGGCTGCGCGCAAGGGCATCTTCGATGCGCGCCCGGATGGATCCCATCCAGGCGGCAAAATCGGCCTCAGTCGCGCTCGCCAGCATCCACCGCGGCCGATGTCAGGTCGGGGGACAGGCCCCCGAGGGGCTTGAGCACTTCGCCTTCGAGCACGCGCACCTGCTGCTGCGCGGCGTCGAGGCGCTCGCGGCACTGTTTCGCGAGTTCGAGGCCGCGCTTGTGCGCCGCGAGCGATTGCTCGAGGGACAGGCCACCGTCTTCCATCCGCGCAACGATGCTCTCGAGTTCCGCCAGGGCCTTCTCGAAGCTGGGCTCCGCGGATCCTTGTTCTTTCTTGCGCATAGGGAGCCGCAACCTTAACCGAGCGCGGCTGGCGGGTCAAACCCCGGATCATGTAAACTGCTGCACTTTTAAGCACTTAGCGTGTGGATTGCGAATGTCCAATCTGGTCTCCCCACCCCAATTGAGACCCGTCGATTGCCAGTTGCCGATGAGCTGGTACTTCGACCCGGAAATTTTTGCGCGCGAAAAGCAATTGCTGTTCGACAGCGGCTCCAACTACGTTGGTCACAAACTGATGGTGCCGGAACTCGGCGACTACCAGACCATCGGCTGGATGGACCACGCCAAGCTGCTGGTCAGGAATGCCGGCGGTATCGAATTGCTCTCCAACATCTGCCGCCACCGGCAATCACTCATGCTGGAGGGACGAGGCAAGCTGGACAACATCGTCTGCCCGCTGCACCGCTGGACCTACGACCTGAAAGGCGAACTGCTCGGCGCGCCGCGCTTTCCCGAAAGTCCCTGCGCGAAGCTGCCGTCGACGCCGCTCACCCGCTGGAACGGGCTGCTGTTCGCCGGGCCTGGCAACCCGCGCAAGGACCTCGCCGACTTCGGCTGCAGCGAGGATTTCGATTTTTCGGGCTACGTGCTCGACCGGGTGGAGACCACCGACTACGCCACCAACTGGAAAACTTTCGTCGAGGTCTATCTCGAGGTCTACCACGTCGATTTCCTGCACGCGGGCCTGGGCAATTTCGCCGATTGCGACAATTTCCACGTCCGCTACGGCGCGCGCAGCTCGGTGCAGGTGATGACGGCCAAGAAGGGCCTCACCGCGCCCGGCACGCCAGCCTACCGGAAATGGCAGGAAGCCTGCCTCAGGCAGCTGCGCGGCAAGACGCCCAAGTACGGCGCGCTCTGGGCCACCTACTTTCCCGGCCTGACGCTCGAGTGGTATCCGAACGTGCTGATCGTCTCGAACCTGATCCCGCGTTCACCCGGCCTGACGACCAACGTGGTCGAGTTTTACTACCCGGAAGAAATCGTCCACTTCGAGCGCGACTTCATCGAAGCGCAGAGGGCGGCCTACAACGAAACGGCGCTGGAGGATGACGAGATCTGCCGGCGCCTGGATCGCGGCCGCAGGGCGCTGTGGCAGCAGGGTCTGGACGACGCGGGCCCCTACCAGTCGCCGATGGAAGATACGATGGTGCAGTTTCACGAATGGCTCAGGCGCGAGCTGGAAAGGAAGTAAATTGAACACTCTGGTCTCGACCGAGGAACTTGCAGCGCACCCCGAGTGGCGGGTATTCGACTGCCGCCACGATCTCGCCAACCCTGCGCTCGGCGAACAGCAGTATCTGGAAGCGCATATCCCGGGTGCGCTGTTCGCGCACCTGGACCGGGACCTCTCGGGGCCCAGGACCGGGACGAACGGACGCCATCCCCTGCCCGAGCCCAAGGCATTTGTTTCCTGGATCGGCAAGCAGGGGCTGCAGCCGGCCGACCAGGTCGTCTGCTACGACACTGGTCCCGGCGCGACGGCCTCGCGCTTGTGGTGGATGCTGCGCTGGGTGGGGCACGAAACTGTCGCCGTGCTGGACGGCGGTCTCGCGAAGTGGCAGCGGGAAGGCCGCCCGGTCACCACTGACGTTCCGCAAGTCGTCCCGGCAGCCTACCCCGGGCGCGCCAAGACCTCGATGGTGGCGTACCTCTCGCTGGTGGAGAAAAGATTCAAGAAGGCGGCGCTGCTGGATGCGCGCGCGCCGGCACGCTATCGCGGCGAGCAGGAACCCATCGATCCGGTTGCCGGGCGCATCCCGGGCGCGAAGAACCGCTTCAACAACGACAATCTCTCCCCCGAGGGTATCTTCAAGAAGGCCGATTTTCTTCGTTCCGAATTCGAATCAATTCTTGCGGGTCGAAATACAACGGACGTCATCCACTATTGCGGCTCGGGCGTCGCCGCCTGCCACA
This sequence comes from Betaproteobacteria bacterium, assembly GCA_009693345.1. Taxonomy (GTDB): domain Bacteria; phylum Pseudomonadota; class Gammaproteobacteria; order Burkholderiales; family SG8-39; genus RBG-16-66-20. Next base: position 4,672 of record SHXL01000131.1, read on the forward strand.
ACGCGCTGGCAATGGAGATCGCGGGCCTCGCCGGTTCGCGCGTATACCCGGGATCCTGGAGCGAATGGTCAAGAGATCCCACGCGACCGATCTCCCGCAGCGCCTAGATTCGCCGTAGGCGCCATGCATATCGTCTGCCTTGATCTCGAAGGCGTACTGATCCCGGAAATCTGGATCGAGGTCGCGAAGCGCACCGGCATCGCGGGCCTCCAGCGCACCACCCGCGACGAGCCCGATTACGACAAGCTCATGCAGGGACGCCTTGCGCTGCTCGCCGAGCACAAGCTGCGCCTCGACGACATCCAGAAGGTTATCGCCGGCATGGCGCCGATGGCCGGCGCGCGCGAGTTCCTCGACCGCATGCGCGCTTCGCGGCAGGTGGTGATCCTTTCGGACACGTTTTACGAGTTCGCCGCGCCGATGATGGCGAAGCTGGGCTGGCCGACGCTCTTCTGCCACCGCCTCGAGGCCGACGTGCAGGGCTTCGTGCGCGCTTACCACCTGCGCATGGCCGATCAGAAACGCGCCGCGGTCGAGGCGTTCCAGCGGCTCAACTTCAAGGTGATCGCGGCAGGGGATTCGTTCAACGACACCTCGATGCTCACGGCAGCCGACGCCGGGATCTTCTTTCGCCCTCCTCCGGAGATCGCCGCGCGATTTCCGCAGTTCCCGGTCACGCAGGACTACGCCGCGCTCGCCGCGGCGCTGGACTCCGCCGCTGCTAGGCTCTGAGGCCGGTGGCAGATGTACTTCTCGTCCTCCACTTCCTGATTGCCGGATTCATCGTTGCTGGACTGGTCCTGGTGTGGATCGGTGCGCTGGCCCGCTGGGCCTGGATCCGCAACCCCTGGTTCCGCTACCTGCACCTCGCGGCGATCGTGTTCGTCGCCGCCGAAGCCCTCCTCGGCCACGCCTGCCCGCTCACCCTCTGGGAAGACCTGCTGCGCGGCGGCGCCGGGCCGGATTCGTTCATCGGACGCTGGGTCTACCGGCTGCTCTACTACGACGCGCCCGAATGGCTGTTTACGACGCTTTATTCCGGTTGGGCCGCTGCGACGCTGATCACGCTCAAATTTGTGCCGGCCAGGCGAACAAATGGCTGATCAGGCTGCCACGCCATGGCGCTTCAATGCCCAGTGGACATGTTCTCTTACGAGGGCGGAGGAATGATTTGCTTTCTGACCCAGAGAAGAAACCACTTCCGGCGATCCAGGCGCATTGCCCAAGCCAACGGCCAGATTTCGCAGCCAGCGCTCGTAGCCGATGCGCCGGATCGGCGAGCCCTGCATCCTCCGGTCGAATTCCTCTTCGGTCCAGGCGAACAGAGCGGCGAGCGTCGAGCGATCCAGGCCGTTCCTCACCTGAAAATCTTTTTCTTCCGACAGGCGGGCAAACCCGTTCCATGGACAGACGAGCTGGCAGTCATCGCAACCGTAGACCCGGTTGCCGATCAGCGGGCGCAGTTCCTCCGGAATCGCGCCTTTCAATTCGATCGTCAGGTAGGAGATGCAGCGCCGCGCGTCGAGCTGATACGGCGCGGTGATCGCCTGGGTCGGGCAGATGTCGATGCATTTCCGGCACGTGCCGCAATGGTCCGCAACGGGCGCATCCGCTTCCAGATTCAAGTCGCAATAGATTTCGCCAAGAAAGAACCATGACCCCTGGCGGTTGAGCAGCAGCGTGTGCTTGCCGCGCCAGCCGATTCCGGCGCGCACCGCGAGCTCGACTTCCATCACCGGCGCGGAATCCGCGAACGCGCGATGGCCGAAGGGCCCGGTCTCGCTCTCGATGCGCTCGCAGAGTTTTTGCAGGCGGCCACGCATCACCCTGTGGTAGTCGCGGCCGCGCGCATAGCGCGCGATGTAGGCCGAGGACGGATCCCGCAACTCTTCCTGCACCGATCCGGGAACATCAGTCAGGTAGTCCATGCGGCAGGAGATCACCCGCACGGTGCCCGGCAGCAGATCGCCCGGGCGCGAGCGTAGTTCGCCGTGGCGCGTCATATAATCCATCTCGCCGTGCCATCCCAATCCGAGCCAATTGGCGAGGCGGCCTCCGGCCGCGGACAGATCGACGTCCGCAATGCCGACGGCCTGGAAGCCCAGTTCGGCGCCCCATTGCTTGATCTGATCCGCGCGTACAGCCATGACAGACCATCTTAGTTTGCCCGACGAGGCCGCGACGCTCCGGCTGGGGGAAGCCCTCGTCGCCGGCGCGGCGAACGGTCTGGTGCTGCACCTCAAGGGCGAGCTGGGCTCGGGTAAGACCAGCCTTGCCCGGGGGCTCATCCAAGGCCTGGGCCACACCGGGCGGGTAAAAAGCCCGACTTACACGTTACTTGAACCTTATAGTCTTTTGAGATTAAACTTGTATCACTTTGATTTTTATAGATTCAAGGATCGGTCGGAATGGCTGAGTTCAGGCTTCCGCGAGTACTTCAATCCGGAATCGCTCTGTATCGTGGAATGGCCCGAGCGGGCCGGGGATCTGCTTGCGCCGCCGGACCTCGAAATCCAGCTGCAATACGACGCACTAGCGCGCACCGCGACACCCGGCGCGCGTTCGGAACGCGGCGCCGCCTGGCTGGCGACTGCCTTGTCGCGCTGGCGCTCTTCCTTGGCTTAGCCAGCGCCCAGGCGCAAGTCGTTTCCACGAGAATCTGGCCGGCCAAGGACTACACCCGCGTCACGCTGGAGACGAAGGCCGAAATCAAGTTCCAGCTGTTTTCGGTGAAGGACCCCGAGCGCCTGGTACTCGACCTCGAGGGCGTGGAGCTCGGCCCCGCGCTCGCCGAGCTGCACGGCAAGGTCGCGACCGGCGATCCGTATATCGACAAACTGCGCGTCGGGCGCAACCGGCCGGGCGTGGTGCGCCTGGTGATCGACCTCAAGGCGGAAGTGAAACCGCAGCTGTTCACGCTCAAGCCGGTGGGCGAATACGGCCATCGCCTCGTGCTCGACCTCTACCCGATCGTCGCGCCCGACCCGCTCGCGGCGCTGATCGAGGCGGAGGGCAAATTGCCCAAGGCTGAAAAAACCCCTGCGCCGGTCCCCGACAGGCCGAAGGTGGCGCGGCTCGCCACCATCGTCATCGATCCGGGGCACGGCGGCGAGGATCCGGG
>SHXL01000132.1 GCA_009693345.1 Betaproteobacteria bacterium
ATTAGTGCAAGGCATTTTGCCTTGAACTCCGATGCCTTGATGGTGTGCATGAATTGCTCTCCCGGCATTCTGACCATGGTCAGTACCATGGTCATTTTAACCGATAGGGCGCCCTCCAGGGCGATTCAAGCCCGGTTGTACCGGTCCTCAAAGCGTTCGATGTCGTCCTCGCCGAGGTAGCTGCCCGACTGCACTTCGATGATCAGCAGCGGCTTCTCGCCAGCGTTCTCGAGGCGGTGCTTGGTGCCGACCGGAATGAAAGTGGACTGGTTCTCTTCCAGGTAGAGGATGTCCTCGCCGCGCGTCACGAGCGCGCGCCCGGAGACGACCACCCAGTGCTCGGCGCGCTTGCGGTGCAACTGTAGCGAAAGCGAGTGACCCGGTTTCACCATCAGGCGCTTGACCTGGTAGCGCTCGCCGCTGTCCACCGATTCGAAATAGCCCCACGGCCGGTAGACACGCCGGTGGCTGAGGTGCTCGGAACGGTTGGCGCGTTTCAGGTCTTCGACCACTTCGCGCACTTCCTGGCTGCGCGAACGGTCGGCCACCAGCAGCGCATCCTCTGTGTCGACGATGATCAGGCCGTCCACGCCCAGCGTCGCGATCAGGCGCTCGGCACCGAATACCAGCGAGTCGCGCGTGTCCTGGAGTTGCACGTCGCCGCGCGCCGCGTTGCCCGACGCGTCCTTTTCAGCCAAGTCCCAGAGCGCCGACCAGGAGCCGACGTCGCTCCAGGCGAAATCCGCCGGGATCACCGCGGCGTGCGCGGTGTGCTCCATCACCGCGCGGTCGATGGCTTCGGCGGGGCAGGCGAGAAACGCCTCCTTCCCGAGCCGGAGAAATCCCAAATCGTCGGTGGCGGCTGCGACTGCCGCGCGCGCAGCCTCGAGGATGTCGGGCCGGAAGCGTCCGAGTTCCTCCAGGACGCGCCGCGCGCCGAACGCGAACATGCCGCTGTTCCAGTAAACGCGTCCGGTGGCGATCATCGCGCGCGCTTGATCTTCCGAGGGCTTCTCGACGAAGCGCGCCACTTTGAAGGCTCCCGCGTTGCCGGGCAGCGGGTCGCCGGATTCGACATATCCAAAACCGCTGTCGGGCCGCGTCGCGGCGATACCGAACGTGACTAGCATGTCGGAAGCCGCGACCTCGGCGGCGCGCCGTACTGCGCCGTTGAACGCGTCGGCGCCGCGGATCGCATGATCGGAAGCGAGCACCAGCAGGATGGGGTTCTCGGCTTCGCATGCAATCGCCGCCACGGCCACCGCTGCGGCGGTGTTGCGGCCCGCCGGCTCGAGCAGGACACGGGCGGTGATGCCGATCTCAGCAAGCTGATCGTTTACCAGGAAGCGGTGCGCTTCATTGCAGATAACGATCATTCGCTGATCGCCGACGGCGTCACGCGCGCGCGGCGAGGTGTCCTGCGCCACACGGGCGCGTAGCGCCGTGTCCTGTAACAACGTGCGCCCGGTGACCAGCGGCAGGAATTGCTTGGGTAGCAGCTGGCGCGACACCGGCCAGAGGCGGCTGCCCGCGCCGCCGCAGAGAATGACAGGGACTATTTCTCGGGCCATAGCAGGTATTCTTCAGCTACCCGCTTTCCGGTTAGGCAGCCTGTCTCGGCTGGAGGTCGAATTCGGTGCGAATCCGGGAAAAGGGCACGAGCACGCTGCCCTTGCTGTCTTTCGTCACAAGTCCGATTTCAATCAGAGCATGGATATCGCGATGCACGGATTTCACGTCCCTGTCGAGTGCACGCGCAAGTCCGCGCAGCGTAGAGGGTCCGAGGGCCTGCAGACGCTCGATCGCCTCCCAGCGTGCCGGCGTCAGCGAGCGAAACAACGCGGCCGGCGATTCGAAGGTGAAGTCGCTGCCCTGATCCTTGCGAGTGCGCCAGGCCTGTGCGAATCCGCGCGCGCCGCGCGCGAGCGCCAATCGAGTGTCGCGTTCGATTCGAATAGTGGCAGTTCGGTTCATTTCCGTCTCCTTTGCCTGACGTCCGCCAGGAAATCTTCTATCAGGGATTCCGGTGATACGAATGCATAGCTCAATTCACTTGCACCTGCGTGGCGATGGTCGCCTTTGCCCGATTCATTGTCATAACCCACGATGCGCCGGCCCGGGAAACCGTAGAAAAGACGGTACTTGTAACGGTGCGCGCTACTGGCGACGGGTTGCGGTAACTCCCAGAGCACTATCTCGATGGTCGCGCCGTCGTCATAGCGCTGCTTGAACTCATAGAGCAGGCGCGCCTTCATTGTTGGCAACTATGCCAACACATGCATCTGTTGTCAATTGCGCCAAGCCCAGTTATGGGCCTTGAATTCTTTGAAGTTCGATCAGCTTCGCATACTTCATGAAGCTGTTCATGCACCCGATCGAGATGTGCACCAGGCCGGGCAGGCCGTCGAGGAAGCCTAGCCGCAGCAGGTAGAACTTGAAAAAGCGCAGCAGCGGCGACAGTGCGAGCTGGGCGAGACCGGCACGCTGGCCGCGCCGGTGCAGTTCCTGCGCCGCGAGCGCGGTGTAGCGGTTCTGCTTTTCGAGGTAGCGGCCGAGGTCTTCGCCCGACTCGTGCAGCAGGTCGCCCTCGAGAGTGCCTGGCGATGCCGCGTAGAGCACTTTTTCGTGCACTCCGTCGTCACTCCAGCGAGCGTGGCGCCGGTCGAAGAGGCGGGGGCTCCAGTCGGGGTAGCCTTCGCCGTGACGCAGCCAGCGCCCGAGGAAGCGGTTGCAACGCGCCATGCGGTAGACCGGTGCTGCTGGGGCTTGCAGCGCGCGCACCACGCTCGCCGCCAGTTCGGGTGAAACGCGCTCATCGGCATCCAGGCACAACACCCAATCGTGCGCTGCCTGCTCGACCGCAAACTGCTTTTGCCGGCCGAAACCGAGCCAGTCCTTCGCCACGACGCGCGCGCCGTAACGCGTGGCGATCTCTGCGGTGCCGTCGCTGCTGCCCGAGTCGACCACCACGACCTCGTCGGCGAAGGCGACGCTGGCAAGGCATTGCGGAAGCTCGGCGGCCGCATTGTGCGTGATCAGGACGACGGACAGGGGCAAAGGGAGGTTAAAATCGCTTGAAAACAAAGCGGTATTCTAGCCCACGCCCAGAGGGCGAATATTCACGTGCCGCGCATCCTCTTCGTCAAAACCTCCTCGCTCGGCGACGTCGTGCACAATTGCCCGGCCGTCTCCGATGTCGCGCGCTGCGTGCCGGATGCCGTTATCGATTGGGTAGTTGAAGAGGCCTTTGCCGAGGTCGCCGCATTGCACTCCCATGTGCGGCGCGTGATCCCGGTGGCAATCCGGCGCTGGCGCGGTTCGCTGCTTGCCGTGGCGACCTGGTCGGAATTGGGCGCATTCCGCGCGGCGCTGCGCAACGAACGATACGACGCGGTCATCGACAGCCAGGGTCTGCTCAAGAGCGCGCTGGTTGCGGCGCAGGCGCTTGGCCGCACGCACGGTTTCGACCGCGCCAGCGCGCGCGAGCCTGTTGCCGCGCGCTTCTACGATGTCGCGCATGCCGTTCGCGGAAATCTGCACGCGGTGGATCGCAACCGCCAGCTTGCCGCGGCCGCGCTTGGGTATCGCGTCGACGAATCGTGTGATTACGGCCTGCGCGTGGCGGGCGCGAAGGGATCGGCTCCCACATCGAAACCCTACGCACTGCTGTTCACCATGACCAGCCGGGACGACAAGCTCTGGCCCGAGGAGCACTGGCGCTCGCTTGCCAATGCGCTGGCGAGCCGCGGCCTGGATTGCGTGCTGCCTTGGGGAACGGAGGAGGAGCAGCGCCGCTGCGCGCGCATCGCCGCCGCCATCCCGGGCGCCGTCGTGCCGCACCGCATGACCCTTGTCGAAATCGCGCGCCTCACGCGTGACGCACGTTGCGTTGTCGGAGTGGATACCGGCCTGACCCACCTCGCTGCTGCGCTCGAGGTTCCGGTGGTGGGCCTGTACTGCAGTTCGGATCCCGCGCTGACCGGCCTGCACGGCGGGGGACGGCTGTGGAATCTTGGCAAGGCGGGCGAGCCGCCCGCGGTACACGCCGTCCTCGAAGCGCTCGGGATGCTCGGCTGATGTGGCGCCGGCTTTACACGGCCGTGATCATGGCGGCCTTGTCCTTCATTCTGGCCAGGCTCTGGTGGCGCGGGCGGCGCGAACCCTTCTACCGCAGGCGCATCAGCGAGCGCTTCGGCCATTACCGCGATATGCCCTCCGGGCGCCCGCTGATCTGGCTGCACGCGGTTTCGGTGGGCGAGGCGCGTGCCTGCGCGGAACTGGTGCGCGGTCTCGGGACGGCGCACCCCGGATTTGACCTGCTGCTTACCTGCATGACGGCGGCCGGGCGCGAAGCTCTGAGAGGTTTGCATGGCGAGTCGGTTCAGATCGCCTGGCTGCCTTACGACTATCCGGGAGCCGTGCGCCGATTCCTGGAGCACTTCCGGCCACGCCTCGCGGTGCTGGTGGAGACCGAGATCTGGCCGAACCTCGTCGCGGCCTGCGGCGAGCACGGCGTGCCGGTGCTGCTCGCGAACGCGCGCATGTCCGAGAAATCGGCGCTTGGCTACCGGCGCTGGAGGCGCCTCGCCCGTCCCGCGATCGCCGCGTTGACGGTCGTTTGCGCGCAGAGCGAAGAGGACGCGGCGCGCCTGCGCGCGCTCGGTGCGCGCCGCATCGAGGTGACCGGCAACGTGAAATTCGACAGCGCGCCCGACAAGGCGAAGCGCGCTAAAGGCAAGGCATGGCGCGAACGGCTCGGACGCCCGGTGCTCCTGCTCGCTAGCACGCGTGAAGGCGAGGAAAAAGTGCTCCTGGACGCGCTGCCCGCGTGGGATGAAAAGCTGCTGGTGCTCGTCGTTCCCCGGCATCCCCGGCGATTCGATGAAGTTTCTGCCCTATCGCAGTCGCGCCGCAGCGTCGACCCGCTGCCGGCTGCGAACCATCGCGTCCATCTGGGCGACACGATGGGCGAAATGGATTTCTACTACGCCGCCGCGGACGTCGCCGTGATCGGCGGCTCGTTCGTCCCGCTAGGCGGACAGAACCTGATCGAGGCCTGCGCGGCAGGTGTGCCTGTGGTGCTCGGCCCGAGCATGTTCAATTTTGCCGAAGCGGCGCGCCTCGCGCTGGAGGCCGGCGCGGCGGTGCAGGCGGCGGATGCGGCGGGCGCGATCCGCGAAGCGCTGCGGCTTCTAGCGAATTCTGCCGAAATGGAAAGGATGGGAGCGGCGGGAAAACGTCTGTGCGAAACGCACAGGGGTGCAACTCAGAAGCACCTGGAATTGTGCGACGAACTTCTCAGGGCTGCAGGGCCCGGTTGACCTCCTCGAGGTCCTCGTCGCGCAGGCTGCCGGCGGCGGCTTTCAGCCGCAAGTGGCTGGTAATGGTGTTGTAGCGCGCCACCGCGAGATCGCGCCGCGTCGAGAACAGCTGCTGCTGCGCGTTCAGCACGTCGATGTTGATGCGCACGCCGACTTCGTAGCCTAGCTTGTTCGAATCGAGCGCGCTCTGCGAGGACACCAGCGCCTGTTCCAGCGCGCGCACCTGCGCCACGCCGCTGATCACCGCGAGGAAGGACTGTTGCGCGCTCAGCACGCTCGAGCGCCTGGCGTTCGCCAGGTCCTGCTTCGCTTTTTCGTAATTGGCGGCCGCTTCCCGTTCGCGCGAGCTAATGCCGCCGCCCTGATAGAGCGGCACCGCGAACTGCAAACCGAAAGTTCCAACGTTCAGCTGGGAACTACTTGCGGTGGTGGTCGATCCGGTCTGCTCGGTCTGGCCGTAGGTCGCCACCAGATCTACCGTCGGATAGTGGCCGGCGCTTGCGGACCTGGCCTGGAGGCTCGCAATCTGCGCAGCCGCATCCTGTATCTCCACCGGATAGGCCTGCTTTTCGGTAAGCGCCACCCAGTCGTTCATGTTGTTGGGGCTAGGCGGCGACAGTTGTATCTGTGCGCGCAGCTGCCGCAGGGCGGCATAGTCCCTGCCGGTGATCTGGGAAAGCGCCTTCTTCTTGTTGTCGAGATCGTTCTGCGCGGAAATTTCCTGCGCCACCGACAGGTCGTAGCGCGCCTGGGCCTCGTGCGTGTCGGTGATCGTGGCGGTGCCGACCTCGAAATTGCGCTTCGCCTGCGCCAGCTGCTCGCTGATCGCCGTCTTCTGCGCCCCGACCAGGGCAAGCGTGTCCTGGGAAGCGAGGACATCGAAATAGGCTTGGGCGACGCGCACGATCAGATCCTGGCCCGCCTGGCCGAATACCGCCTCCGATTGCCGGACCTGCTGCTCTGCCTGGTCGAACTGCAGCCAGTTCTGCGCCCGGTATACCGGCTGCGATAAGGACAACTGATAGTTGCGGTTGTAGAACGTGCGCGCGCTCTGCGGCAGCGGGTTCGGTCCATACGGGCTTATGCCCAAGTGGTTCGTCGTGGTGCCGGCCGTGGCGTTTAGCGAGGGCAGGAGCAGGGCGCGACCCTGCGGCAGTTTCTCCAGTCCCGCCTGCAGCGCATGGCGTGCCGCGGCGAACTGCGCATCGTAGGCCTTGGCATCGCGGTAGACCTGCTGCAGGTCCTGCGCCGCCGCCGGTAGCGCGAGTAAAAAGAACGCGAAAATGACAATGCGCATCGATATCGCCTTAAAGGGTGAAGCGCCGGGGTTGTTCGCAATTGGCGAGCGGCGCGAGCAGCGTCTCGAACAGTTCGACGGTGTGCAATGCGCCCGGGGCGGTGCAGGTGATGATCTTCGCGCTCATGACCGGCGCTTCGCCGACCACCGCGAAGGCGCGCCCGCCGGGCGCGAGCGCATCGAGCAATCCCTTCGGCAGCAGCGGCACCGAACCGGTGAGCACCACGATGTCGAAAGGGCCGCCGTAGGGAAACTCCCGCGGCACACCGCTCGCACCGTCGCCAGTTGCGAGGGTGACATTGTCGAGGCCATGGCGCACGATGTTCGCCTTGCCAAAGGCAGCGAGCGCGGGCCGGATTTCGACCGAATAGACGTGCGCCGACCGGTGCGCGAGCAGCGCGGTGAAGTAGCCGCTGCCGGTACCGACCTCGAGCACCCGGTCGCTGCGCTTGGGAGCAAGCTCCTGCAGCACGCGAGCCTCCAGCTTGGGAGGCCACATCTTCTCGCCCTCCCCGATGGGGATTTCCATGTCCGAGAAGGCGAGATTGCGGCAGGACAACGGGACAAATTCCTCCCGCGGCACGGTATAGAGCAGGTCAAGCACGCCCTGATCCAGCACCTCCCAAGGGCGGATCTGCTGCTCGACCATGTTGCTGCGGGCCAATTCGAGATTCATGTCACGCGCTGGTGCCGGGGGAAGCCGCAATCTTACCAAAGCGCTTCGCCCAGGCGGCAAGATCGTCCAAGTAGGTGTAGATCACCGGCACCACCACCAGGGTGAGCAGGCCGGAGGTAATCACGCCGCCAATCACCGCCTGCCCCATGGGAGAGCGCTGCTCGCCGCCTTCGCCCAGGCCAAGCGCGAGCGGGATCATGCCGAAGATCATCGCCAGCGTGGTCATCAGGATCGGCCGCAGCCGGATCCTGCCCGCCGCGAGGACCGCCTCAAGACGCGCTTTCCCGGCGCGTCGCTCCTGGTTAACGAAATCCACCAGCAGGATCGCGTTCTTGGTCACCAGGCCCATCAGCATGATGAAGCCGATGATGGAAAAGATATTGAGCGTCGAGCGGAAGAGGATCAGCGCCAGCACCACGCCGATCAGCGACAGCGGCAGCGACATCATGATCGCCACCGGCTGGATGAAGCTGCCGAACTGCGAGGCGAGGAT